>PAIY01000262.1 GCA_002704825.1 Phycisphaeraceae bacterium
CTGAAGTAAGAACCTTTGACAACGGTAAAAAGCTCGCAACATTTACAGTTGCTACCAATGAAACCTTTTCCAATAACAAAGGTGAAAAAGTTACAGATACCCAATGGCACAACGTCGCAGTCTGGGGAAACCAGGCAGAAAACGTTGAAAAGATCCTTAAAAAAGGATCCTTCGTAGCCATCACCGGCAAGCTCATCAACAGAAGTTATGAGAAAGATGGTGAAACACGTTACATCACCGAAATTCAAATGAATGAATTTCTTAGGCTTGACAAAAAACAAGACTAATCCTTCTGAAATATCATGAAAAAGCCTCTTCGGAGGCTTTTGTCCTTTAAAAGGACCAATATATATTGGATTGGCTGTACCCAAAAAAGGTTTTATAGGGGTATATAAGAGATCTATGATCACATATCTTTTCAAGGCGGCATAAAAAACGGAACAAATGGCAAAGGCTCAGTCAGTTTTAACTTGCCACATAAATATTTTCAGCGACCTTCTGACTAATCAATTGATGTGTTCCATCGATTTCAACTTCCAAAGAACCATCAAAATCAAGTCGTGATTTAATGATGATCTTGCTATTAATGACAAGTCCCCTTTTGGTGATGTGCTGAAGAAACACTGGCGAATCATTTCTTACTCCTACCACTTTAAGTTTTTTTCCAATGATTTCTTTATCTAAAGTGGATTTTGTAACCTCCCGTATTTCCCCATTTTCATTCGGTATCGGATCTCCATGAGGATCATGCTCAGGATACCCAAGCAGTTTATCCAGTTGAGCTACAAGTTTTTTGGACTTAATGTGCTCCAACTGTTCAGCTACTTCATGGATCTCGTCCCAGGAAAATTCCATCCTCTCCACTAAAAAAGTTTCCCATAGCCGATGCTTTCTTATTACTATACAAGCTGCTTTTTGCCCCTTATCAAGAAGTGAGATTGTTCCATATTTTTCATACCGGATGAACTCCTTTTCTTTGAGTTTCTTGAGCATACTACTGACCGTCGCAGGAGATATTCCAAGATGACTCGCCAGATCACTTGTACCAAGCTCTTTACCATTTGGATCCACACTCAAACTATAAATTGCTTTCAGGTAGTTTTCCTCTGTATTTGTAATCATTGAGTCAAAAGTAAATATTGTATGCCTTATTTAAAAGTTTGATATATCTAAATATATTTTCTAGGTTTGTATAAAATCATTTTATGATGAGTAAAATAATAAGACATCTAGTCATTATTGTTTTGATAATGTCTAATTCATGTGAAGAAATAATACCACCTGCTCCCACAGAAAATGAATTGTTGGATGGTCCCACCACAGGTTTGTCGCATGCCGAGCAACGCCAATTCCTGGATGGAGATATTGCATTCAATGACGAAGTATTTTCATCATTGGATGGTCTCGGTCCGGGGTTTGTTGCTACTTCCTGTGGCAGCTGTCATGCAGGAGATGGAAAAGGACATCCTTTCACCACGCTCACCAGGTTCGGGCAGACATTACCAAACACGTCACCTGACTTATCAATTGGAGGACCGCAGCTTCAGAACCGGGCAATTCCCGGCTTTGAACCCGAAAAAATTCCTGACGGTGTACCATCTATGAAGTTTACGCCGCCTGCTGTGACAGGGTTAGGATTTCTTGCCGCATTAACTGATCAGCAGATCCTCCAATATGTTGATTCACTAGATGTAGATGGAGATGGGATATCCGGTGTACCTAATTATATCACTCCCCCCGCCTACTTTGAGCAGAAATCGATTCATCAGCCAGTAAACGGAAAAATCATTGGTCGGTTCGGAAAGAAAGCGGCTGCCATCGATCTACTTCAGCAGACCGTAAGTGCGTATAACCAGGATATGGGTGTTACCTCTACTTTTGAACCTATCGATCCATTTAGTCAGCTTTCAACTGATCCGGAAGTTTCGGATCAAACAATACGGGATGTGGTCTTTTACCTCCGGACATTAAAAGCCCCTATTTCCCGATCTGAAGAAAATAGCCAGGTACTACACGGTAAAGCCACTTTTACAGAAATTGGATGTGTTTCGTGCCATATCCCTGAGTGGACCACTCCTGAAACTGATATTAAAGCATTATCAAACAAAACATTCTATCCCTACACTGATCTTTTATTACATGATATGGGTCCGGGTCTTGATGATGGAGCTACGGAAGGGTCAGCGGAAACTTATGAATGGCGGACACCACCACTATGGGGGTTAGGGTTGGCTCCAAACTCTCAGGGAGGCTCCTATTTCCTGATGCACGATGGAAGGGCAAGAAGTATTGAGGAAGCCATCGTTATGCATGGCGGTGAGGCAGAAAACAGCAAAAATCAATTCGTTTCCCTTTCCGTGAGTGATAAAGAAGCACTCATCGCATTTCTTGAATCATTGTAGTTATGCAAAGACGGGTTTTTATCAGAGAATGTGGAATGGGATGCCTGGGAGTGCTTGCATCAGGTCTTCTGCTACAGCGTTGCGCAGGCACACGATATATTACCGGAATCATTGAGGGCTCCTATCTCAACATACCGGAGGATGATTTTTTAAAAGAGGATAATAGCTATTTACAGCATGTAGTTGTACAAAATGAAGTACTTCAATATCCAATCGTCGTATTTCGATTCAGCACAAATGAGTATAGAGCCTTTTTAATGAAATGTACCCATCAGGGCACAGAACTACAGGTATTTGGGGATCGACTGCAGTGTCCTGCTCACGGAAGTGAATTCACCAATAATGGGAATGTCCAAAATGGACCAGCTGATACTTCTCTTAGAAGCTTCCCGGTTATTAAAGAAAGTAAAACCATAAAAATTGACTTATCATGAGAAACTGTAGTTGGATCTTGCTAACAATGGCTTATTTGTTTTCGATAGAGACAAATGGTCAGATCGATAGCACGTTACTCAAACGTACACCGGTTGATACCGCGAAAAACCTGCTCAACATGGATGCGGTTTACAATAGACCTTTCCTTCAGGTTGGTAAGCTGCCGGTATCTGTGGGTGGATATATAGAGGCAGACTATGGATACATGGGTGAGGATGGCATTACAGATGGACATAGCTTCCGTGTACCCCGGATGACGTTGTTCGTGGCATCATCGATCCACAGGAAAATCAAGTTTCTCTCAGAAATCGAATTTGAGGAAGGAGGAGAAGAGGTAGCCATTGAATTTGCAGCGCTCGATATCAGCTTGCACCCTCTGCTAAATCTTCGTGGCGGTATCGTGATGAATCCTATCGGGGCATTCAATCAAAATCATGATGGACCGAAATGGGAATTTGTTGACCGTCCCATCGCTGCAACCGAAATGCTCCCGGCCACCTGGAGTAATGTTGGCTTTGGACTTTATGGTAAATATTATGTCAAAGAATGGGCTTTTGGCTATGAAGCCTATCTGACCAATGGATTTAATGACGCCATTATCAATAATGGAGAAAACCGAACATTTTTACCTGCCTCTAAAGAAAATAAGGAACGTTTTGAGGAATCATCCAATGGGGAACCCTTATTCACTGGAAAAATAGCCCTTAGACATAATGAAGTGGGTGAAATCGGACTTTCTTATATGGGAGGTATTTATAATACCCATGAAGTGGATGGATTAACATTGGATGATGCAAGAAGGTTAAACATATATGCCATAGATTTCAATGCGACCGTTCCCGGGATCAAAACTTTCTTTGTGGGTGAATGGGTGTGGGTAAATATTGATGTTCCAGCCACCTTTTCACAGCAATTTGGAGATCGCCAAAGAGGAGGGTTTGTTGACCTGGTACAGCCACTCCTGACCGGGAAGATATTAGGCTTTGATAAAGCTTCCTTTAATGTGGCGATGCGATTAGAATATGTTGACTGGAACGATGGGACATTCCGTGAAACGGGAGAGAATATTGGTGATGATATTTGGGCAGTTGTACCGGGAATGAGTTTCCGCCCCACCGCCCAGACAGTCATTCGCCTAAACTATCGGTTGATGGGACAAACCGATATCCTGGGCAATCCACCAGCCAAGATATCAGGTATCCAATTTGGCGTTTCTTCGTATTTTTAGCAACCTCTAATCATTCCAATTTTAGCATTTTCTTAAATACTGAACCTTTCTTTATCTTCTTACGTTTTAGTAATTGCTAAAACATTAAAAGATGAGCAAGACCTGTATTAGAGTATTGGCGGACCCTGTCCAAATTAAGGAGTGCAAGGAATCACTTAACCAACTTGATGAGCAGCTGGAGCTGGCAACACAGATTTTCAACCTTTCAGGGAATTCAGTTAGGTTGAAAATCCTATTCCTTCTCTACAAAGAAGGCGAAATGTGTCCTTGTGACCTGAGCGATATCCTGGATATATCCGTGGGTGGTGTTTCACAACATTTGCGGAAGCTTAAAGATGGAAAGCTTGTCAAAGACAAGAAAGTAGGTCAAACGGTATTCTACTCGTTGGTGGAAGAGAATATACAGATGATCAGACCTGTGTTAGAAAGTTTATTGAATGATAGTAAAAAAGAACAAGTAATATGAGTAATTCAAATCAATCAAACACATCATCCAAAAGTATTGGAGCCGGTTTGTTGGTAGCCTTTACTGCATCCCTTTGTTGCATCACCCCCGTTTTTGCCACGCTGGCAGGAATCGGAGGCGTTGCTTCTTCTTTTTCATGGATGGAACCTTTCAGACCTTATTTAATAGGTCTTACTGTTTTGGTATTAGGGTTTGCCTGGTACCAGAAGTTAAGACCCAGAACACAGGAGGAAATCGACTGTGCCTGTGAAGAGGATGAAAAACCATCATTTTGGCAGTCAAAGAAGTTTTTAGGACTTGTTACCGTCTTTGCGGTATTGATGCTTGCATTTCCATCCTATTCTGGCATCTTTTTTCCTGAAAACAGCAAAGCCGATAAAGTAATCGTGGTAAAAGAAAATGACATTCTGAATGCAGAGCTGAGTGTCAAAGGCATGACCTGCACCGGATGCGAGCATAGCGTGAATGCAGCGCTTAATAATAGTGAAGGCGTTATTGAAGTTTCTTCTTCTTTTGAAAGAGGTATTGTGTCGGTAACGTTTGATCAAACAAAAGTATCCGTTGATCAATTGGCAACTAATGTTGAGGAAGCTACGGGATATAAAGTCACTGAAAAGAAAATTATACAGAGAAACGCTGATGCATTAACAAACTAAAAACGACCAATAATGGAAAAAGAAATCCTATTACAATCAACTATTACCTGTCCAAACTGTGGACACCAAAAAGAAGAGACCATGCCAACAGACGCGTGCCAGTATTTCTATGAATGCGAAAACTGCAATAAAGTTCTCAAACCAAAAGATGGAGACTGTTGTGTGTATTGTTCCTATGGAACTGTGGCCTGCCCTCCTGTTCAGGAAAGTGGAAAAAGTAACTGTTGCTCATGAAATATGATGTAATCGTCATCGGATCCGGAATGGCCGGTATGACCATAGCCAATAAATGTGCTAAAAAAGGTCTAAAAACTGCCGTTACAGACTTCAGACCATATGGGGGCACATGCGCGCTTCGTGGTTGTGACCCAAAAAAAATATTGGTTGGTGCTGCTGAGATCATTGACCGGGCCAATAAAATGAAAGGAATCGGAATACAAGGAGATATTTCTATCAATTGGCAGGACCTGATGGCCTACAAAAATGAGTTTGTCTCTAAAATGCCTAAAGGTGTGGAGAAAGGTTATGAAAAAGCAGGCGTAGACAGGTATCATGGAGCGGCGAGTTTTGAATCTGAAAACTCGGTCCGTATAGGAGATGACCTGTTGGAAGCAGATAAAATAGTGATTGCTACCGGAGCCCGACCAGTCATTCTTGAGATTCCAGGAGGCGATTTACCGATTGACAGCACAGATTTTCTGGATCTCACCGACCTTCCGGAGCACATCGCTTTTATTGGAGGTGGTTATATTGCCATGGAGTTTGCCCACCTGGCTGCCAGGGCAGGTAGTAAAGTCTCAATCTTCCATCGCGGCAAGCGACCCTTAGAAAACTTTGATGAAGACATAGTAAACCATCTTGTTGGTGCAACCAGAGAATTAGGTATCAATCTCTATCTTGAAACAGAGGTGGTTGGCATTAAGGAAACCAATGGTCAGTTTAAAGTCAATACTAAATCTACCCATGGTCATGATTCATTTACTTCAAGCTTGGTAGTAAATGCTGCGGGAAGAGTACCGGAACTAGATGGCATGAACCTGGAAAAGGCCAATATTTCTTACAGCAAAAAAGGAATCCGGGTAAACGAATACCTTCAAAGCAAAACTAATCCATCAGTCTACGCTGCAGGAGATGCCGCGGACAGCCATGGACTAAACCTCACACCTGTTGCTGTTATGGAAGGACATGCCGTAGCGGCCAATATTATTCGTGGTAATTCCAAAAAGCCTGACTATACGGAAATGCCCAGTGCAGTCTTTACCTTGCCTACACTTGCTACTGTTGGTATGACGGAAGCACAGGCTAAAGCATCAGGTTTAGCATATCAGGTGAAGGACGGCTCTGCGTCAAACTGGTACAATGCCAAACGGATCAATGAATCAACCTATGCTTATAGAGTCATTTCCGACAAAGAAGGCCACATTTTAGGAGCACACATCATCGGGCCTCACGCAGAGGAAATGATCAACCTTTTTGCAATGGCCATTCGCGGAAAACTGAAAGTAGCAGACGTCAGGAATATGGTCTATTCCTACCCCTCCATGGGATCGGATATTGGATCGATGGTGTAACTGAAATTAAAAAAACCGCAAAATTTGTTGTTTACCAGCCCTGCAGCAAACGTACTTTAATAAAACTCTAAGGACATGATACCCAAGGACCTTACAAAAGATACAAAAACCCGCCTGCAAAGCATCAAAGGCCAAATAGATGGTTTGATAAAAATGCTGGATGAAGGAAAAGATCCGGAGAAGATCCTCATACAGTTCAAAGCAGCAAAGAGTGGTTTAGATAAAGCCCACTATCTTTTATTGGACGAAGTGTTTAGAAAATCTCTGGCAATTAAGATCTCAGAAACATCGGATGCTTGCCCTGGTAATTGCGGTAATGAAGAGCAAATAGAGATGTTGCGTCAACAATTTCCGGCCATTGAAGTGGATGATCTCATGGAAAAAATGAAAGAAATTTCGTGGCTGAAAAATCAGCTAGATCGATTCAACCAATTTGGATCAAAATAATTTCTAAACTTTTTCTTGGAGACCACCCCATAGCCCCCCGTACGTTTGTTTCAGTTTTATTCAAAACCAAAAAATAAGAATAATGATGAAACGACAAGTAGAAATATTTACAGCAAACTGCCCTGTTTGCGACCCGGTAGTTCAAATGGTGAAAGACCTGGCTTGTGAGCAATGCGAGATCACCATTTATGATTTGGTGAAGCAGTGTGAAGACAAGANCTGTCTGANCAAGCTGNAAGAATATGGNNTNAANAAAGTGCCTGCTATCGCTGTAAATGGCTCTCTTTTATCCTGCTGTGAAAATCGGGGGATTTCTAAAGAAGAGCTGATCAAAGCGGGCATAGGACAAGGATAATAGTAGCTAAGGCACGGCTTACTTTATTTATTTTTCCCTTGCTGCCGTGCTGGTGATGGAATTCATCCATGTATTGACAATTGAAATAATGGGAGTCTTAAAATCACTAAAACAGGATTTTGTCAGCATAGCATCCTTGTTTACATCAGTGTCCACCTTGCTATGCTGTGCCCTACCGTCATTACTCGTCGCTGTGGGTATGGGAGCAGTGGTTGCCGGAATGGTTTCGGACTTTCCGGCATTGATCTGGTTGAGCAAGTACAAGGAATGGACTTTTCTGATAGCAGGAATTTTGATCGGATTTAACTTTTGGCTGTTTTATGGCCGCAAAAAAGATCAGGCCTGTGAAATAGACGAATTTGGTAATGAAACGCCTTGTGACACAGCCGCTCGCTGGAGTAAAATTATCCTATGGGTATCCTTTTGGTTATACATACTCGGATTATTCTCTGCCTACCTGCTGCTACCCATTCAACAATTTTTAGGACTATGACATCAACTCAATGAAAATAATAGCATTTATACTATTGGTGAGCATTACTATAATTACGGAGGTTAATGGCCAGGGTCATGGGCCGTTGTACGGCTTACAGACCCCCACGTTGGCAAAAGGTGGATTTGACTTTAATGCAGCAGTTATGAGTCTAGGCACCGAAGATGATCAATCCTTTATGCTTAGGTACATCTGGTCGTATGGGGTGACGGAAGATCTACAAATTAATATCACTACACCCACCATGATCAACAGATTGTCTGAAGCCCCTAGGACAAGAGGTAACAACAATATGCCAGCAAATGGCGACATAGAAGCATCCATATGGTACCGCTTCTTTTCCAATGCATTTGGGGTTGGCAAGCGCTTTGAATCTACGGCTATTTTAAGTGTTTCGACACCTACTGAGAAAAACAGAGGAGGCATCAATGTGAACAACTCCATCCATGGAGCGATCTCTACCGGCTATGCTTCCCGTACCTGGTATGCCTGGGTAGGTGGTGGTTATCAATATTACTTTGAAGAAGGCAATGATCAATTGGGCGACCTGCCTTATGCAAGTCTGGTGGTCGGTTATCGGCCAAACCTATTTATGGGAGACTATCCAAAGCCGGACTGGAGAATGTTTATAGAATCGCTGGCAGAGTTTCCGGGGACTAATATCAGTGAAGGTCAGATTATCTCCATCGATCAGAGAGGAAAAAAAGTAATGATTGGTCCTTCATTCCTGGGACTTTATGGTGCCTGGGGTATATCCTTCGGAGCCTTGTTTCCGGTCTATCAGGATGTAATACAAGGTCCTAAAGAGGAATATAGACTTTCAATGAACATTAGTTATTGGTTATAAACATTAAAAACAGAAGAAAATGAAAAAGTTAGGAATTATAGCATTATTGACAATTTTCAGTCTAAGCTGTGCTATGGCTCAGTTGGTCAAAGTAGATCAGGAGGTATTTGGAATGGATTGTGCCCCTTGTGCTTACGGTCTTGAGCGAGGACTCAAAAAAATGGATGGGCTGGAACGTGTAAAAGTAAGCCTCAATGACGGCAAAGCTTATCTCACGCTTGCTCCCAACAATGAACTAACCTTGCAAAAAATCCAGAAAGTAGTAAAGAATAATGGATTTTCAGCCAGAAATGCAGAGGTTACTTTAAAGGGGGAACTGCTTAAAGAGGGAAATGAATGGAAAATTAAGGTCAATGAAGAAACATTCAAAGTCAGCACTGATACTTCTGGTGATATTCTAACAAAGCTCAACCCTGGTAAGATTCGGATAAAAGGATGGGTAAAAGACGTAGAGGATAGTGAGTTAAACGGTAAATGGGAGCTGCAAATAATAGAAATTTATTAGGTTTTGAAATGCTTCAGATTGGAGGTCAACGGACTCAGATAAAAATACCAGCTTTTGCAGAGTATCCCAGCTATCCAGTTTTGCATTTCTTTGTATTTTTGATCATGCTCGAACAAAAGCTTGAAGATAGAGACATCAAGCCAACAGCCATGCGACTTTTGGTACTTAGGAAGCTCGTTGAATCAGGAGCTGCCATCAGCCTTAGTGACCTGGAAGCAAAGTTTGAACGGGCAGATAAAGCAACCCTCTACAGAACCCTCAAGACCTTCGAAGAAAAGAAACTCATCCACAGTATTGATGATGGAACCGGTGCGGTGAAATATGCCCTATGCGAAGAAGGCTGCGAATGCGAGCCACAAGATCAACACATTCACTTTCATTGTGTGAAGTGTAGCGAAACCTATTGCTTAACCCAATCAAAAATACCACAAACGAACATTCCATCGGGATTTAAGGCAGCCAGTGCCAGCATGGTGTACAAGGGCACTTGTGCTAACTGCTCCTAAAACATTGCAAACAGGTTGCACTCCTTTTTCGTTATTGTTGCATAGTGAAATCTTTCGCCTTCATATTATCACTGTTTCTGCTAGGGCTATCCGTAGTACCTTGCGCTGATGAAACCAGAGCGAATAGCATTGAGGTTTCCTTCGAAGAATCCGGGTCTGATCACGACCACAATGAATCCGAAGATTTGTGTTCTCCTTTATGTGTTTGTCATTGCTGCCATTCACATCTTGTCGTTCAACAAAATTTTATAAGTGAGTTAGGTTTCCTTACATTTCCTTTCCAGCGAAGTGCCTACATAGATCCTATAACATCAGGGTTTGTCGGCTCACTGCTACAGCCACCACAGGTTTAATATCAGCTTCATGTGTTCAAAGTTGTGAAACTGGCGTTTTGCCACCCTATTTTGATCATCGCAGTTGGTGTTTCTCAATATTAGGGTTGAGCATCATGCTCATTTCATAAGGACAAGTCTGTCCAATCGATCTGAGTAAACAGGGTCGAAACAGAATCATTTTAACTGATACTAAATCATTTCATACATGATCAATAAAATCATATCGTTCTCGATAGAGAACAAATTCATTGTGGGCTTACTCACCGTTGCGCTTATAGGTGTGGGAATCTATTCCATGTCCACGGTCAATTTGGGTTCCGTCCCGGATATCACCAACAACCAGGTGCAGGTGATGACCGTATCGCCTAACCTTGCCACAGAGGATATCGAGCAGTTCGTCACCTATCCGGTGGAGCTGGCCATGGGCAACCTTCCGGGAGTAGATGAGATTCG
>PAIY01000263.1 GCA_002704825.1 Phycisphaeraceae bacterium
ACTCTCGAGTCGGCCTGCTGGGTGGGCCTCTTTTGCGTGCGCGTCAACTATTCAAACTGGGACCATTTTGCGTGCGCACTTCCAAAAGGGCTCTGGGTATCCTCCGTGTTCCCACAATGCTTGAAAATCTTCCTCCGAAATAGGCGTGGGGGATCGCACGATTCGTTTGGGGTCCGGCAGATCCTGATTCAGGATTTCAGCGATGGTAAAAGGATGCATCCGGTATAGGAAATAACGTCCCATGAGACTGTCACCACCACGTCGGTAGGCATCCATTCGACTTGAGCCGGTGACAATGATGCGCAATTGGTCTGCATAGGTATCGAAGAAGCCTTTGAGGAATTGTTTCCACTTGGGATATTTGTGAAGCTCATCGAACAAGGCGACGGGAATGGATTCTGAGAGTTGCTCCAAACCCAACCGATTCACCAACTCGTTTGGCCCCTCCAGGATTTGTCTGCGGTCATCCTGATTATCCCAGTTGATGTAGTCGCCGGACTGATTGCGACAGGTGGTGGTTTTGCCGACTTGACGAGGGCCGGTGACAAAAGCCATCTGCCGTTGGGTTGCCAGGTGCTCTTGGAGAAGTGTGTCGTAGAGTCGCTTTTGAATCATGATGCCGTCCATTATCGATAGTATCGTAAAATGGTCAAGACTAATTTACGATGCGTCGTAAAATGGACACATCAAATCAGACAGCAATCAGACACATCGGGGGGGCTGGAAAAAAACCGTCACGTTTTGGGTCATTTCCGTTCATGGGGGGCATTTTTGAGCAGTTGGCTGCTAAATCGGGCACAAATCAGACACTTACCAGACAGCAATCAGGCGCCAGCATGAACGGAAAGTGGCAATTTTGGCCAAAAATTCGAAAAATAAAAAAGCCCAAGTCATTTGATTGACTGGGCTTACGCAAAAAATGCGATTGGAGCCGGGGGGAATTGAACCCCCGTCCCGTGGTAGTTGGTGTATTGCCTCTACACGTTTAGTCACTGTTTTGAGTTTAGAACCGTTGACTGCCAGCGACAGCATTCGCGGGTTCGAGCCTGAGTAAGGTTTAGTCCGCACATGCTAAGGCGTCATGATTGGACGAGTCTGCTAAGTCGTCGTTTTACAGATTCCACAGACGAGTCACTGCAAAACGCGGGTGCCTGTATCAGGCAGCCATGCGCATGGGCTGAGTTTGACCAAAGCCGATGCGACCGATGACGTTGTTGTCATTGGCATTTATGGTTTTTGTACGTAGTTTTACGAGGCCAACGTACACCTCGACGTGCCACAATATACCGGAGCTATCCGGTCGATACCGATCGGCCCCTGTTGTCAAAGATCAGTCAAACAGTATACCACACCCATCGGCAAAACCCAACGATCAAGTCTGCCAATCAATGCATAAGATATTTTTCTAAGATTTCTAGAAAAATTTCTATATTCTCAAGTCATTATACAAAAATAAATTATATGGTTCAGTGTCGTGCAAATGATTTGTCGCAGATTGACTTGTGTTTGGGGCAATCTACGATTTAGAAAATGTTTTCTAGAACATCAATCAGGATGTGTTATGCCCGAATCAACTTTGAAATCCGAAAGACTCGGCGAGCTGGAATCCGGTCATCGTAAGGCCACGTTGACCGACGTTGCCCAGCTCAGTGGTGTCTCGGCATCGACTGTCAGTCGGGTGCTCAATGGTTACACCGAGGGCTTCTCGGTCAAGCCCAAGGTCCGACGGGCGGTGTTGGAGGCGGTGGATCGGTTGGGTTACAAAGCCAATCGGTCGGCCAAGGCGATGCGGTCCAAACGGACGGGCGTGATTGCGGTGCTGGGGCTGCAGTATGACCAGGATGGCGTGGCCTTTGGGACGGATGTTCAGATCATCCATCACATGGCAAGCGGTCTTCGTCAGTCGGATCTGGAGCTGTGTCACTACTTCGGCTCGGGCTTGGAAGAGCCTTATGGCTTGCCGGATTGGCCGGTGGATGGTGCCTGTGCGTTGAATCTTTGTCAGGATGAAGACGTTCAGCGGATCGAACAGGCGGGGGTGCCCTATGTGAGTATCAACGGTTTGGCCGGCCCCAATGGTGTGAGTGTGCTGGTGGATGATCAGCTTGGCAGCAAGCTTGCGGTGGACCATCTGGTTTCACTGGGACACGAGCGGATTGCTTACATCATGGAGTCATCCTGGAACAACGTGCATCCGTCGGTTCAGGCACGCCGTCAGGGGTATGCCTTGGCGATGCAGGCACATAACTTGCCGTTGATGCCCACGTGGGATCAGACGTATGACATGATCGAGGAGGCCGTTGCTGAGGCGTATGAAAATCGGTGTACCGCGTTGTTGGTTTACTCGCATTACACGGCGTTGGTGGTTTTGAAATATGCCCATGAGATTGGCATGCGGATTCCGGATGACATGAGTTTGATTTGTTTTAACGACCGCTTCCCGGTCAACCACACGACGCCGAAACTCACAGCGATTGCATTGCCTTACAAGGAGATGGCCGACGTTGCCTCAGAGATGATCACCAACGCCATTTCTCAGAAGCCGGGGAATATTCAGTCCATTCAGATCAAGCCGGAGCTTATTGTCCGTGATTCGACGATTGCTCCTGCAGGTTTATGAAAAATCCTTTGTTCACACGAGGTGTACGATGACACACAAACACAAAACGCACGGTTTTACGCTCATTGAATTGTTGGTTGTGATTTCCATTATCAGCCTGTTGATCAGCATTCTCCTGCCGGCTTTGGGACGGGCACGTGATTCGGCGGTGTCGATTCAGTGTGCTTCGATTGTCAAGCAATTGACGTTGGCACAGAATCTCTATGCCGATGATCAAAACGATTTCTTCACGCCGTTCTGGTCCAATGACTTTAACAGTTCCAGCCTCAGTCCCAACTTTGGTGAGAAGCTGGTCTGGAGCTATCGCCTCAAGAGCTACACCAATGGCTATGACAAGTACAATTCCGAAAAGAATCTGATGTGTCCCAAGATTCAGCGTTCTCAAATCATCAATGACACGACGCTGTACAAGCAGACCTACAACATGAACCCGTTCATGCTCTGGAACAAGTGGCGTTGTCGTCGCGAAGCGGTCTTGACGCCTTCGAACATTCTCCTGATTGGTGATTCGAATGTGACGACCCACGATCAGCTTCGCACCAACGAGTGGCGTTCACCCTGGGTGACCAGTTCCAGCAATGGAACCTACAACGCAGGCAGCAGCAATGCAGCCCCCGGTCTGCGTCATATCACCGAGGGTGATGGTGCCAACATGGGCTTTGTTGACGGGCATGTTGCGATCAAGAGCGGCCAGGCCCTCAACTACTATGGCAATGACACCAACCTGTGGATTTGGTGATTCGCTGACCCATCCTCCCCACTATGAATAGATGGACTGATTTGGATTCTATATTTGTTGAAGGCTGTTCTATGCGACTTTTTCCGCGTCCATTGATGGTGTGCATGCTGGCATTGGTGATGATTTCACAAGCCTGTGTTGCTGCTCCCGAATCACAAGCTGCCAAGCCCATGCCGAGTTACGGTCAGTGGCATTCATCACGCTTTGGTGGTGGTGGGTATCTGCAGCAGGTCGTCATCAGCCCGACCGATCCCAAGCGTGCCTATGTCAATGTCGACGTTGGCGGACTCTATCGCAGTGATGATGGCGGACATTCGTGGCGGATGCTCCATGGCAACCTGCCTGCGCATCGTGGTAACTACGGTGTCCGTGGTGTGTGGGTGCATCCAACCAATCCTGATCACGTCGTCATCGCGACCGGCGGACGCTGGGATGGCAAGCAGGGCGTCTTCGTCTCTACCGATGCAGGTAACACATGGGAGTTAACGCACTCAGCATGGTATTGGGGTAACGGTCCGAAGCGCGCAGCAGGCAGCATCCTTGTCAGCGATCCCAGGAATCCCAATCGCATGTACACCGCGCCGATTCAAAACGGCTTTGCCATCTCCAACGATGCAGGTAAAACATGGCAAACCAACGGCCAACTCAAAGGCGTCTGCCCGATTGCCGTTTGGGTCGATCCCGTGAAGACCAACAACATCTGGGTCGCCTGTGCCGACCGCAAGGTCAAATTGGATGGCAAGGATCGAGCCTTCCAAACCGGCTTTCATTTCAGTTCCGATGCTGGCAAAACCTTCACCAAGATCAGTGACTATTACATCTCCGAAATGGTGCAGCTTCCCTGGGGTAAACGCCCGTTGATTGCGATCCAGAAGTTTGATCACATCATCCAAAGCGATGACAACGGCAAGACATGGCACCCCCTCGAAGACGGACTGCCCATCGACGAAGAAGCGGCACGCAAACGCTCATCCATCAGTGGCTCGGCCTTTAACGCATGGGCGGTCGGTCCCGACTTTGTCCTGCTGGGGGCTCGCAATGGTGACATCTACCGGCTCGACAAAGACCAAACCAAGTGGCAACACATCAAACCTGCCGAAATCCGTGAAGGCAAATGGTGGGGACGCATCAAGCCCGGCCAATGGCAGCACTACGGTAAAGCACTCGGCGCGCTCACCGTTTCACCCCATGATCCAAACCACTGGTTCATGACCGACTGGTACGCGATTTACCAATCCCATGATGCAGGTCAAAGCTGGGACCTCTCCATCGATGGCGTGGAAGTCACCGTCATTCACACCATCACCCCCGACCCCTTCAAACCCGAACTGGTCCACGTGGGAATGGCAGACAACGGTTACATCCGTTCGGAAAATCGCGCGGTGAGTTTCTACAAAACCGGTGGCGGCCCGAGCAATGTCAAACATATCGCAGCAAGCTCCGCCAAACAGGGTTTACTTTTCTATGTCGGCCCCAAAGGTCATTCATGGTTAGCCAATCAACTCTACCGAAGCACCAATCACGGGTTGAAATTCTCCGCATGCAAGATGAAGGGTTTGCCCAACATGGACGACCGACGCTGCAACAGTGTCGCGTTGGACCCGCATGATCCGGATCGCCTTTGGCTGGCTGTCTCGGGCAAGATCGCGCCCGGTCAAGGTGGTGTGTATCGCAGTGATGATGGGGGCCAATCCTTCACATGGGACAGCCAGAACATGTCCGGCTCGTCGTTCTTTGCAACTTCCATTTGGGAGCCCGGCCCGCAGTTGGCGGTCAATGAAAACGGCAGCATGATTGCCATCAGTTCCAACAGTCAAGGGATCTATACCCGACAGACTGGTAGCGGTGAGTGGCAGAAGCACAACCTCCAATTCGACGGTTGGGCCAAGCCTTCCTGTGTCGCTGCCAGTGTGCATGCCCCCGGACTTCTCGCGGTGGCCGTGCGTGGTGAAGGCCTGTATCTCTCGTCGGATAACGGCGTGCATTTCGAGCATGTCTGGCAGGGGGATTGCAGCTATGTTGCCTTGGATACGCAGATGCCAAACCGCATCGCGATTGCCACCGGTAACGGCATCGCGCTGAGTACCGACTACGGCCAGACGTTTGCGTTTCTGGATCGCTCGCTGCCTGACCGCGTGATCCGTTTGCCTTTGGCATTCGCGGGTAATCGCATTGTCGTGGGCACGGCAGGTTCGGGACTGTTCTACATTGACCTACCTAAAAATCAGCAGGCCATGGTCGATGCGCCGTGGCTTGATCAACTCAATCAACAGGTCCGTTATCTGAAGACCAGCAATATGCAGATTGGTGTGCTGCTCAACGGTGGCAATCTCGTTGACCTGCGTCTAACCGGCCAAGCCAACATGATGGACACCGACAGCAGCAAGTGGAACACGGTCGGCAAAAACATGCCCTCCACCCTGGCCAAGGATCGTGTCGAATACCGTGGCCACACCACTTGGCTCAGCCCGCAAACCAGTTGGTGGCAGTACCAGTCCATCGATCTCAAACACAAAGCCAAAAAAAATACCTGGCCTCCCGACCCATACCTGACGCAGCTGCCGTACCAGGTCATCGAGCAGTCGAGTAATCGCCTGGTCATTCAATCTCCCAAAAGCAACATCACCGGCATGCAGATGACCAAGACATTTGAAATTGGCGGTGATCAAAGCCTTAAGCTCACCACACAGGCAACCAACATTGCTGACCAACCCATGGTCTGGGGACTTTGGTCCAATACGCGTGTCAAAGCAGCAGGCACCGCGTCCATCCCCATCAAGACAGACAGCGAAGTCATTGTTCAACACGTTAACCCGTGGAAAAATCCCGACCCGCAATATCGTTTCAAGCTCCTGCGTGATCAAGGTTGGTTGTCATTGACCAATGAGACCAACGTCCCCTTTGCCAGCAAACGTGACACCAAGCTTCGCGTTGATCCGGCCCAGCGTCTGATCATCTATCGCCTGGCTGATCAGGTTCTCGTGAAACAGACTTCACCCATTGATACCAGCAAACTGGCTGAAGGTCATCGCAGCATTGAAGTTTATCGTTCTGAAAGTCAGGCTGTCCCCACCGAGGAATTACTCGAGATCCAATTTTTGTATCCGACGGATACGCTCAAGCCGGGTCAGTCCATTGAAGCTTCCGAACAGTGGACACTCTTTCATGTCAACGAATTGTCACAGACTTCCGATCGCGCAACCTGGTTGAAGCAGGTGCGTGATCGTGTTGCTGCCTCACATTGACAATGTGCATGACATACCGAGTCAAGATGGCTCGGCGATATGGCCCAGCCATCATGCCTGCGGGCTTTATGCACGTCATTTCACAAGTAAGATTATGAATTGAGATTGCTGGCGTTTTAAGGGTTGGGCTTACTCGACATAGATCGTCAGAAATTGAGCACCGGGTTTACACCCGGTGCTCAACTTTGAAAACGACGTGCATCATGTCCGCAGGTGGAAGTCCAGTGGAACCTGCAAGTGTCTGCTGCATGCCACTGGATTCCCAACTTCCGGGGGCGCGGGAATGACGAAATCTAAGACGGCATGGCGGTTAATTCCTGGAAACGTTCTATCCCAGGCATCATGCGGCAGACATTTCCAAACAGGAGAAACTTCCGGGGGTATCACTGAGGTTACCCTTGTGTTTTGTGACGATTGACATGATAATGATGACGTTGCCAATACCAGGGGTGGTATGACACAACGGCAAGGGCCCCGGGGGTTCTGCGATCCATTTGCAGAATCAGCTACATTGGAGGGACTGGATGATGCGATCGCGCGATCGATTCGAGCGATGTGATCACGTGGTTCCAAGCCGACGCTTTTCAAGCAGCTCCACACACAAGCGTTTGGGTTTTACCATCATTGATCTTCTGGTCAGCCTGGCCATTATCTCGCTAATGCTGGCGACCATTTCGCCTGCGCTCAAACATGCCAAACTTGTCAGTCAGCGTGCGGTGTGCATGGTTCATGAACACGAGCAGGGGCAGTTCATCGAGCGGTATGGCCAGGACTACCTCGGTTACTTCCCGTGGTATCAATATCAACTTTCTGTGGACGCTGACAGTCTGGTCGTCGGCACGACCGTCCGCCAATTCAACGAGACAGGGTTGAACTACTTCGATCCGGCCAATCTCATCTGCCCGTTGGATGCGTATCAAGGTCACATCAAGTACACCCAAAACGGGCAAGTTGAACAACAGGACATGAGCTTTGCGTTCAATGTCGATCTGCTGGTTCAGCGTCAGCGTGTGCACTTCATCCAGAACCCCAGTGTGATGGTCACCACCTACGATGGTTCGATGTCCGGTGAGACGGATGGCGGCTTTAGTGTCGAAGGCTATTACGCAGGCAGCTACGATGCCATCGAGTATGCCCGCATGAATCGTCATCTGAATATGGCCAACGTGCTTTATCTGGATGGTCACGTCGAAACGCAAATCCGCTTTGCCCCGACGCAGCTTGCTGTCCAAGGGGCGACATTCGTCGCAGCGACCTGGGCCGTCGCACAAGATGACAACACGCCTGTCACGGGTAATGGTGGTGGTGATGATACGTCGGATAACAACACCAGCAACACTGATCCCACCGACGACGGGAATACCGGCAAAGCATCCAATGTGGGTGACACCACCAGTTCAGACTCTGATAATGGTTCCAATGGCAATAGCAATGGAAACGGCAACAACGGGCACGGTAACAATGACGATGACGTTGATTCCTCCAATCCCGGTAACGGAAACGGTGGCCCAAACGGGAAGCAAGACCCCTCCGGTGATGTCGATGATGAATCCAAAGGCAACACCAACAGCGATAACAGTGACAACGACACCACCGATTCAGATGAAGACAACGGTTCCAACGGCAAGGCAAACGGTAACGGGAATGGCAAAAGCAACAACGGGCATGGCAACAACGACGATGGTGTCGATGTCTCCAACCCAGGCCAAGGCAACGGCGGACCCAACGGTCAGGACGACCCCTCCGGTGATGTTGATGACGAATCCAAAGGCGGAGGCAACGGCAAAGGTAAAAAGAAATAATGCCATGACGGAAACAGGCAACTGAATCCGTGAAGCTTGATGCCTGCCTTGAATCACAATCTCTGCCCACACACAAACCGCGTTGTCACGACCAATGACATCGCGGTTTTTCAATCTGCACAGATCGCGACGCGCCCGGCAAACGCGTTCTCCGCCATGAAAAACCGCCAGGTCAAAACAGCGTTGGCCTGGCGGTTAGTTTTATTTTTCAGGTGTTGATCAAGTCAACAGCATGGACTTATTCGCCACCGACTTTGCGCATCGATTGGACGCACTTGGTCAGGGAGTCGACCGGCGCTTCGACGTCTGCTTCGTATTCGATGACCGCCATGCCATCAAAGCCGTTGTCGTCCAGTGCCTTGACGAACTCGGGGAGATTGAGGGTGCCCGTGCCGACAATCACATCGTTCCAGGAAGCGTCGGAGTTGAAGACGAAGTCCTTGTAGTGGACGCCGTAGATGCGACCTGCATGCTTCTTGACCCATTCGACGGGCTGGCCGCTGCGCGGGCCGATCTGCATGCACCAAGCGGTGTCGATGCACAGACCCAGTTGCGGGCCGCCCAATGCCAGCAGGTGTTCGATGACGTCGGGGCTACCACCGAACATGTAACCGCCATGACAGTGCAGACCGACGCGGATACCGAATTCGTCGGAGAGTTTCTTGATCACACGCAGTGCTTTTTCATAGCTTTCGATCCGCACATGGGCGGAGATGTGCTTGGCGCCAGCAGCAGCTGCACATTCAAACCACTTGCGTTCGACCGCTTCGTTACCTTCGAAAGTCTGAACGCCAATGGAGATGATGTTCACATCTTCGTCGTTGTAGGTCTTGACGATTTGCTTCCAACCATCAACGTCAGAAAAGTCCGCGTGAACCGCGCAGACTTCGATCTTGTTCAGACCAATTTCCTTGACGTACTTGGCGACCTGTGCGTTGTCTTTGAAGTTACGGAAGCAGAAGCTCTGCACACCGAAATCCATGGAGGGCTTTGTGGACATAATGTGATTCCTTGTTTGATGCGATACTGTGTTTTTATTAGCTGCGACACTGCGTGTCGCTGATGTCTTGATATGACAATTCTTTTTTTACTGACCGATGCGAACTTCGTGGCCGGTCTTGCTTGATTCGTAAATGGCATCGAGGATGCGCTGAACCGCAAGCGACTGTTCGACCTTGGTGCAGACTTCCTCTTCACCGAGAACCGCCTTGGTGAAGTTGGCAAAGCGGCAGCACTCTTTGTACTTGATGTCCGCCTTGATGTCCTTGACGACATCGTACTCAGCGATGTCAGAGAAGCGGTAGACTTCTGCGGGGAACAGCGATGCGCCGGCTTCGGTGCCAAAGAGTTCAACGTTGTGCGTGGGGTTGCCGGTGTGACAGGCCCAGATGGCGTCGAGGCTGATGGTGGCGCCGCCCTTGAGTTTGATCAATGCGGTGGCAAAGTCATCGACGGTGAATTTCAGAGATGGGTCACGGTCGGAAATCCCCCAACCGCCTTCAGCCAAACCGCGGTTACCGAACTTGGTGTAGGTCACACCGCTGACGGATTCGGGTTCGAAGTTGCCGATGGTATGCAGACACAGGTCAAGCATGTGCACACCGATGTCCAGCAACGCACCACCGCCAGCCAGTTCGGCTGCACCAAACCAGGTTTGCAGACGCGGGATACCCGCACGACGGCGCCAGTATGCCTTGGCATGATAGATGTCACCCAGCAGTCCCTTGTCCACCAGTGTCTTGATCTTCTGACTCGAATCCGCAAAACGCTGGTTCATCCCCAGTGCAAAAAGCTTGTCGGACTTCTTTGCTTCGGCGACGACTGCCAAGGCTTCGTCGATGTTGAGCGCAAAGGGCTTGTCGAGGATGACATGCTTGCCCGCCTTGATCGCTTCGATGGCCCATGAGGCATGAAACTTGTTGGGGACCGCCACGTAAACCACATCCACATCCGGGTTGGTCAGCAATTCTTCAGCCGTTGCTGCTGGGGTCGGGATGTTGTGTTCCTTGCACAGATCCAGCTTGCGACCTTCGTGTGGATCCCAGGCGGTGATGACTTCAGATTGGTCGAATTTGTTAATGGCACCGGCGGAGGAATAAGTGATCTTTCCCGAGCCGATGATACCGTAGCGGACCGTGGCCATGTGTTACCTCAATTTGCAAAAAGTAGACAAAGTTTGTTGGAATTAGCAATTTAACGTCCTGAAATGGACTTGCAATGTGCAAAAACTAGGATATGTTGGCGAATCTTACAGAGTTCTCTTTTTTTGGCGGATCACAGGTGTTACATGGACCTTCCCAAGCATTTACGCAACATCTCGATGTATTACTGCGACCCGGCAGCGACGAATCTGGGGCGGTCACTGGAGCCGGGTTTGGAGATTGTGGAATTGGTGACCCAGGGGCGGGGCGAACTCTGGGATGCCGGGCGGTGGGTGCCGATCGAAGCCGGGGCATTGCTTTGGCATGTGGCGGGGGACACCACCATTGGTCGGACTGATCCGTCGGACCCCTATGCCTGCTTGGCGGTCCATTTCCAGGTTGCGGACATGAGTCAACGCCGTGTGCCGCACGTGTCATGGTGGTTGGACACCGATGAACTCCGCCAGTTCACGCGCGAGGTACTGCGCTATTTTGTGGATGACACGTTCGATAGCCAGACCATGCTCATGTACACCTATTCGCGACTGTACTTTCAAGCTCGCCTGTATCACCATCAACTCGTCACCTCCAACGCACCAGCAGGCCTGATCCAAGTCATGCAGATCATTGACCAGCGTTACCATGAACCGCTATCGCTTGACGATCTGGCAGAGGTTGCCAACTGGTCCGTTGCGCATCTGCACGATGTCTTTCGCCAACACACCGGCACGTCACCGCACCAGGCGCTACTCCGACGGAGATTGCACGCTGCACGGGAGCGACTCATTGCCACCAACGATCGCGTCAAGACCATTGCTCATGAAACAGGCTTTACCTCTGCAGCAGGTTTCTGTCGGACTTTCAAACAGAACACGGGACAGACACCCGCCGACTATCGCCAGTATCACGCGCATTTGAAGTGATCTGAGATGTTCTTCCAATGCAATTACAAACACCGACTGAAAATCTCAGCCGGTGTTTTAATCAATCCCTTGATCGTTCTTGCCGATCCTTCATTTTGTTTTGATCGTACTCACACACGGGCGTAGCGTCGTCGGTTGCCGCGTGAGAGAAGCAGCAGAGAGCCTGCCAGGATCAGCGCGCCGGTTGTCGGTTCGGGGACCACATCCACATTGGGGACGCTGACTTGCTTTCGGATACCGCTGAAGAAGAATCCACCGAGCAGTTGCTGTTCGCGTTCGATGTTAAACCACGGGTCCACAAAGCCGCCACCCGCATCGACGTTCTCCAGATACAGCAGGTGCGGCACGGGGACCCACACCAGCATGTCCCAGATCAACCAGATACCCGTCAGGTCACCTTCAACCATGCGGCGACGATGTCCCAAACCAAGAATCTGACTTTGCGTGGAATTGAATTCGTTGTTGTAGCCGGGTTCCGGGAAATGCCAATCACGATCCGACGTCGTCGGGCCGGTGATGCGCGGTTCAAGCCACAATTGCCACTCCGTGGGGATGTTGTCCTTGAGTGTGGTAAACGGGCGATCCGCACCACTGACCGCACGATGCAAATCTATCGGGGCTGCGTTCACAGACAGCGGTAAGAGCATCATCATCAACGCAACACAGAACAAGGTCAGGTTCTTGAGCATGGCAGCATCTCCAGTCGTCATTGCTACAGATTGCACAATCCATTTGACAGGCAGGATCGTCACAATCGTTATAACCGGACCGTTGATGTGATGCGATACAAAATATATAGACAGTACAGAAAATATAACCAGAACAGTCGCTATAATCGTTATATTTTACCTATTTTAACAGGCAAAACGCTTTCACAACGTTTTTCAAGCGCGTGCTTCCGCTCAGTAGACATAAAAAAACAGCGACCGATTGAGTCGCTGTTTTCATCTGAAAGATATAGATTTGTCTATGGCCATAGCTGCATCACTGCGTGATGCTGATGTGCTCGATTTTCATATTGTGTTGCATCATGTCCGCAGGCGGGAGTGACGGAATTTGGAAGATGATTGTTTGAACTGTGCTATTGCGGCTATTGCGATTGACGTTGCCATTGGAAGATTGAGGGTACCGTCGGTGTCGGGCGCTTGGGCATGGTCTTTGGGATTTGCAGATGCACATTGCTGTGGACCAGTTCCGCTTCACCGAGTCCTGCGACGAATTCACCGTTGCCGCCGTAGAGCAGGTTGTTGGTGATCTCACTGCCGGTGCAATCAGGGCTCATGAGTTGGACCATGGCACTTTTCTGATCTTTGAGGACGAAGACATTGCCCTGGATGATGTGATCAAAGCTGTGATCCTTGGTGAAGAATCCGACGCCTTTGTCGGTGATGATACGGTTGTGGAGGATGAGCCAGTTTTCGTTCATACCACCGATCCAGATGCCTGCGATCTGACTGGTAACATCACAGTTGTAGACGACGTTGCGTGGGCCGTTGGGACCATGTGCGCCGTCTTCAGGCGGTGACGCCCACATGCCGTAACCGTATCCGCCGTTGCCTTTGACGGACGTGATCACGCAGTTCTCCATGAGGTTTTCGTTGGTCCAGCCCGAGTGCCATTGGGCATCGGAGTTATGGAACGTGGAGTCACGAATGACGTTGCCTGCTGCCGACCATTGGAAGAGGGGGGCATGTCGCATGTTATGCGTGGTGACATTTTCCATGAGGCAGTCATACGATTTTTCCCACCCGACATAGGCTGTCCCACCACCGCCTTTAAACCAGGCTTCGGTGAACTCACAATCGCGAATCTCACAATGAGCTGCAAAGTTGGCATAGACGGGATGGCGCCCGCATTTGATGACATTAACGCGTTGCGCCCAGCAGTTGACTGCATTGGTGAACATTACGCCGGTGAGCCACATGTCCTGCGTCTGTTCGAGGGTCAGGTCTTTGACGCCGCCTTGCTTGATGACATCCAAACGCATGACATAGGATTCGTCGGCTTTGGGGAAGTCGATGCGAAGTGGCTTGTCGAAGTGAATGGTCTTGCCATCAACCTTGGTGATCTGAACCACGTAGTTGCGATAGATACCCCAGTTACAGGCATTGCGTACCAGGGCACGTCTTGCCGGTGTTTCGTTGGCGCGGACGAAGATCCACTGCCCGACTTGCAGGTCATGGGTGTGGGCGAGTGTGACGGATTTGCTGCCGCGCTTGCCGTCCTGGGCCAGGGGATATTGCGGTGAGTCAAAACCACCACCATGAAAACTCAGCGCGCCGTCCGGGCGTCCGATGGGGGTTGGGTCAACATGGTTGGGATCAAAGTGGATGGTGATGCTGCTGGTGCGTGTGCTGCCGTCAGCATAGGTTGCAGTTGCGGTGAGTGTGTGTTTGCCCGGCGTGAAGTGATGGAGTTTGTCTTCAGCGGTGGTACTCAGGTAAGAGCGATTGCCTGAGTGCATGGAAGGGTGATAGCCCGAGGATTGCTTGCCATCGAGGTAGAGCACAAATTCTTTGAACTCTTTGGGTGGTGCAAAGACTACGAGATTGGTTTTTGGGCCGATGGTCTGACCGTCTTTCAATCCCCAGAAGGCGACTTTGCCGTCTTCAATCGCGTATCGGAAGTTGATTTTGGTTTGGTCGGTACCTTTGCCTGCGAGGGTGATGTTGTCCGCTCGAATGATCACCGGGCGGAGCAGGTCGTACAAACCTGCATCAAGTTGCAGCAGTCCGCCACCACGTTTGGCAAGCGCGCTGACTGCCAGCTCGATGGCCTTGGCATCATCTTTCCCGTCATTGGGCATGCCACCAAAATCGCTGAGTTTGACGGTGTTTTTGAACGTGCTGGGGATCGGTGTCTGCAAGCCAGCCCGTTTCCAACTGGGATAGACAATGCCATCGGGGCCGACCACGTCTGCTGCGGTGAGTCGGTCGGTCTGATCGGGTTTGATTTTGTACTGCGGTGTCCAGCGCGGGGGGAGAATCTGCGGCACTTTAAACGTCAGCGAGGCATCGTCTGCCATGATGTCGATGATGGCTTTGGACCAGGAACCAAAACGCAGTTGGACATAGCCGATCTGTTGCGAGTCGACATAGCCGATGCATTGAATCTCAAACCAATCCTGCGTTAGGGCGCGTGATGTCAGATGCACGCCACCGATACGACGCAGGTATTGTTTGTCTTTGTCGTAAGCATGAATCTGCAGCCCAAACCCCATGCCGGAGATTTGGCGGACACGCAGCTTGCCGATGTAGATGCCTTTGTCTGCTTTGATCAGTGGTGAAAGGATGTTCGATCCGTCTTCGGGGTTTTCATCGGTGATGTGGATGTAGCCGTTGCCATTTTCATGCACATGCTTGATCATGGATGTGTCACGTGACAAAGTCCAATTGCCGAGGTCCGTTTCATTGAAGTTGTTGGAAGCCAGATCATTGCCATGGGCGAACACGGCGAGCGACAAGATCAGGACGATGGATAAGACAATCTGTTTCATATCACGTTTCAGTCGGGTTTGGGGATTCAGAACAAGTTGTTGGATCAAGAATGAGACGGGCGTTGTTGGGGAATTTTTATTTAACATCGACATGGAACAAATCACTCTTGCCAGCGATGTCCTCATAGGGCAATGTGTTGGCATGCCCGTCGAAGTAGACGAGATTGGCCGCATCGTCATGTCGGTATGCCGTCTGGGCACTGTTGACTGATCCTGCTGCAATGGATTCCCCATAGACACCATAGAACGAGTTATACCATGACCGGTTCCGCACCACCTCGCGGTCGGTGGCATCGATGATCAGCAGTTTTTTGCTTGGCGAGATGATTTCCTGTTCCTTAAACGCGCGGATGTCTGATGTTGAATAGGGTTGATACCATTCGCTGATCCCCGTGCCGTCGAGATATTGCGGGCGGGTGATGTTCACACCATAAGTTCGCCGCATGTTGACCAGGCCATCGTCTTTGGCGTCCGCATGTGCCAGAGTTGCCAATGGGCAGGCATAGTGCTTAGGCCAGTAGAGAAGATCATCACTGATTCGGTTGACATTGAGGTAACTCTGGATCGCCACGTTCTGCATCCAGAACCGACGCGATGAATCGTTGGGGCCTACAAAGTCCGGCCACTGCCAACGGTCAAAGTCATCTGCATACATCACGTTGGCCAACCCCATCTGCTTGAGATTGGCTAGACACTGCACGCGCTGCGATGCCAATCTTGCCTTGGCCAACGCCGGCAAGAGGATGGCAATGAGCAGCGAAATAATACTGATGACCACCAGCAACTCGATTAACGTAAAAGCTTGGGGTTTGCGGCGCATGTGCGGACTCCGTGGGATTGATTCACGGTCAATTCTAGGTCGGCTGTCCTGCAATGCAGATGGATAATATAATTAGACACATGGACAAATTGATCAAGTACTTTTTCCTTTACCCCCGACCGTTCGCCAGCGAGCTGCCGGTGTACTCCACGGGCTATATCATGGGGAAAAATTATCGGATCAGTAATGCCTTTCCCTGGGTCGCTTTCTCGTTTATTCTGCGTGGACATGGACAATGTCGCCTGATGGGTGAGAGTTTCGAGATTAAAGCACCTTGTGTGTTCATGCAGATTCCCGGTGAGGTTGCCCAGTATCAGCCGGACCCTGGGACGACGTGGGATGAATTGTTTTTCACGTTTCACCGAGAACACGTGCCCACCTTGCTTCGAAAAAGTTTTTATGTTCCCGGTCGGTATCACTGGCCGATTCATGATCACCAGATGCACGAGGTCCACAAGCTGGTGCGCGAATTGGGGGAACATCTCCGCCGTGACAGTGTCGCCCGGTGTACCGATCGCATTGATTTGATCGCTCAGCAACTGCTCATTGAATCGCTGCATGAACCTTCGGGCAATCCGACCAACGAAATGGAAGCCATGGTCGAAGACCTGCGACAGGCACTTTTGCACGTGGACGATGCAGGACAATACATCAAACTCGTCGCCAGTCAGCACAAAGTCTCGGTGCCCAGTCTCCGCCGACATTGGCATCGGATCATGGGGATGTCACCTGGCGAGTATCACGCGATGCACCAGATGCAGCGTGCCCAGGAACAGTTGGCTCACACTTCGTTATCGATCACCTACATTGCCAACGGTTTGGGGTATGCCGACCCGCTGTACTTTTCCCGCAAGTTCCGCAAACAGGTGGGCATGAGTCCGTCGGCGTATCGTGAGAAGTTCGGGGAGAAGTAAAAAACATTTCATTCAGAATGACACATGTGATCAAAGCCGTGTCGCTCCTGCGGCACGGGTTGTCTTGAAGTGAAAATCACCAAGCGACCCGTGACCCGGGAGGGGCACGGCTTTGTTTGAGGAATCACATCAACAGTCATTTTTATTCAATGTGCAGTATCAACAAAAAAAATCCCACCGATACGGGCTCGCATCGGTGGGATTCTCGTATTGCACTATTTACAGGCAGATCAGATTTCGTTGATCTCTTCGGCCTTGGCTTTGATCAGATCTTCAACCTGAGATTCGTATTTCTTGACCAGCGTCTGCACTTCATCCTTGGCAGCGGAGACGTCGTCTTCGGAAAGATGCAGGGTCTTGTCTTTTTCCGCAGCGTCAATGTGCTTGTTGCCATCACGACGGGCATTTCGGATGGAGACCTTGGCCTTCTCACCCATTTCCTTGACCGAACCGATGAGTTGGTTACGGCGATCGCCGGAGAGTGGCGGGATGTTGATGCGGGCGGCCTTGCCTTCGGTGGTGGGGTTGAGTCCGAGGCCGGCGTTCTGGATGCCCTTGATGATGGCTTGCAGCGAACTGGGATCAAACGGCTTGACCAGAATCTGGGCAGGTTCAGGCGTGGTGATCATGGCCAGGGAGCGCAGGTCGGTCATGGAACCGAAGTAGTCAATTTTGATGAACTCAACCAAACCGGTGGAGGCTCGGCCGGTGCGGACACCGCGGAGTTCGTTTTTCAGGTAGTCATATGCCTTTTCCATTGCTTCTTCTGTTTCGAGCAGAATTTCATCGATATCCATGGTGTTTTTCTTTCTTGGGCAAAGGCTGCGGGAGCTTTGGGTTTAATGTTGTTATCCGTTAGTCATTGAGTACGCGGGTGCCCAGAGGCTCACCGCTGACGACCTGGGCAATGTGGCCTGGGGTCTTCATATCAAAGACGATGATAGGGATCTTGCGTTCCATGCACATGGTAAACGCGGAGAGATCCATGATTTTCAGTTGCTTGTCGATCGCTTCCTTGAACGTGATCTGGTCGTATTTCACCGCGTCATCATACTTGACGGGGTCTTTGTCATAAATGCCGTCAACCTTGGTGGCCTTGAGCAAGGCCTGGGCGCCGATTTCGGTGGCACGCAGGGCAGCGGCCGTGTCGGTGGTGAAAAACGGGTTACCGGTGCCGGCGGCGAAGATGACGATGCGGCCTTTTTCCAGATGTCGGATGGCGCGGCCTCGGATGAACTTTTCAGCCACGGCAGAGAGGTCCATTGCTGAGAGCACGCGTGCCGGATACCCCTTGCGATCCAGGGTTTCCTTGAGTGCCAACGCGTTGAGGACGGTCCCGAGCATGCCCATGTAATCGGCAGTGGACTGGTCGATGTGTCCCTGCTTGGCAAGGGTGGCACCACGGATGATGTTGCCACCCCCCACGACGACCGCCAACTCCGTGCCGGTGTCTTTGGCCAGGGCGATTTCGTTGGCAATGAGGCTCAGTTCTTCAGAATCAATCCCGAACCCGCCGGGCTTGCACATCGCTTCACCGCTGATTTTCAGCAGCACGCGTTTGTAATGCGGTTTTGGTGCATCGTCACTCACACAGATACCTTTCGTAATAACAGGCTTAAAGTTTAGCTCAGGGACGCCAATCCGCAAGCGGTGGACAGCGCGTCACAAGTGGCGCGGCTTCATGTCAGAACTCATGGTTTGATCGGCAGGGTGATCTGTTGGTTAAACGTCTTGCCGATCTGCAGGTCGGTGATTTGCAGACTCACGGTGACCTGGTTGATGTTGTTGATTTTGTCACCCGCGGGCAGGGGGATGTCCAGCGTGTAATGCGTGCCGGTGATGTTGCTTCGGTAGGCCTTGTCGATGTCGGCAGCGGAGAAGCTGCGTTTGGCCAGGGTCACCGGGGCTTGTCCTGCAACGATGTGATCCACCTGGGCGACCGCCTTTGCTGCAATCGGCAAAAACCGCTTACGCTGATCCAACGTCAAAATGTACAGTCGAATCAAGTCATCACGGTCATCACCATTTTGATCCAGCGCGGTGCAGTACCGCCCGAACTTGATGAAGGTGACCTGCGGGATCTGGGCATCGGGGTCAGCTGGAGGCGTGGTCGAAGACTCAAGGGCCTGGAGTTTATCCGCCTTTGCCTTGACTGAAGCGTGGAGTCGATCGACTTCACGCTGCAATTCGAGTTTATCACGTCGGAGTGTGTCGTTTTCCTGGCTGATGCGTTGATTGGATGTGCCACAACCGGCGAACATCATGCTGATAACACAAAGCGTCAAACACCCCATGGACAGCAACAGTCGCCCGTGGTTTGAGCCGGGTTGATGGGATGGGTCGTCAGGTTTGTTCATTTACGCGTCGTCGGACTTGTGGTTTTTGGCCATGTCTTCGGGAATGTGCTTAAGCAGTGAATCGACGACACCGTATTCGACAGCTTCCTGGGCGTCGAGCCACTTGTCACGTTCGCAGTCGCGTGCCATGGTTTCTTTGTCTTTGCCGGTGTGGTGACACATGATGTCATACAGGCGTTCGCGGGTGCGCATCATTTCGGTGGCCTGGATGCCAAGGTCCGTTGCAGGACCTTCGATGACGCCGCCCATGAGCGGTTGGTGCAGCAGGACACGGGAGTTGGGCAGCACGTAACGCTTACCCGCTTCGCCTGCCATCAGCAGAACCGCACCCATGGAAGCACACATGCCGATGCAGTAGGTCGCGACCTTGGGACGGATGAACTGCATGGTGTCATAAACACCAAGGCCCGCACTGACCGAGCCGCCGGGGGAGTTGATGTAAAAGTGGATGTCAGCCTTGGGGTCTTCCTGCGAGAGGAAAAGCAACTGGGCGACGACCAGGTTTGCCGAGTCATCGTCCACGCCACCGCCAAGAAAGACGATGCGATCCTTGAGCAGACGCGAATAAATGTCGTAGTGACGTTCGCCACGACCAGTCTTTTCAATCACCATGGGGACGAGTGAGGGCATATGATTAATCCTTCGTATTCATTCGAATCGATGAGTATCCGTTTCGGGTTCCGATTTTAGCACGCCAAGTCCGATGCCGCGAACAGGGGCAGGCCAAACCGTCGCATGTCGGTGGACATTTTGTGCTGATTGCAGGGTATTTGATGGCTTGGTGGATTGTTATTGGAGCTTGGATGTTGAAAAGATCGTTTGTGATGAGCATCGGATGTCAGGACATGATGCACGGATTAACTAAACGCATGTGAATCTGTTGTAGGTTGTGCATTCGTTCACCCAGGGGGCACCGGGTTGACACCCTGTGCTCAATATTCAAGACTTGAGTTGCGTCAATTGATCAAACAAAACCCTTCAAACTCCGGAAAAATGCGACAATTAACCATTCGTCATTTGGCATCGGATGCCCTACCATAATAAGGATGTCAACCGCCCAATCCGCCACCGGTTCAATGTCAGGTTCACCCGCCCAGGTCGCCCAGCCGCGACAGGCGAGTCTGCTTGTTGCTTCGATGTCCCTTTGGAAGCGGGAGATTGTTCGATTCTTCCGCCAGAAAAATCGCGTGGTCGGCTCGATTGCCACGCCGTTTGTCTTCTGGTTGCTGCTTGGGTTTGGACTCAACAGCAATTTCCAGCACATGCTCCCGGACGCCGACGGGCAGGCCGCCTCACAGGGGTATCTGGCTTACTTTTACCCGGGGACGATCACACTGGTGCTTTTGTTCACCGCCATTTTTTCGAACATCTCCATCATTGAAGATCGCACGGATGGCTTTATGCAGGGCATCCTTGTCGCGCCGGTCTCCCGGCTGGCGATTGTGTTGGGCAAAGTCTTCGGTGGAGCGACCATTGCCACGCTGCAGGGTTTGATTTTCCTGATCGCCTGGCCGTTGATCGCGCCTTGGCCCGGACTTGGGATGATGCTCGGATCACTGGTGGTGATGTTCCTCCTGGCGATGGCACTCTCAGCGTTGGGCTTTTGCTTTGCCTGGCCGTGTTCCTCGACCGCAGGATTCCATGCGATCATGAACCTGATCCTGATGCCGATGTGGTTTTTATCCGGTGCGATGTTCCCGGTGACACAGGCGCCGTTGGTGATGAAAATCATCATGTTCGCCAACCCCATGACCTATGGCCAGGAACTGCTGAGTAAGCTCATGGCCGGCCATCTGGATGCAACCTTGTTGCCGGTGGGGCTGCTCTTTGCGATCACCGTTGGCATGACGGCGTTACTCATTTTCATGGCGTCCCGCATGGTCGGTAAACTGCCCCGCGGTTCGCGTTGATTTTTCTGGTTTGCACGAAGTGAAGTTATCCCATGTCCAGTCCACAACCCAAGCCTCAATCGCTCAAGCCGTTCTACATCGCGTTGGCCTTGCTCAGCGTGGTGACCGCGATTCTCATCGGTCTTTACCAGGTCAAGCAAGCCAACTCGCGTGCTGCTGACGGATACAGTGAAGAGGCGCTTGAACCGCTGATTCAACTGCCAGGTTTCATTCTCACCGACAAGGCAGGCAGCAGCTTTCACTCGGATCAACTGCGGGGTAAAGTCTGGATCGCTGACTTTGTCTTCACCCGTTGTCAGGGCCCCTGTCCCATGATCACGTTGCAGATGGCCAAGGTCGAAAACAAACTTAAGCAGGATCCGAACTGGGGGGATATCCGCCTGGTGACGTTCACCGTGGACCCGGATTACGACACGCCCAAAGTGCTCAGTGAACATGCCCAGCGCGTCGACGTGCAGACCAGCAACTGGCTGTGGCTCACCGGTCAACGCAAACAAATGTGGGACCTGATCAACAATGAGTTCAAACTCATGGTGGGGACCAACGAAATCGCTGGCGATGATCCGGGGCATGGCTTGATCACCCATTCGACCAAGTTTGTCCTGGTGGATCGGAAAATGCGCATCCGTGGATATTACAATGCTCTGGATGGTGAAGAGATCACCCGACTTTATCGCGATTTGAATATCGTGCTTGCCGAGTAGACAGCAACAGGATCACATCTCATGGACTTAAGTTTTCTGCCCCTGGTTAACGCGATTCTCAACGGCATGGCGACCGTCCTGCTGATTGTGGGTTGGGTACTCATCAAGCAGGGCAAGCGTGATGCACACCGTAAAACCATGATCACCGCCTTTGGGATTTCGGCGTTGTTTTTAGTCTGTTACCTGGGCCACAAAGTCTGGAAAGCAATGGAGGGGGGCGGACTGCATACCAGCTACAACGGGGAGGGTTGGATTAAGGGCGCCTACCTGCTGATGCTTTTGACGCATGTGATTCTGGCGATGGCCGTGCCGGTGTTTGCGTTGATTTTAATTGCGTTGGGGCGCAAGGAACGCTTTGAACTGCATAAGAAGATTGGCCGTGTCGCTTTGCCGATCTGGTTGTACGTTTCCATCACGGGGGTACTTGTGTATTTGATGCTCTATCCATTTAATCCGCCGTTGGCTTCGTAACATCGTCTTAACATCGTTACACTGTCCGATAGACATGAACCAACGCGCAACGCCAACATTTAAACCGCCCTCTCCAGAACAGGTCACCGACCATCTTCGACGCTGTGCACCGCGCGTCTCACGTGCGTGGGTGACGCAGTTGCCGTTGATCCTGTTATTGGTTGCAGCGGGGATGACGCTGTTTGCTCAAAATGCGCTCACCGCCATTTTGCCCTGGCTAATACTCATCGGGGTGGTGGCTTATGCGGTGATTCGCGTGCGACATGTGCGGACGATCCAATCGCGCGTGATGCGCATCAGTGAATGGACACAGCTTGAGCAGCATGAACGGGCGACCCGCGCGATCTGGAAAATGCTTCCCGTCGTGCAGATGATGCCCGAGCTTCACGGCCGACTCGTTGCCCTGATGGCCCACAATCTCGATCGCCTCACTGCCTGGCCTGCTGCCGAAGTCGCCTATGACTATCTCATTCAACGCATGCCTGCGGATCATCCCGGTTCCATCCAGTTGCAACTGCAGCGGACGGTGCTGCAACTGTTCAATGACGAACTGACTTCTGCGGATACCAATCTGCGTAAGCTTCGCCCGTTGGCCATGGAGATGAGCGCTTCACCGATCAGTGCGACCTATCACTATGCTGCTTTGCTTCAGCAGGTCAGTACGTTCCACTATGCCGACGCCGTTGCTGAGAACAAGGACGAACTGGTCGACCGCCTCCGCCCATTGGGTGTCGAAGCCGGTCACGGTTATGCCCTGATGGCATGGAGTTGCTACCAACTCTCGCTCCGCGAACCTGAATCGACCACATGGATGCAGCAGGCCAGAGACTGGTGGCATAAGGCAACGCTGCTGCTCTCCACGCAAAAACTCCTTGCCCGTCAGGATGAACTCAAAGCCCTGGCTGCGCAAATCGCCTACAAAGCCCAATCACAGGATGAACAGGTCGTTGAGGAGATCGTCGAACAGAACACCGCCCAGGACCTGGAAGAAGTTCACCAACTGCTTGATGACCAGGTGATCCTGGAACCGGAATCACACGAGCAGCCGATTCAAACGCCTGAGAAACCCTCGCCGAGTCTGCTGGATTTGGTGCAATCCGTTGAGCCACCGGCTGTGTCCTCACACGAGGAAGCCGCACAAACCGACGAGGCGGCAACGGATCATGATGTGGCAAACGACGATTCGCCTCAAGACGACACGCAAGTTGACGACACCCAGCAGATCAAGGAGCAGAAGCATGACTGAGAATAATTCCAGTTCGTCTTCCTCCTCGCCACCACTACAGCGTGTTGGTGCGGTCAGTTCAGAGGATCTGCAACGCCAATTGCAGCGCGACCAGATGCTGCGATGGTTGATCCTGCTTGGGATTCCCGCAGCGAGCACGATCGTGTTGGCGTGGTTCAAACTCACACCCGACCCGCTGGGTTTTGGGATCATGATCATGGCAGGGACCTGGATGATGCTCAACTTCATCAGTGCCCGCGCCTGGCAGCAGGTCTCAAACATGGCTGAGCTTTTTGCCATCGACCCCGAGCAGGCCGAAGCCCGTATCGCCATCGTCCTTAAGTCCAAACCGTTGGCAAGGCAGGTGCGCCTGCTCACCTGGCATCGGCTGGCAACACTGCGACATCAGCAAAAAGACTTTGATCAGACCATTGCCGTCTGCCAGAGTGTGCTCATATATCCGTTGCGCAATGTCCATGCCGTCCGTCAACATCTGCTGTTGATGCTCACCGAAGCGCAACTGGCGCGCGGTGATGCCTATGGTGCCTACATGAGTCTCTCTGAGCTTTCGCATCAGCAACTGAGTCTGACGCATTCACTGCAGAAACTGGCTTTACAGACGCGGTACCTGTTGATGGTCGGTTACGACGAAGCGGCGTTGTCGGACTTGCCGGGCAAGGTGAAGATGGCGGAACTCATGCCAACCCTGCAATGTGGCGCGCTGCATGTCCTGTTTTACGTGGCTGCTTCTCGCAGCGGTCAGACCCCGCAGGCCGATTGGTTGAATGAACGTTCGCGTTTGCTGTTGTCTGAAAAGCAGTATGACGACATTCTCCAAAGCCTGTCCATGCCCACGGTCACCCCTGGCGAGTTATTGTGACCTGGCAGAAGTGTTCTGAAAATCTTTTTCACAGCACACCGTTTTTTTAATCTTGATTCGACTTGATACCAGATAAAATATCCGACTCTCCAGCGCAGTGATGTCGGCTCCGTGGGCACGTATCCTTCTGTCGCTTGAGTCATGAGGATACCCACAAAATGAAAGTCCATCTCCGCACCGCCTCGGCCAGTGACCTCGATGAGATTCTTGCCATCGAGCAGGCCTGTTTTGAGATCAATCGTCGAAGCTCCCGGCGCTCGTTGGCTAACAGTCTTAACAGTCCCATGCAGCAGATATGGGTTGCTACCGTCAAGCCCGAGGAGTCGGATCAGATGCTGGCGGGGGTGATGATCCTGCATCACCATGTCCATACGCTGCGCATTTACTCACTGGCGGTCAGCGACACATTTCGTGGTTTGGGCATCGGCTCCAAACTGCTTAAGCAGGCTCACCAGTTGGCTGTCGAACGCCGCTACGACCAACTCTCGCTTGAAGCCGATCAGTCCGACGAACGTTTGGTCGCCTGGTATGAATCACATGGCTATCAGATCACCGATACATTGGAAAATTACTATGCTGCCGACCAACATGCTGTACGCATGAAGCAGAATCTCAATCCGGATAAGGCGCTGGGGCAACGCAATAATCAGAACACCGTCAACCTCATCGTCACTGACAATCCGTCGGACATTCAGCTGAAAATCGACAAGGCTCAGATCATCAGCACGCAGGAGTATCTCACCGACCCGCGGTTTTTGAATATCCCTTATGCGCGTGTGTTTAATCTCTGCCCGTCGTACAAGTATCAGTCTGCTGGTTACTACGTTTCGCTACTCGCTGAGGCCCGCTCGCATCGGTCGATTCCCAGTGTTTCGACCATTCAGGACTTTCAATCACGTTCGATCATGCGATCCATGACCGACGAGATGGACGAACAGATCCAGAAAGCCTTCGCCGGTTTTGATGGCAAGGAAGCAACGATCAATCTCTATTTTGGTCACAGCATCGACAAACGTTTCAACGAACTTGCCAACCGACTCTATCGGATGTTCCCCACGCCGATGCTCACGGTGGACTTTGTCCATGTCCGTGACAAGTGGATGGTGGACAAGATTTCACCGTTGTCTCTGAAAAAGATTGATCAGGGGATGATGCCTTTGATTCAGGAGTTGGCGGTGAGTTTCTTTAACCGCAAGCGTTTTGATCAGGCGCGCATGCGCAATTATGCCTACGACATTGCGGTGTTGCATGATCCTGATGAAGTCGAACCGCCGTCGAGCCCGGAGACACTCAAGCGGCTGTGCAAGATCGCTGAGCAGATGAACATTTACATGGAACTGATTACGCGTAACGACTTGGATCGACTCAGTGAATTCGATGCGCTATTCATCCGTACCACCACCAACGTCAATCACTACACCTACCAGTTTTCCCGCAAAGCCTATGCGGAAGGTTTGGTGGTGATTGATGACCCGTGGTCGATTCTGCGATGCGCCAACAAGGTGTATCTGGCTGAGCGGTTATCACAGGAACAGATCCCCACACCGCAGACCTGGATCATTGACGGCTCGTGGGTTAAGGGGGATCGGTTGGCTGAGTTGCCTTTGCCGTTGATCATCAAGCAGCCGGACAGTGCGTTTTCCAAGGGCGTGGTCAAAGTCACCACGCATGCCGAACTCAAGCGCACGGTGCAGGACCTGCTCAAGAAGTCGGACCTGTTGTTGGCCCAGGTGTTCATGCCCACTGCGTTTGACTGGCGGATTGGGATTCTGGATCGCAAACCACTGTTCGCCTGCCAATATCACATGGCAGAAGGTCACTGGCAGATCGTCAACTGGGAATCGAAGAATAAGGATGATCTCTGGGGGGCATACAAGACGTTTGATCTGGATGATGTCCCGCCGGTGGTGGTACGGACTGCACTCAAAGCCGCCAACCTCATCGGCGACGGACTCTATGGCGTGGACATCAAGCAGATCGAAGATGAAGCCTTTGTCATTGAGATCAACGATAACCCCAATATCGACCTGGGCATTGAAGACCAGGTGCTCAAGAACGAACTCTACCGTCGCCTGATCCAGTCGTTTATCACCCGCATCAAAGTCGCTCGCGACATCTCGCGGTTACGGTTGTGATGTGTGATAAACCCGTGACTCTCCTGAGTCACGGGTTGCCTTTGGGCTTAGCCCGTCAGATTCATTCCCTGTGGTCATTCATCTGGCGGCTTGTGTTTTAAGCATCGATTCAACCAACAAAAAAAACCGTGACCGATCGGCCACGGGTTTTTCATTGATTTGAATATCGTTTTGTCTTACTTCGTCGGACCTGCAACGCAGATGCTTTCGATATGCAGTTCGCCTTCCTTGTCCGAAGGCATGAAGATCGGTTCGATCTTGAGTGTGTGTTTGCCCGGTTCCAATTCCTTGGCAAGGACCGTCCATGCAAAGAGATTGCCGCTGCCACTGGAACTGAAGCGCGAGGTGTTGCGTTCCCAGAACTCCGAGCCGTTACTCTCGATGAGTTGGTCATCGATGTAAACACGGAAGGGGACGCTTTGGCCGTTGTACTCACCGAAGATGCCCACGAATGTGCCTTGAAAGTCGAAGACCAGTGGCTCGGTGCTTTTGCGGCGCTTGGCTGAAGCGGCAAGCACATCCCCCATCCAGCGGCTTGAAAGTCCGTCGAACCACAGCGAGGTGCGGTAGGTCTTGGAACGCTGCCAACCCTTGGGATAGGTTTGCATGTCCACGAGAATATGACGCTTGGGGTTCATGTAGCCATCACCAAAAACGGGTTTGTCGGGGATGACGGTGACACGCTTGTCTTTGACTGCTTCTTCGTAGCCATCACGCACAGCTTCAAAATAAAGTCGGTAACCCGCGTCATCGGGATGTGTCTTGTCACGGCCGATCGACCAGACTTCGTCCAAATCGAGCTTCCTGGTTTTGTACGCGTTCTGGATGTATTGAAGCGTATCCCCCACGCCGGTGTTGTAGGCTTTGGCAATCTTGATGTGATCGTTGTAGCGGGGGACTTTTTTCAGGTCGTAGTGTTTGCCGAGTTGGCCGTAGCAGCTAAGCAGTACCTGCACGACGGGGATGTCACGTTCGAGCATCATCCGCAGCAGGGATTCGTAAATCTCCAGTGAGAGTTTGTCCGAACCATTGATGCCATCGTTGATGGTGAAGTCCACAAACACGAGGTCGGGATTCTTGGCAAAGACGTCACGCTCAAGACGGAAGATGCCCAGGTTCGAGCCGGTCCCGCCGATGGCAGCGTCGTGATTGGTGATATGGGCTTTGGGATATTTCTCGATGAGATACTTGCCCATCAGCGCGCGGTAGGACGTCTGGTTGGGGTCCGATGCGTTGGCCCCCCAGGTGAGACTGCCACCGAGGAAAACCACGTTGAGTTTTTCGCCGGCCTGGGCACGTTTGTGAAAGTTGGCAATCGAGAGAGGCTTGGTCTGAGCCATGGCAGTGCTTCCAATCAAACAAAGTAGACAAAGTGAGCGTGTGGCAATTTTAGACATTCTGCATTCCTGTAACAGGTCAAGTTGTATGTCGCGGGAAAATATAAAGGTCTTGAGCGTCGTCCATTGTCAGTGAAAACGGGGGGATGACAAGTATCAGTGATGGGGGTACTTATCAAACATGGTTTGATAACTCGCAACGGTCAGGCATTGTTTGGTATTTGAAAGTTGAGAATCAGATGTGGTTGTATGTGCATGACAAAGCCGCGACTCTCCTGAGTCGCGGGTTGTATTCGAACAATGACATCAAGCAACCCGTGCCTCAGGAGAGACACGGCTTTGTTTGTGATTGAACTTGATGGTTAGATTCGCTGCCGGATTTACTTGGGGTAAACCGTGGGTTCGACAGCCACCTTGACGACGATCTTGCGGACCTCTTCAGGTACGGTCTGCGTGACGCAGGGCATGTGTGCGTCCTGTGGGCCGAGCACCATGAAGCGTCCAGCGGACATGGGGACGAAACAGCCATGTGCGGGCTGACCCTTGAAGAAGTAGATGTCCTTCTCGTCGTCGTACTCAGTCAACGGGGCGACTTCGGAGAGGGGGGTGTAGCCGATGTACTCATTGCCACTGATGATGTACTGGATGTCCAGGTATTTCTTGTGTGCTTCCCATTTGCGTTGGTCGATGGGGCGGGTGTTATACGTTTGAACGATGGCAAAGACATCCTTGCCATGCAGGTCATAACGGTCATCTTCGAGTTCATCGAGTCGGGGTTTGTTGAGAAAGGCCAGTGCGATTTCAAAATTCGGGCCAAGTGATTTGAGGTAGTTCGCACGGTTTAATGCATCGACAATCATGACGGTTCACTTCCATGTTACAGGTCATAGTCCAATATACTTTTGATCGGCAGATCGTGCATCGGATCATGATTCGTTATCCGATATCTGACATTGTTGTGATTTGGACTGCGTTGGACAACGTGGCCTGGTGTTTCATTACGCTGTTGAAGACCAATGCCCAACCTGAAAAACCAGTCCTGCATCCGATCAGCCGGTGATTTTCTATTCACCTGACACTGATCAGACACGGACTGGTGAGCTGAACCCAAATGATTGGTAGGGAGACAATCATTGAATCTGTTGTCGGTGCCTGTACGTCGGGTTCCTGTTCAAGCGACCGTTTTGCATTGATGGGATTCTCTGTTGTTTGAACTTGCTGATGCTTTACTTTCCATTGCTTGGTGCTTTGGGTATCGGCCGAATTTTTGTGCATTGTCGAGTTATCAATTCCACTTTTTGAAAAATCATGCTGATGCGAATCTGGCGTCGTTCATCAGACATAACAGTCCTGGATTGTCATGCGCTCTGCTGGCTTCCTTGTCGGGGGTTGCGAACCGCGTTCACCGGGATTGTGGACATAGCGGGTAAAACCGCGGCTTTCGACAAATCACCGTTTTTTCGGTACCATTTGCCGGATTTAACCCCCGGTCCCCCGGAAGGTTTCCCCGGTACTTTTCGTTCGGTGAGACGCTTTTGGGGGGTGACATACGGCTCAGATGCGTGGTTTGAGTCCCAAACACTTCACATCCGACATGCAAACCGGATGGTGGTGTCCGACCATGAAAGTGGTTATGCCTCCCGCTGACATTCTGAATAAGGTCCGCTGTAACAGGCGGTTACAACAGCATGCCCAAACGCACGGATATCAAGACGATCCTCATCATTGGTTCTGGTCCCATTGTCATCGGCCAGGCCTGCGAGTTCGACTACTCCGGTACCCAGGCCTGCAAGGCACTCCGCGAAGAGGGCTATAACATCGTGCTCGTCAACTCCAACCCGGCCACCATCATGACCGACCCGGAGTTCTCTGACCGCACTTACATCGAACCGATCACCCCAGAAGCCGTGGCCAAGATCATCGAAAAAGAGATGAACGGCCCGTATCACATCGATGCTCTGCTGCCGACCATCGGTGGTCAGACGGCACTGAACACCGCCTGTGCCCTCTACGACAACGGTACACTGGAAAAATACAACGTCGAAATGATCGGCGCCACCCGCGATGTCATTCACCGTGCTGAAGACCGCCGCATCTTCCGTGAGATCGTCGAGTCCGTCGGCCTTAGCTGCCCCAAGTCTGGCATCGCCAACAATATGGAAGAGTGTTGGGAAACGCTCGAACAAGTCGGTCTGCCCGCGATTATCCGCCCGGCATTCACACTCGGTGGCACCGGTGGCGGCATTGCTTACAACCGTGAAGAATTCGAAGACATCTGCCGACGCGGCCTGGATGCGTCGATGACCAACCAGATCCTCATCGATCAATCCCTGATCGGTTGGAAGGAATACGAACTGGAAGTCGTCCGCGACCATGACGACAACGTGATCATTATCTGTACGATCGAAAACTTCGATGCCATGGGCGTGCACACCGGTGACTCGATTACCGTTGCACCTTCGCAGACGTTGACCGACCGTGAGTATCAACGCCTGCGTGACGCGTCCATCGCCATCATCCGTGCGGTGGGTGTGGACACGGGCGGCTCGAACATCCAGTTCGGCATCAGCCCGACGACCGGGGAAATCCAGGTTATCGAAATGAACCCGCGCGTCAGCCGTTCGTCTGCATTGGCGTCCAAAGCAACCGGCTTCCCGATTGCCAAGATCGCTGCCAAGCTTGCCGTGGGTTACTCACTGTGGGAACTGCCCAACGACATCACCGGCGAAACCGCTGCCAGCTTTGAGCCGACCATCGACTACGTGGTGACCAAGATCCCGCGCTGGACGTTTGAAAAATTCCCCGAAGCTGACGAAACCCTCACCACGCAGATGAAGTCCGTCGGTGAAGCGATGTCCATCGGCAGAACCTTCAAGGAGTCGCTGCAGAAGGGCATCCGTTCCATGGAAGTCAAACGCTTTGGCTTTGGTTTGGATGGCAACGATAAATGCCTGATGTCTAACCGCGGTGACCGTGCTGCGGATGGCTCGCCCATCGAGTGGCCGATTGATGATGACAAGCTTCGTCGCAAGTTGTCCGTGCCTTCGCAGGGGCGTCTGTATTATGTCCGTTATGCGTTGAAGATGGGCATGCCTGTTGACGAGATTTATGAACTCTCGCACTTTGATCCGTGGTTCCTTGATCAACTTAAGCAGTTGGTGGACTTCGAAGAAACCATCCTCAGCTACAAGCGTCTTGAAGACATGCCCCGTGACGTTTTGTTCCAAGCCAAGCAGTTGGGTTACTCCGATGCGCAGCTTGCCAACGTGTTCTATGGCAACATCAAGACCGACAATATTCTCGCTGTCCGCAAACACCGTCAGGACCTGGGCATCAACCCGGTGTACAAGTTGGTGGACACCTGTGCTGCGGAGTTTGAAGCGACCACCCCGTACTACTATTCAACGTACGAATCACCGTACACCAAGGTCTCCGAAGATGGCTCATCCGCCGAGTTGGTTGATGACGAAATCCGCGTGACCGACAAGAAGAAAGTCATCATCCTCGGCGGCGGTCCCAACCGTATCGGCCAGGGGATTGAGTTCGACTACTGCTGCGTGCAGGCCGTCTTCGCTGCCAAGGAACTTGGTTATGAAGCGGTGATGATCAACTCCAATCCTGAAACGGTTTCGACCGACTATGACACCTCAGACCTGCTGTTCTTTGAACCGCTGACGCTCGAAGACGTGCTTAACATTTTCGAACGTCTGGATGCAGGCAAGGGCCTGGTGCATGGCGTGATTGTGCAGTTCGGTGGGCAGACACCGCTGAACCTGGCGCATGGTCTGCAGAAGGCCGGCGTGCCGATCATCGGTACGTCTGTTGAATCCATCGACATTGCGGAAGACCGCGAACACTTTGCAGACCTTTGTCGTCGCGTGGGCGTCAAGCAGCCCAATAACGGCATTGCCTACGATGTCGAACAGGCGGTGCAGATTGCCAACCGTGTGACGTATCCCGTACTGGTCCGCCCCAGCTTCGTGCTCGGCGGTCGTGCGATGGAAACCGTCTTTGATGATGAACAACTTCGTCACTACATGAAGATTGCCATCAGCGCTTCGGACCTTGCCGGCCAACCGATTCTCATTGACAAGTTCCTCAACGATGCCATCGAATGTGACATTGACGTCGTCGCTGACTTTGGTCCCATGAGTGAAGGCAAGCAGACGACCGCGTTGGTGTGTGGCGTGATGGAACACATCGAAGAAGCCGGTGTTCACTCCGGTGACTCGGCATGTACGATCCCGCCTTACTCGCTGCCTGCTGATGTGGTTGAAAAACTCAAGCAGCAGTCCCGCGATATGGCAGAAGCCTTGCACGTCCGTGGTCTGATGAACGTGCAGTGGGCGATCAAGCGACCCAACGAAGAAAACAGCGAGTACGAAATTTACGTCCTCGAAGTCAACCCGCGTGCGTCGCGTACTGTCCCGTTTGTGAGTAAGGCTACCGACCGTTCCTGGGCACGCATCGCCGCCAAGGTCATGGCTGGTAAACAACTCAGCGAACTGGGCATCACCGAGGAAGTCACCCCGTCGCATACTTCGGTCAAGGAATCCGTCTTTCCGTTCAGTAAATTCCCGGGGGTTGATGTGGTCTTGGGTCCTGAAATGCGTTCGACCGGTGAAGTCATGGGTGCTGACCCGTCCTACCCGATCGCTTATGCCAAGAGTCAGATGGGGGCTTACGCAGAGCTTCCCACCGAAGGCAAGATTTTCATCTCGCTCAAGGACTCTGACAAGCAGTCGATGATCGAGCCGGCCAAGCAGTTGGTTGAGATGGGTTACAAGCTCGTTGCTACCAAGGGCACGCATCAGTTCCTCAAGGACAACGGCGTTGAGAACGAGATGATCCTCAAGATTCGAGTCGGTCGACCCAATGCCATCGACCTGATCAAGAACGATGAGTTGGCCCTGATCATCAACACCCCGACCCGCAAGGGCATTGCCACCGACGAAGGCCGCCTGCGTGCTACGGCAGTGCGTTTCAAGGTCCCGATGATCACCACGGCCACCGGCGCCGTTGCTGCGGTCCTTGCGATGAAAGCCATCCGCGACGGTGCATGGGATGTGCGTGCGTTGCAGGATTATCAGCAGGGTCAATGAGTCATGAACGGTTAACGCATCAAGGCAAGTTAGCCACAGATGAACCCAGATACACACAGATGTCCCAAGTCGGGGCGTCTGTGTTTTTTTATTCTAGGCAGTTTTTACCGCAGAGGCGCAGAGGACGCAGAGTTATGAGAGATGAATTTTGTTTTTCATCAAGCCCAAGTCTGAGCAGAGCGAAGACTGGGATACGTTCGATCAACGATTCGTGTACGTATCCCATGCTTCACTGCGTTCAGCATTGGGCTTGATCTTTATAAACAAAAATATGTCTTATCTTTCTTACCTCTGCGTCCTCTGCGCCTCTGCGGTAAAAACTGCCTTGTTTCAAGCTGAAAATCACGGCGGGTCATAGCCACTGCCACCAAACGGATGACAGCGGCAGATGCGCTTGATGCCTTTGAAGGCACCTTTCCATGGACCGTACTTTTGCACCGCATCGAGCATGTATTGGCTGCAGGTGGGTTGAAAGCGACAGTGTCCGCCCATGAAATGCCCGAGGGTGGCACGGTAGAAGGCAACCATGAGATTAATCAGCCAAACGGCGATGGCATTGATGATCCGCATGCGTGCATCATACCGAAAATGATTCGACGCTCAGAACGTCACCGCATTGCCCTGGTTGTCACGCGCGGTGGTGATGTGCGTTTGGATGTTTTCTGAGAGCGACTCACCTGTGCGTGATACCGCGTGTCCGTCAAAGAACATCACGTTGGCTGCATCGTTATGCAGGAAGTGAACCTGCCCGTTGTTGTCCACGCCGTTGCCATCCAGTCGGAAGTTCACGGCCGGTTTGGCCCAATAAAACATGGAGGATGAGACACGCGCGGTGAAGCTGTCTGCAAAGCAGATCGTGCGCGACGGATTGGTGATTTCGTTGAGTTGATGCCAATAGAGTTTGTAGCTGGATCCGCCGATGGTGGTCACCATCGTCTTCTGGAAGCTCCAGCCACGGTTTTTCATTTCCGTCCCTCCGGGCATGTAGATCGCGTAACCAAACCAAGTGTTCAGCGAATTGGGATCGGTGTTCTGAGCGATGGATGTACTGAACTCATTCTGCGGGCAGAGCGTGACATTGCGCGTCAGATATTGGGGAGTTGATGAAGCGCCATCACCCCCTTTTTGATAGGCCAATGGATAGACCCAGTACTTCACATTCCCACCGAGACTGCGTTTGATGTACAGCGCGTCGTTGTAGTCAAAGCCGTAGGTGTTGGCTGCGAGAATGCACTGACGTTGATTGCTCAGACACATGCTCGTGCGTGCTGCATCGCGTGCTTTTTTCAGCGCGGGTAAGAGGATGGCCATCAGGAGACTGACGATGGAAATCACAACCAGCAATTCAATGAGCGTGAATGCCATATTGTGTTGTTTGTCGCGTGTGAATCGTGATGGGTTGTCCATGTTGCATACCTATCGGTTGTGATCGGTTTATTGTGTTTGAACCAGATCAATGACACTTTCACGCACAACCAGAGAAGGTTTTGAAAGAAGGGTGCGCGGTTTGGAAGAATCGAAATCAAGCACTTGATCAAATGCCATCCGCATCTCTTCCTGCGGGTTGGGATCGACGGTGGTGGTCGGGGGAGCGAAGTAGGCTTCATCACCGTTACCACGACCGATGGAGACAAAACTCATGGCCTGGGGCAGGGTGACTTGCATCGCATGGGCAGCGCGGATCGCGCCTTGGATGCCGCGCATGGACTCATAAATGCCACCGGTGTATTGACCTTGCTTCAGGACAGTCATTGTCATCTGATGCGCACTCTCGCGGCTGTCTTCCCAGGGTTTAATGGAACCACCAAGAATGCGCAGCTTCGCATCATGATCGGTGATTGCCTGCTTGATGCCCGTGAGCATGATGCGTCGCGAATAGGTGTTGGGTTCATGACGGAAGTAGGCGAGTTGCTGATGTCCTGCGTGGATCAATTGCTCGGCGAGCAGGTAACCAGCTTGCTGCCAATCGAGGGTGATGCTGGTGATGTGCTGGGTTTTTTCGACATCAGGTGTCGGCTCAAGCAGCACCACGGGGACGTCCATTTGGTCCAAAGACTTGATCAACGCTTTGGAGATCAGGCCGGGGACAGGAATGATGAAGACGCCACAGACATCATCGCGCTGGGCAACCATTTGGCAGAGGGTCGAATAGTCGGTGTCAGGGTTGAGCTTGAATTCGAGCATCGCCATGCCGCGTTTGACCGCTTGTTCCTCAGCAAAGTGCAGTCGGGACCATGTCGCGTAGGAGAAGAAGTTGGGGTAAGCAAAGACGATGGTCGAAGGCTTGGAGATCATGCCGGTCTGCATGTCGGTACTGACGGTGCGTTCGCGTGACGCCAGGTAAGCGCCTTTTCGCGGGATACGCTTGATGTAGCCTTCAATCTCCAGTTGATTGAGCACACCGTTCATGGTGAGATAAGCCACGCCGAACTCTGCTGCCAGATCGCGGACCGAGGGCAATTTGGTGTCCAGCTCATAGTCAGCAAATTGCTCGATGAGTCGGGCCTTGATGGATTGGCAGAGTTTGTCGGAGGATTCAGACATTGTGTGCTCTCGTTTTCTGATATATATCAGTTTAGATTGAAAGTGGCGTCAGTCAAGCACGCCGGTGAATATTTTTTACGTCTGCGTTGGCAAGTGTAGCATGATGCAATCTTAGAGCTTCACAGATTGTCATTGGGCGCATGTGTTGCTTCGATCCAAAGCCGTGATTCTCACGGGTCACAGGTCTAGCGCTCGATTGCCATGGATTTTGTGTGTGCTGTCACAATGCATTTACTGCATCGTCACTCCCGCGCAGGCGGGAGTCCAGTGAGGCCTGCAAGCGTCAACTGTATGCCACTGGATTCACGACTTCCGGGGNCGCGGGAATGACGAAATGGGTTAAGTGTGTCGATGGCGTTTATGGTTAACGCAAGCTTCCAAGCGACTCAAATCGGTGTATTGCAAATAAAAACCGCAGTGCATTGGAACACTACGGTCTTTGTTTATCAGTCGTGGATTGGTTGCTAAGTGATCATCAGTGGAAGATCAGAATCAACAACTGTCCCAAAAGCACACGCATGACCATCGTCAACGGGTAGACCGTTGCAAACGCGATAGCTGGGGCTTCGGATGTTGTGAGTGTGTGCGTAAAGGCCAATGACGGGGAGGTCATCGAGCCACACAGCAAACCTGAGACATGCAGGAAGTTGATCTTGAAGACCTTGATCGCTATCGCGCCAACGAGCAGCAGTGGGATGAGTGTGACGATGGCACCAAGACCTAACCAGTACCAGCCGGTGGATTGGTTCAGAGCCTGGAAGAAACCGTCGCCTGCCATGATGCCGACGCAGATGGTAAAGAGGGTGATGCCGAACTCGCGAATGAGTTGGGATGAGTTGTGGGGCATATGCCAGATGATCGGGCCGATGTTACCCATACGCGAGAGAATGATGGCAACGATCAACGGGCCTGCTGCAACACCAAGCTTACACGGGCCCGGCAGCGCGCCGCCCAAAGTCGTCGACAGGCAACCCAGCGTCACCCCCAATGCAAGACCGATGAAGATTGGGATCAAACGCGAGTAGTTCAAGGCTTTGAGTGAGTTACCAAGAATGGTGCCTGCTTCGTCGATGGCCGATGATTCGCCGACGATGCGGACGCGGTCACCGAATTGCAGCTTCATGTGATCCGTCGCAGTGAACTCCACACCTGCGCGGGCGATGCGTGTGACTGCAATGCCTAATTGTTTGAGCCCCAGTTCTGCAAGGGTCTTACCCAAGGCGCCGTTGTGCGTGACAATCAGGTGCGCGAGTTTGAGATTAGGCGATGACTGACGGATGTCCGTGGTGCTTTCCACGCCGACCGCCAAACGGAACTGTTCGATCTGATCAGGATTGCCCACGACGAGTAATGTGTCACCGACGTAAACCATGCTGTCGGGTTTGGCGATACTCACCACGCCTTCGTGCATGATGCGCGAGATCACCATGCCCGGGTCTTTGGGTTTGAGAAGGGGCAATTTGGACAGCAGCACGCCATTGAGATTTTCATTGTGGACTTCAATGTTGATCGTCACCAGTTCCGCTGCCTGCGCCTTCTCCGCTTTCTCAATCGCTTCGGTGGCAATCTGTGTATCCACACGGAAGATCGCCTTGAGTATCACGATGGCAACAATCACACCCAGCAAACCAAACGGGTAAGCAATCGCAAACGCGGGCATCGTCGGGTAAGCAAGCAACTGGCTTGCGATATCCGTTTCATGTACTGACTTGAGTGCTTCGCCTGCTGAGCCTAATGCCGGGGCATTGGTGGTCGCACCGGCAAAGAGACCCGTTGCTGCATTGATGTCCACGACATGGGGGATGATGTAGGCGTAGGCCACGCAGATCGCAGCACCGGTGAGCACAATCACCGCAGCCATGATGTTCAAAGGTAAACCATGTTTGCGCAGGTTGGCAAAGAAACCCGGGCCGACCTGCACGCCAACCGCATAGACGAAAAGGATCAGTCCAAAGTCGCGGGCAAAGTGCAGCATCGAGGCATCAAAGCTGTCCATCCCCAACCACTTGCCGATGAGGATGCCGGTGAACATCGTCCCCGGGATTCCCAGCGAAAAGGCTTTGAGTTTGATGCTGCCCAGGGCTAGGCCGGTAACCCCGACGACACTGATGGCCATCACCGTCAGCGCGACGGAGCCTTGGGGAAAGAGCGAAAAGACAGCGTTAAGCAACGATTCATTGGCGGAGGCGAGAAACATGGCGGGGCGACTTTCTTGCGCAAAACTTCATCGTGCAAAAAAAAGACCAAGAGGGCATTTTAGAGACACGACGTTTATTGTGCCAGCGTTTTTTTGCGGCGACACGTGTTCCAACACGTTGATTCCACATGCTGGAACAGGCTTCTGATGATATGGGATATGTTTAAGATGGGTTGCTGGAATGGCTTGTAGAAGAACGCGATAGGCTGTGATCCCATGGTGAAATTTTTGGAATCAAAATGCATAAATGGACTGATGATTCATGCTCTTTGTGTCCACGCTACCACGTTATCCGGACACTTGCTTTCTTACGCACTCATTGGGCAGCAGAGATGATCGCATCAAGCAACCCCGGGAACGCTTGATCAATCTGTTCACGGCAGAGACTGTTGCGATGTGACACCCCATCAAGTCGCGTCTGCACCAACCCGGCTTCACGCAGCACCTTGAAGTGATGGGACATGGTGGACTTGGGACGACCACCGTCCAATGTCGCGCAGGTGCATTCACCTTCTGCGTCCAGTTTGCAGACGATCTCCAGCCGAACCGCATCGCTTAACGCATGCAGGATCGCTTCCAGATGCAAAGGCTCGGATGAAGCAGATCGCTTCTCGCTGGTGTCCTTGCCCTTGGCAACGGTTTTGCTTTTCTTCCTGGTGACAGTTTTTTTCCTGGCCATGCCGTAACTCGGAATAAATGCTTGACGAAAATTGTTAGTTCGAATAGTATCGAATTAATGTTCGATATTTGTCGAACTAGTATGATAGCAACTTTTGCTGGAGTTAATCAATGGCAAGTCTCTTTGATTCCTACAAACTTAAAGACGTTACCCTTGGCAATCGTATTGTCGTTTCGCCCATGTGTCAGTATATGGCTGAGGATGGCGTTGTAAACGATTGGCATCGGGTTCACTATTCCTCCCTGGCGCGTGGTGGCTCGGGATTGGTCATTGTCGAAGCTTCCGCGGTCGCACCCGAAGGCCGCATCAGTTGGGCGGACCTTGGGCTTTGGAACGATACGCAGGCGGAGGCACTCAAAGGCATTGTCCATGAGATCAAGCAGTACGGCGCGGTCCCCGGTATTCAGATTGGTCATGCCGGCCGCAAGGCTTCTGCCAATCGACCGTGGGAGGGTGATGATCACATGCCAGAGGATGACCCCCGCGCCTGGCAGAACATTGCCCCGTCACCCGTTGCCTTTGGTGCCAACCTTTCGCGCGTTCCCCGCGAAATGACGGTGGACGATATCGCCCGTGTTCAGACGGATACCGTTCGCGCTGCAGAGCGTGCCTTGGAAGCTGGCTTTGAGTGGCTCCAGTTGCATTACGCTCACGGGTACCTGGCTCAAAGTTTTTTCTCACCCATCGCCAATCACCGAACCGATCGTTACGGCGGCAATGCTGAAAATCGCGCCCGTTATCTGTTTGAGACGTTCAAGGCTGTCCGCAGAGTCTGGCCGAACCACTTGCCGTTAACCGCGCGCCTTGGCGTCATCGAGTTTGCAGGCAAAGAGGAAGATGAGCAGATGGTGGCTGAGGCAATTGCTTTACTCAAACGTCTCAAAGATGAAGGATTGGATTTGATCGATGTGTCCATGGGCTTTAACACACCCGATGCCAAGATCCCCTGGGGACCACATCTCATGGCAGACACCGCCCAACACATCCGCGAGCAAACCGGCTTGCCGAGTACCACCAGTTGGTACATCTCCCAACCCCAGGAAGCCGATGAACTCATCCGCCAGGAGAAGATTGATCTGGTCACACTTGGGCGCCCCTTACTCTCCGATCCCCATTGGCCGTACCACGCTGCCAGGGAACTCAAAGTCGACAACGCCGCCTGGGCAACCCTGCCAGCACCCTATGCTCACTGGTTAGCCAGGTATCGCTAAGACGCCCATTAACCTCAAGACAAAACGTGCCTGATCTGCTAAAGTGTTCACCTGCTGATCCAAGCCGATCATCCAAGAGGCCCGATGGCGGAATTGGCAGACGCGACGGACTTAAAATCCGTTGGCCCTCATACGGTCGTGCGGGTTCGACCCCCGCTCGGGCCATTGCAACAAGAGCACAGGTAGCCGGTTATCACGCTGCCTGTGCTCTTTTGCTTTTTGCAGACCATGATGTCGAGGCAGGAGTGTGGCTCCCAGTGTGACGCGAGTGGTGCGTTGTATTTGATGGGATACCTGTGTTGCATCAGCGAGCCAACTCGTGTCGAGTCGGTTTGAGTCGACAGATTCCGGCTCACAAAGGCATTGCATGCGACACACACACATAAGCTGCAATGAATCGCTACGCATTCAGATCAACAACCGAGTCACGTTCGATGAGTCGGCCGGGGAGCATTTGCGTGGAATGGTTGAGATTGTCGGCTGGGTTCTCGATGAGATTCATCAGCAGGCGTGTGGCATGTCGGCTGACATCCTGCAGTGGGATTTCGTAGCTGGTGAGTTGCGGTTCGAGCATGCAACAGACCGAGAGTACGTTGTCAAAGCCGATGACGCTGATATCTTTACCAACGGTGAGGCCGCGCTTTTTTAACGCCTGATACAGACCGGCAGCCATCCAGTCGTTGGCGGCCACGATCGCGGTCGGCGGATCGTCCAATGCCCAGAGTTGTTCCACCGCATAGCTCATGTCCGGGAAATTAACCTCCGGCTCAAAGCCCGGCGGGTCTTCATTGCGCACCACCAATTGCGGGTCATAGGCTCTGCGGGATCGGAGCAGTTGTTCGTAGGCCTGGTATCGGCTGATGAAAATCCGGTGCATGTCCTGGTTGTTGACAAAGGCAATTCGCCGATGTCCTTTGCTCCAGAGATGCTCGGTGGCAATCCATGCTGAAGCACGATGATCCGGGAGGACCTGGTTGCAGGCCAAAGTCGGTTCAGCCATCCCCACGAGGACGCGAGGCAGGTAGTCGGGCAGTTGGTCGAGAAATCGGGGGACGACGTTACTGGACTTGATGAGCAAGCCGTCGACTTTGCCGTTGGCGATGCAGCGGGGCAGATGCCGATCATCGGTGCAGGTTTCGAGCAGGGGGTGGAAGGAGCTGTCATTGCAGGCCTGATCCACGCCGTTAATCAGGGCGGCGGTGGTGGGATGTCCCTGCCAATTCTCACTCATCCCAACGAAGACCATGGCGATATTACCTGTGTGTGTGATGGATCGTGAGCGTCGCGAGGCGAGCATCTGCGCAGCGGAAGTCCTTTTGTAGCCAAGGGATTGGATGGCTTTCTGGACGGCTTCCCGTCGCTTGGGCGAGACGGATATCTCGCCGTTGAGCACGCGGCTGACAGTTCCGACGGAGACGCCTGCGTGTTGGGCAAGTTCCTTCACGCCGATGGTGGCTTTGGCAATAGTGGGTTTATTGGTCAACATTGAATGCGTATTCATTATTCATCCAAAAATTGAACGAGTCAAGCACCGGTTTAAGAAAATGAATGCTATTCCAAATTTTTTGACGTGAAATATTGACCTTTATGCGTTTTTGGCCATAGAATTGAACGTGTTCAAAAATGAATGCGATTCAAAATAGAATGAATATTCAAGATATAGCCGGGGGATGGTTCAACACAGGCCATGGCAAGGTGGAAAAGTTCGATCCGGTTTTGGTCGATCAAGTCAATACGGGCCTGTGCAATCTACAGGAGGAACCAGCATGAAAACTCGGGTTAACGCATTTACATTGATCGAACTGTTGGTGGTGATCTCGATCATCGCCATTTTGATCGCCATATTGCTGCCTTCGCTGCGTAAAGCACGTGTTGCTGCAAGGAGTATTCAGTGCCTGGCCAACGTGCGTCAGACCGGCATTTGCCTGACACAGTATGTGGGTGATTTCAAGGACTGGGCACCTGCAGGAACGGGTGACTGGGCGACTGGCGGTTACAAGTACTGGGGCTATCTGCTGATGAAACAGGGGTATGTCAAGGATTATGTGGCCAAGGGGCCGACGATTCTGGCTTGCCCGGAACTGCCGACTTGGCAAATCAATCCGTCAGGTGATTGGCGGTATTTGCGTACGTACTCCTATCGCGGGACCAACGGCACCTCGCCAGCCTACCCGACCTATTTCAGGTTTGGCAGCACCATTACCCATTCCGGATACAAGGATAACGGCGGGACCTGGCACGCACCGGATGATGTCAAGCCAGTGGGGCTGCATATGTCCAAATTGGTATGGGTGTTTGACGCGATTCAAAACACCAACACCAATACCTGGACCCAGCATGCCTTTGTCAACCGTACGTCAATCTCCGTTGATGCTCACGAAGAACGCCCCAGTGTTCTGTTCATGGATGGTCATGCCGTGGGACGGTTGAGCAAATTCGACTACTTCTACAGGCATCGCGATCTGAAGGGCGTCATCGACTCGTATGGCTTTGTCGACTGAACAGACGATCACCAACTAAAACAAACGCATGAGCATCATCTGACGCTCATGCGTTTTTATTTGGCGGGAGGCTTGATCGGGTGTGATCCAATATCGTTAACCGGCCTTGGCGGCACAAGCCTGTTCCATCATGTCGGCGACGTATTGGCGGAGTTGATCGTTGTCGATGGGCTTGGGGACAAAGCGGTTGACGCCAGCCCGGAGAATGTCGCTGACTTCATGCGCCTGGACAAAGCCGCTGACCATGATGATTGGCAGGTTGTCATGCGACGGGTCCTGGCGAATGGCTTTGGTGACCTGCAAGCCATTGAGATTGGGCATCTGCATATCCAGAATAACCAGTTGGACATGTGGATTGTCCCTGAGGATACTCAGGCCGCGATCCCCGTCGGAAGCAAAGATGACGGCGTGGCCTAATTTTTGGCAGACATGGCCCAGTAGCGAACGAATCCAGGGGTCATCGTCAATAATCAGAATGCTGGTCATCAGAAGTTCCTTACATCGGGCATCTGGCTACGGTTGTCTGGCGAGCCATTGTGGAGATTATTCTTCCCAATTTTTCATTCTATCGACGCGATTTGTCTGATAGTTTTACCAGGCAATCGCAATTCATCCCACTCGTGTTCACGCTATATGGTTTGGGACGGTTGTGCTTGGGGGATCTCTGGGGCTCAGGGGCCAATACGGCTAAATCAGTTTCCTGAAATAAAGACAAAATGATCGCCATTAGCAAGTCTCGTGCCTGTCACGGGGCTTGAGGGTGTGGTTTGGATTGAAATTATTGAATAAAGATAAAAGAGTATTTTTTAACTACTTTGTTTTGAATGGCTTGCGGTTGCATGAAAATCGGCTTGTGCGACAAATTGCCGCACAATTTGCGACCGTATGCCACACCACAACACGGGAATAGTTTACTACCATTCACTCACTGGCTTAGACTCCGACATGGCCGGGTTCAGACGCCGTTGTCTGAATCAATGATGATGCCCCGACGCGTTGGTTAGCCAGTAACCGGCAGGCGCTGATGCAACAGACTGACTCTCAGAAGAAAGAAAGCCGATTCATCTTCCCCGCCTGGGCAAATTATCTTTTGCCGGCGCTGGCACTGATGGGAATCGGTGCGGCAACCTACATCCCCGCTTTCGTCGGGCTTGGGTTTTCCGCCAAGACACTCAACGTAGGCTATGCTCCCAAGCAGCCCGTCCCCTTCAGCCATGCGGTCCACGCGGGTAATCTCGGCATCGATTGTAGATACTGCCATACCTCCGTCGAGGATGCAGCCTTTGCAGCGATTCCACCAACACAGACCTGCATGAACTGTCACGAGAAGGTGCTTCCTGACTCAGCCAAGATTCAGCCGGTGCGTGAAAGTGCTTTAACCGGTAAGCCCATTGAGTGGATCAAGGTTCACAATCTCGCTGACTATGTCTACTTCAATCACTCGGCTCACGTCACACGCGGTGTCTCCTGCGTGGAATGTCACGGCCGGGTGGATCAGATGGAAACGGTGACCCAGGTCGAGCCCATGAGCATGAGCTGGTGTCTGGATTGTCACCGTAAACCTGAAAATGCCCTGCGTCCTGCTGATAAGGTTACAGACCTGACCTGGCAGCCGCCCAATGGTGATCAACGTGAGATCGGACTTGCGTTGAAAGAGAAGTTAAACATTCACGACCCCGCTTACATGACAGCCTGCTCGACTTGCCACAGATGATAGACTCCCAACCACAACACGTTACCGGTCGGGAATACTGGCGGAGTCTGAATGAACTCGCCAACACACCCGAATTCCAGGAAAAGCTCGATCACGAGTTTGTCCAGTACGACCCGGACCAATTGCTGGGCATGTCCCGTCGTCGCTTCGTCCAACTCATGGGCGCATCGATGGCGTTGGCAGGTGTCTCGCTGACGGGTTGTCGTCGCTACCCCGAAGAAAAGATCGCGCCGTTTGCTTCAAGACCTGATGGAAGAGTTCCGGGGGTCTCGCAGCGTTATGCCACCGGCATGAATCTCGGTGGTGTCGCTGCTGGTCTGCTCATCAGCCAGTATGACGGTCGACCCATCAAGGTCGAAGGCAACCCGCTGCATCCGATGAGCAGTGGCGCTTCCTCTGCCTTGGCTCAGGCGTCGGTGCTTGAACTCTACGACCCTGAACGCAGCCGCTTCCCCGTGCACAACGGTGCGGAGTCGGACTGGAAGGCTTTCATCAATTTTGCTGCCAAGCATTTTGGTGATCTGGACGCGACTCAGGGTGAAGGCTTTGCGATTCTCTCTGAAGCGACTTCCTCCAAGGCCATCGCTCGACTCAAAAAGCAATTACTCACCCGCTTCCCCAAGGCAACCTGGACCCGCTACGAAGCATTAGACCGCAGTAGCACCGAACAGGGCACCAAGCTTGCTTTCGGGCAAACGCTCCGCCCGCAATGGCAACTGGACAAGGCTCAACTGATCGTCAGTTTTGACAGCGATCTGTTTGATGAGCATCCGGCACATCTCAAGGCCACGCGTGATTGGGCAGCCGGTCGCCGCACAGCCGATCAAGGCAAGATGAACCGTGTGATTGCGGTTGAATCCACTTACTCTGCATTTGGTCGTGCCGCCGACTTGCGTAAAGCCCTGCGTCCTTCGGAGATCAAGCAGGTCATCGCCGGTGTCGCCGCCAAGCTCGGTGTCGCAGGTGTTTCGCTTAGCGGCAGCCTTGATGGCAAACTCTCTGAACTTGTTAACTTGATTGCTACCGAAGTCAGCCACGCCAAGAGCGCGGTGATCGTCGCAGGCGACGCGTTGGACGCAACGACCAATGCCATCTGCCATCGCATCAACGCCAAAATCGGCGCGGTCGGCAAAGCCGTGGTTTACACCTCAGAACCACTTGCTGACGATGCTGACTCGGACATCGCGACGCTGGCCAAGGACATGCAGGCTGGCAAAGTCAATACACTGCTGATGCTCGGCGGGAATCCCGTCTTTGACGCTCCGGTGGACCTGAACTTTGCTTCCGCGCTTGGCAAGGTGAAAACCTCAATTCACCTCTCGGGCTACCGCGACGAAACTTCCGTCGTCTCAACATGGCATCTGCCCAAGGCTCACTACCTCGAGTCATGGGAAGACGGCATGTCATGGGATGGCACGGTCACCATCACCCAGCCGCTCATCGAACCCCTGTTCCTGGGTAAGACCTCAGCACAGGTGCTCACCCTCGTCCTCGGTGGTAAAGACTCCGACGGCTTGGCGCTGACCAAAGCAGCAGCAGGCTCGGGTGACGATCTGGCGTGGCGTAAAGTCCTGGCCAGCGGTATGGTCGAAGGCTCGGCACTCAAACCTGTCTCGGTTTCACCTGCTACCAACACGTTGTCCGTCAACGCTGCTAAGGCCAACGGCTACGAAGTGATCTTCACCGCATCCGGTGTCTACGACGGTCGCTTTGCCAATAACGCCTGGCTGCTTGAAGCTCCCGACACCTTGACCAAGGTGACGTGGGATAACCCGGCATTGGTTAACGTCAATGACGCGGAAGCGGCCAACATCAAGACCGGTGACTTCATCGAAATTTCAGTGGGCGGCAAGCGATTGGAAACGGTTGCCTACCTCATGCCCGGTCAACCGGCCGGGACGATTGCACTGCCTCTGGGCTATGGACGCGAGCAATGCGGGCACGTGGGCAAGGGTGTTGGTTTTAACACCTATGTGCTCCGCTCAAGCGATGCGACTTCGGTTGCTCAAGGTGCAACACTTAAATCACTGGGTCGGTTTTATGATCTTGCCATGACCCAGGAACACCATCTCATCGACGCAGTCGGTGAATGGGGGCGCGAACATCGCGTGGGCAAGAAGGGCGAGATGGGCCAGATCGTCCGCGAGATCAATCTCCATGATTACAAGCATGACAAGATGATCGTTCACAAGAACGAACACGGCGTCGCGCTGCAACTCTTCGAAGCCCCCAGCGACTTTAACGACCCGCATGCGTGGGGCATGGCCATCGATATGAACACCTGCATCGGGTGTAACGCATGTGTGATTGCCTGCCAGGCGGAAAACAACGTGCCGGTGGTCGGCAAGGCCAACGTGCTCATGGGTCGTGAAATGCACTGGCTTCGCGTGGACACCTACTTCAAGGGTGACCCACGAACCGACGACTCGCCGGATGTGGTGACACAACCGATGATGTGTATGCACTGCGAAAACGCACCGTGCGAACAGGTTTGCCCGGTTGCCGCAACGGTGCATGACACCGAAGGTTTGAACACCATGGTGTACAACCGCTGCATCGGCACGCGTTACTGCTCCAACAACTGCCCGTACAAAGTGCGTCGGTTCAACTACTTTGACTACAACTCAAAGAGCCCGCGTGAATTTGATCCGCCGAACTGGAACAACATTCCAGATACGCAACCGGGCGCCAGCATTGACCCGATCAAGCAGATGGTCTTTAACCCGGATGTCACCGTGCGTATGCGTGGCGTGATGGAGAAATGCACCTACTGCACACAGCGTATCACGGCTGCCAAGATTCCCGCCCGCAACGAGGGCCGCACCGTCAAGGACGGCGAAATCAAGACCGCCTGTCAGCAGGCCTGCTCGACGGACGCCATCGTCTTTGGCAATCTCAACGATCCTTCAGCCCGCGTGACCATGGTGCACAAGAACAACCGTGCTTACAGCGTGCTGGGTGAACTGAACATCAAACCACGGACCAAGTACCTTGCCAAGGTGCGCAACCCCGTGACAAGTGAGGTGACTGGATGACGACGTTGACGAGTGACAACGCCCATAATCCCGTGGCAGATGGTGAAAAGGTTCTGGGGCCAAACGACAACGCCTACCAGGATCCGACCCATCGTGCGCCATTGGTCGTGGGTAAACACAACTTCACCACCATCACCGAAACGGTCACGGACTTAAACCTCCGCAAGACTCCCAAGGCATGGTATGTCGCGTTTGCGATCTCCAACTGCCTGCTGCTGATGTTCCTTTACTGCATCTACGAACTGATCACCAAGGGCGTGGGTGTCTGGGGCAACAACAACCCGGTTGCCTGGGGTTTTCCCATTGTGAACTTCGTGTTCTGGGTCGGTATCGGTCATGCCGGTACGCTGATCTCAGCCATTTTGTTTTTGTTCCGTCAGAACTGGCGCACGAGTATCAACCGGTTCGCTGAAGCAATGACGATTTTTGCCGTCTGCTGTGCCGGTGCATTTCCTGCACTGCACGTCGGACGCCCGTGGCTGGCTTACTGGTTGTTCCCGATTCCCAACCAGATGGGGATGTGGCCTCAGTTCCGCTCGCCATTGCTTTGGGACGTGTTCGCGGTCAACACCTATGCGACCGTCTCACTGCTGTTCTGGTACGTGGGCATGATCCCTGACCTTGCCACGCTGCGTGATCGCTGCAAAAACAAGATCGGCCAATTCCTTTACGGCTTATTCAGTCTCGGTTGGACCGGTTCTTCGCGCCACTGGCATCGCTACGAAAAGGCTTACCTGCTGCTTGCAGCGCTGGCGACCCCGCTGGTGCTTTCGGTGCACTCCGTGGTTTCGTTTGACTTTGCAACCTCGCAGCTACCCGGCTGGCATACGACGATTTTCCCGCCTTACTTCGTCGCCGGTGCCGTGTTCGGCGGGTTTGCGATGGTGGTGACTTTGGCGGTCCCCGCACGTCAGTGGTTTGGTCTCAAAGACTTCATCACGATGCGTCACCTTGAAAACATGAACAAGATTATCCTGGCAACGGGCATGATTGTCGGTTACGCCTACACGACCGAGTTCTTCATGGCCTGGTATTCGGGGCATCACTACGAACAGTTCACATTCCTTAACCGTCCGTTTGGACCCTACAGTTGGGCCTTTGCGGTGATGTTCTGCTGCAATGTGTTTGCTCCGCAACTCTTCTGGTTTAAGAAGTGTCGGACGAGTATTCCGATCATGATGTTCGTTGCCATGTGCGTGAACGTGGGGATGTGGTTTGAACGTTTTGTGATTGTGACAACATCGCTACACCGTGACTTTTTGCCTTCGAGTTGGGACATGTTTGTGCCCACGAAGATTGACATCATGATGTTGATTGGCAGCTTTGGTTTGTTCTTCACATTGTTCCTGCTGTTCTGCCGATTCCTGCCGATGGTCGCGATTTCGGAAGTCAAGAACGTGACACCGCAGGCACATGCTCATCACGATCATGATGAGCATCATGAAGGAGGGCAGCACTGATGGTATTGGGAATGCCCACGAAAAATCCTGACGCTCAGTCCAAAGTGGTTGCGATCATCGCCGAGTTTGACTCGGTGGACGCGATCCTTGCAGCATCGGAGAAAGTCCGCGACGCCGGTTACACCAAATGGGACACGCACACGCCGTTCCCCGTCCATGGCATTGACGATGCCATGGGAATCAAGCCGACGATTCTGCCCTGGTTAGTCTTGGGCGGCGGGATCACTGGTTGTTTGGGTGGCCTGGCTTTGGCCTGGTACACCAACGCATTTGAGTATCCCTTTTTGACATCGGGTAAGCCGCAGTTTTCACTGCCAGCTAACATTCCGGTGATCTTTGAAACGACGGTGTTGCTCTCTGCTTTTGGCGCGGTGTTCGGCATGCTTGGACTCAACCGGTTGCCCTGGCATTACAACCCGCTGTTCAAGAAGAAGTCCTTTAGCCGCGTGACCAATGACCGCTTTGTCGTTGTCATCGAAGCAACGGACCCGATTTTTGATGTGCAGCGGACCACCGATCTGCTTAACAGCCTGACGCCGATTTGTGTCGAGGAGGTTGAGGATTAATCATGAGTGACCACTCGCAAAACAAATCTGGTGGAACCTTGAAAAGCCCGGTCTTCTGGATCGTGTTTATCCTGGTGATGGGGGCGGTGATCAGTTGGCTGCCGATGTCGATCATTGCCAAGAGTCGGTTTACCACGTCCGAAAAACCGCGCATCCACATCTTCCAGGATATGGATCAGCAACCCAAGTATCGCCCGCAGGCCACCAGCGCGATTTTCGCTGACGGCCGCGCCATGCGTCAGCCGGTTCAAGGCACGGTTGCCTTTGGTGATGTGCAGGAATCCGATCATTACTTCCGCGGATACGAACGTGTTGAAACCCAGCAGCAGGGCAAGTTCGAAGTGACCTACTTCAAGGGCTTCCCCCAAGAAGTGACCGTCGATGAGAACTTCATCAAACGCGGTCAACAGCGTTACGAAATTTACTGCACCCCCTGTCACGGTTCGGATGGTTATGGCCAAGGCACCGTGCACCTGCGTGCTTTGGAGTTGCAGCAGGCCACCTGGGTCCCGCCGACTTCCATGCACACCGACATGGTGCGTGATCGTGAAGAAGGACACATCTTCAACACCATCACCCACGGCATTCGCAACATGCCTGCTTACGGCAAACAGATTCCCGTCAAGGATCGCTGGGCGATTGTCGCCTACATCCGTGCGTTGCAGCTAAGTCAGAATGCACCGATCAGCGATGTCCCCGAAGACGTGAAACCGACGTTGCGATGAGCAAGCAGGGATTCGTGATTAGGGATTTGGGATTAGGGTCAAGACAATTAAAGGCAGGAATAGGGAATGTAATACGGTGGATTAGGTTTGGAAATGTTTTTCCCCTAATCCCGAATCACAAATCCCTAATCCCTGAACAAAAAGAGTACTCGGATGACTGAACAAGAAACAACACAAAGCCCGGACGCCGGCAACGTTTCAACTGCTGGCAAGCTGACAGGGGGCAAGCTCTGTATCCCGGCAGTCGGTGCCATGGGTGCCCTGGTTCCAGCCATCATTCTGGCTGCCGTGGGTAACTACGGCCTGACGCGCTTCATGTTCGCCTACATCATCGCCTTTGCCTTTTTCCTGAGTATCAGCCTCGGCGCACTGTTTTTCGTCTGTATCCAACACGTCTCGCGAGCGGCATGGAGTGTGACTTCCCGCCGTGTGGCCGAAGTGTTGGCAATGACCATGCCGGTGATGGCGATTGCGTTTTTGCCGATCGCCGCCAATGTGTGGCTGGGTGGTGGCGATGTCTACCCCTGGGCTTCCTCCCATGCTCATCATGCATCAGCACACGGTGAGGAACATGCTGACACCACGCATGCCGGTAATGATCATGCTGCTGCAGCAGCGGATCATGCAGAACCTGCCACGGGTCACGCATCGCTGACCGCGCGCGATGAATATGCTCCGGATGAAAAGAAAAACGCTCATGCTGCCGATGCAACGCAACACGCTGCACCGGCACAAGAAGTCGTTGTTGATGAATCACACGCTCAACCGGCTGTCACACTTGACGGTCATGGCCGCATTGCTGGCGTGATTGATTCACATACCGAAGAAATCTACACCGCCAAGAAAGCGGCCTACCTGAATGTCCCGTTTTTCATTGCCCGTTGGGTGATTTACTTTGCGGTCTGGATTGGCCTGAGTTTCACGTTCTGGAAAAAGAGCGTGGAGCAGGACAGCACCGGTGATGTGCAGATTACGCGATTCCTGGAACGTTTTTCGCCTTTGGCGATTGTGCTCTTTGCGGTGACGGTGACCTATGCGACGTTCGATTTGATCATGTCGCTGAGTCCTGCCTGGTTCTCGACGATCTTTGGCGTGTACTACTTTGCTGGCTGCATGCTCTCGATTTTCGCGGTTCTGATTCTGGTGCTTTCGTTCCTGCGTAACAAGGGCATGATCGACAAGGACACGGTGAGTAAGGAACACCTGCACGATCATGGCAAGTTCCTTTTCGGCTTTGTGGTCTTCTGGGCTTACATCGCCTTCTCGCAGTACATGCTCATCTGGTACGCATCACTGCCTGAAACCACGTTCTGGTTTGTGGCCCGTGGTGCGACGACCGTTGCTGCGGACTTTAACACCTGGAGCATTGTGAGTATCGCGTTGGTGATCTGCCATTTCTTCATCCCGTTTGTCGGTTTGATGAGTCGGCATATCAAGCGAACCAATGCGACGCTGCAGTTCTGGGCGGTGTGGCTGTTGGTCTTCCACTGGATTGATTTGTGGTGGTTGATCATGCCGGAGATGAGCGTGAACTTGAAGGTCGGTCTGGTTGAAATTTTGACCATGGTTGGCCTTGGCGGTTTGTTTGTTGCCGGTGCCGTGTGGGTGGGTTCGCTCAACGCGATCGTCCCGCAGAAAGACCCGCGCATGACCGAGTCGCTGGCATTTAAGAATATGTAATCTGGTTTTGACCAGTGAAATGAAGCAGGTGACCTATGGCACTGAAGACTGTTGAAAAAGAATACGTGGACATCCCGACGCTGGTGGCCATTGGCTCGGTGAGTACCGTTTTGCTCATTGTGGTGGTCTTTGCTTTGCAGGCATGGTTCTACTACGAACAACACAACGAACAGGTACGCAAGGAAGCCAACAACCCCAACTGGGTGCTGCGTGAAGTGAAGCTCAAACAGCAAGAGAAGATCAACAGTTATCGTTGGGTCGATCAACAAAAACAGATCGCTTCAATTCCGATTGATCAGGCCATCAAGTTGACAGCCCAGTCACTGAACAAAAAGTAAAGAACATTAGCACGTTCGCTGTCTGCACACCTCCTGAAACTCGACACCGCCATGTCGAACCCGCGCAGCAGTGATCGCGAAAAAGAAGAACCTCATGAAACCTTCTACCGCCAATCAAGCCGGTGTTGTCACGTTTTCACGTCGCAAGCGCAAGTCGATTGCCCGTGGCTGTGTCATGCTGATCCTGCTTGCGATGCAGGTGGGTGTGGTTCATGCCGCCAGCCAGACCGCCAATGAGATCAAGGCCGAAAACCGTGGCCGCAGTGTGATCTCCAAGCCGCCTGCGTTGATTGTTGATCCGGAAAATGACGTGCGGACACTCGATGACACGCTGTCGCGCAAGGAACGCAGTCCCGAGGAAATCGCTGGTGTGACCATCGAGCAGAAGCTTGGTGCGAAGTTGCCTTTGGATACGCAGTTCACCAACGAGTTAGGCGAGACTGTCACGCTGGGGGACTACTTCAAATCCGGACGCCCGGTGGTTTTGAATCTCGGTTATTTCCAATGCCCGATGCTTTGCGGTCTGGTGCTCAATGCGACGCTGGACGTTGCCAAAGAGATGGACCTGAAGGTTGGCAAGGACTACGACATCTTGTCGGTGAGTTTTGACCCACGTGATACAGCGGTGGTCGCCAAACTCAAGAAGCAGAACTATCTCAAGGAGCTTGGCCAGGCCGGTGCTGACAAGGGCTGGCATTTCCTGGTCGGGAAAGATCCGAGCATCAAGGCGTTGACCCAGACGGTGGGTTTTGGTTACCGCTGGAATGAAGACCGCAAAGAGTATGTCCATGCTGCGGCATTGATCGTGCTCACGCCCGAGGGTCAGGTTTCCCGGTATCTCTATGGCGTGAAGTTCGTGCCACGCACCACACGCCTGAGCCTGGTCGAAGCTTCGGAAAACAAAATCGGCAACGTGGTCGATTCAGTGTTGCTTTACTGCTTTTTGTATGACGCAAGCAAGGGTCGCTATACCTTGGCGGCTTTGAACATCATGCGTGCAGGGGGCGTCATGACCGTGCTGATCATCAGCACCGTGGTTCTGATTGCTCTGCGACGTGAACGAAAAAAACAGGCGATGACGGAGGCTGAAGGTCAAGGGATTAGTGATTAGTGATTAGGGATTAGGAAGAATCATCAGTTCGTGATCTGGCAATGACTGCCTTGACCCTAATCCCCAATCCCAAATCCCTAAACCCTCAAAACAAGGGTTATGAAACAACGATGATAAACCTACTAGCACAAATTGGCTCCCGTGTCTGGATGCCCGACAACGCGTCAAACTATGGCAGTGAAGTCGATGGACTGTTCTATTTCATCTACTGGCTGTGCGTGTTGATGTTCATGATGATTCTGGGTTGGATGGTTCTCTTTGTGGTGCGCTATCGCAAGCGAGCTGGCTATGAAGCCAACAAGCCCGCGCCGCATCACTCCACAGCTTTGGAACTCACCTGGTCGATCATCCCCACGTTTGTCGTGATGGGTATTTTCTACTTCGGCTTCAAAGGCTTTCTGGATATGGCAACCCCGCCCAGCCAGGCCTATGAAATTCAGGTCATTGCCAAAAAATGGTCCTGGCAGTTTGTCTATCCCAACGGTCATGTTGATAACAACCTGCATGTCCCCGTGGATACGCCGATCCGTCTGGTGATGCAGTCTGATGACGTGATTCACAGTCTGTTCATTCCCGCGTTCCGTATCAAGAAGGACGCGGTCCCCGGCCGATTCACCAAGACCTGGTTCACAGCAACCCAGCCTGGCGATTTCAACCTGTTCTGTGCCGAGTACTGTGGTCAGCAACACTCGGTGATGAAGTCCGTCGTGACGGTGCATCCTGCTGGTGAGTTTGAAGGCTGGCTGACCGATGCAGCCAACTTCCTCAAGACCATGTCTCCCATCGAGGCCGGTGAAAAGATTTACAACCTGCGCGGTTGTGCTCAGTGTCACACCAATGATGGACAAGCCTCGACGGGTCCGTCGTTCAAGGATTTGTTTGGACGCGAAGAAGCCATGACCGATGGCAGCAAGATTCTTGCGGATGAAGCCTACATCAAGCAATCCATTCTCGAACCCGGTGCACATATTGTTTCGGGTTACCAGAATGTCATGCCGACCTACAAGGGACAACTCAAGGACTCGGAGATCACCGCCCTGATCCTATACTTCAAGTCCATCAGTAAACACTTCGATGGCAACATCCCCACCGAGCCGCTTGAGAAGGATGACCAGGCCGCCAGTGAACAAGAAAACCAATCGTCTCAAACGACGACGGAGGGCCAGCAATGACCTCGATTCCCACACCTCATGCCAACGACTTGCCCGAGTCCCAACATAACTCCGGCGATAATTACCTCAACCACTCCAGGGGCTTTGCTTCCTGGGCGTTCACGGTTGACCACAAACGCATCGGCATCATGTACGGCATTTCCATCTGCACCTTCCTGCTGCTGGGTGGTATCTTCGCCCTGATCCTGCGTACCATGCTGGCGCTGCCCATTGCCAACATCGAGAACCATGCAAACTACGATCCGGCTTATCTGAAGCATTGGATGGACGTGTACAACCACATGTTCACGCTTCACGGTGCGGTGATGGTGTTCCTGTTTATCATTCCCGGTATCCCTGCTGTGTTGGGTAACTTTGTCCTGCCGTTGATGCTTGGTGCCAAGGACGTGGCATTCCCCAAGCTCAACCTGGCGAGCTTTCACATCTTCGTGATTGGTTCGTTGATCCTGGCATGGGTGCTGCTCAAAGGCGTGCTGGTTGCGATGTTCCCCGGTCTGGCGCAGTACATTGGCTACGGCGGTTTGGAAACGGGTTGGACGTTCTACACGCCATACTCCATGGACTCCAACTCCGCAGTGGTTGAAGCGACGTTTGGCGCTTTTGTGTTGGGCTTTTCCTCCATTCTCACCGGCGTCAACTTCATCGCATCCATGCACATGCTTCGTCCCAAGGGGATGAGCTGGTTCCGCATGCCGCTGTTTCTCTGGGCTTTGTACGGCACGGCGATTATCCAGTTACTCGCCACACCGGTGCTGGCCATCACACTGCTTCTGCTCATCGCAGAGCGTGCGTTCCGCGTGGGGATTTTCGATCCCAACCTCGGTGGTGATCCAATTCTGTATCAGCACTTTTTCTGGTTCTACTCGCACCCAGCGGTGTACATCATGGTGTTACCTGCCATGGGGGTGATCAGCGAACTGGTGACCGCGCACAGCCGCAAGCACATCTTCGGCTACAGCTTCATCGCTTACAGCTCCATCGCGATTGCTTTGCTTGGCTTTTTCGTCTGGGGTCATCACATGTTCACCTCCGGTCAATCCCCGATGGCCAACGCGGTGTTCAGTTTGCTGACGTTCAGTGTGTCGATTCCCTCTGCGATCAAGGTGTTTAACTGGCTATCGACAATGTATCGCGGTGAGATTCACCTGCGGACGCCGATGCTTTATGTGCTCTCATTTATCCTGCTCTTTGCCATCGGCGGACTGACGGGTTTGTTCCTGGGTGCGTTGGCAACGGACATTCATCTGCATGACACCTACTTCATCGTGGCCCACTTCCATTATGTGATGATGGGTAGCACGCTCATTGCCTTCCTTGGCGGGATGTATCACTGGTGGCCGAAGATGACCGGCAAGATGTACTCCGAGAAGGTCGGCGCGATTGCGTGTGCCATGGTCTTCGTCGGATTCAACCTGACGTTCTTCATCCAGTTTATTGCTGGCTCCCAGGGCATGCCGCGTCGTTACGCGTCTTATATCGATGACTATCAGATCTACCATCACATCTCCACCGGCGGTGCATTTGTGCTGGGGTCGGGTCTGTTCCTGGTGCTGTTTAACTGGATTCACTCGCTGCTTAAGGGGGCACCTGCACCGGCCAACCCGTGGGGCGCTAACACACTCGAATGGCAGTGTTCCTCGCCGCCCCCGCATGACAACTTCACCGACACGCCGGCCGCTGGTGATCCGTACGACATGACCGAGTGGCAATACGATGAATCCATCAAGGGGTATGTGAAAGCCAATGACTGATACCACTGCCAACACCAATGTTATGGCTCACGATTCGGATCACGGCCACGGTCACGATCCGCATCTCGCCCATCACTTTGAAACCAAGCATCAGCAGAACACCTCTGCCAAGCTGGGGATGTGGGCGTTCCTGTCCACCGAAATCCTCATGTTCGGCGGCCTTTTCTGCGGCTACGCCATTTACCGTGCCAATCACACCGACATCTTCATGTACGCACACAAAATGCTCGACATGAAACTCGGTGCGATCAACACCGTGATCCTGCTGACCAGTTCCATGACCATGGCCTGGGCGGTTCGTGCTGCACAGTTGGGGCAACAACAACTGCTCAAGCTTCTGCTGGCGATCACGCTGCTTGGCGGTTTTGGTTTCCTTGGCGTCAAGTATGTCGAGTACACCTCCAAGTTCCACAGCGGACTTTTTCCCGGTGCTCGCAATGCCTACTTTGATGTCGAACAGGCCAACAAGTCGCTGGGACTTACCGGTGAGTATGCCATCACGCCGACCATGAAGCATTGGCATATCAAGAACATCGAGAACCATTACTTCGGCAAGTATGGTGTGCATTGGGAGGTCCCCAAGGCGTACCAGATTCCCGAGCTTGGCTATCACCCGCCGCATCATGGCGAACATGACAACCATGCTGTCAAACCTGCTGAGCATCACACTGCAGCAGATGCCGGTGAGGTCCGCGAGTCATTAACCGTTGAAGCGCCCAAGCCCGGCGAGTTGGAACATTCGACCATCGGCGTCCCCGGCAATGGCCCAGCCGGTGTGAATCCTCAGATTCTCAAAGCACCGGCGCATGACATGCCCGAAGATCATGCTGGACATCACCTTTTGACTTATGACCAACTGCCCGAGTTGGAAAAACCGCGTGTGCATCACTTCTTCCAGATCTATTACCTGATGACCGGTCTGCATGTCATTCACGTGCTCATCGGTATGTCATTGATCGCCTGGATTTTCGTGCGTGCCTGCAAAGGTCAGTTCTCCAAAGCCTACAACGTCCCCGTCGACATCGTCGGACTCTATTGGCACCTGGTGGACCTGATCTGGATTTTCCTTTTCCCGTTGTTGTATCTGATTCACTAAGACACCGACGCATTCAAACAGCTGCGGCCTTCAATGTCGCTGAATCTGCGAGAGATAAACATGACTGAAGCAACTGCCAATCCGAGTCACGAACATCACGATGAAGAACATGAACATGTCAGCTCCATCCCGCTGCTGTTGGGGGTTTACGTGTTGCTGCTGTTCTTCACCTTTCTGACCGTCGCGGTGACCTGGGTGGACCTTGGCCCGATGAACGTCTGGGTTGCCTTGATTGTTGCTGCAATCAAAGTCTCACTGGTGGCTGCGTTTTACATGCACCTCAAGTATGAAAACCAGTTTTTCGGCCAGATCCTCATCGCTTCAATCTTCTTCGCTTCGGTGATGATCGGCATTATCCTCATGGACACCCGCCAGTATCACGAAGATGTCGAAGCTGCAGCACCGGCACCGACGCAGCAAGTTGTCGAATAAACCGACACGACCGCAGCATGAAAAACGCCTGTTGCCTGAGTCGTGTTCCCAACCCAACCGCACCCATTGGAGTGCACTAACATGGAACTCTCAGCACAACACCATTCCACCGACGTTCCCACTGAATGGCAGAAACAAAACAAGACCGGACGCTTTGGCATGTGGCTGTTTCTCGCAGCTCTCACCATGCTCTTTGGCGCTTGCGTGGTTGGCTATCTGATCATCCGTTTTCGTCTCTCAAACAAAATCGAACTGGGCAGCATCCAACTCCCGCCAGTGCTTTGGATCTCCACGATTGCAATCCTGCTCAGCTCATTGACCATCGAACGGGCCTGCGGACTATTGCAGCGGGACAATATCCAGGGATTCAAACAACAACTCCTCTGGACCGACATGCTCTCAGGTTTGTTTGTTCTCACGCAAGTCCCCGGTATGGCGATGCTGCTTCGCACCCATCAACAACTCGTTGACGACGGCGTTGCGATGTATGGCATGGTGTTCATGGTTATTCTCCTCCACGCCATCCACGTCCTGGGCGGACTCATTCCGCTGGGCATGATCACCAAACGCGCTTTCACCACCGGTTACACCGCCCAGACTTTCCTGCCCGTGCGACTGCTGACGATGTACTGGCATTTCCTGGGGATTGTCTGGATCATCCTCTTTGCCATGCTCTTTGCAATGGGTTGATTGCATACGCGAGATGTCATCGCGACATCACGGTATGTTGTGTATTGTCACACACGCAACACACGCAACACACGCAAAGCTTCACGCTTCTTACACACAACAAGACACGTCACAATCAATAGCTGCATCACTGTGTGATGCTGAAATTGCAACGCAGTTTAGCGCACCGATGTTAATGAAGTGAATTCATAAACCAATCGCTTTACGCGGATTCTTGCAGATGAGTTTTTCGATCTGCGTCTGATCCATTCCAAGAGATTGCTGCAGGTTCTGAATCACACGTGGCATGTCGATGGCTGACCCAACAAGATGACTGCCGTCTTCGCTGCGTGCTGCAAGGTCTTCGCCGATTTGTAACGTCCATCGACTCAGCGTATACGTGCCCGGCCCCAACCCGGCTGGGGCGATGGCATCCGTGGTGATGATGCAGCGATCACTGCCTGCAATGTTCAGGTAATTTTTCAACGCGAACATCGGGATATGCACACCGTCTGCAATGAAACACAGCCAGAGTTTGTCATGTAATGACAACACCCGCTGGACGATGTTGTCATGTCGTGGCATGTTTGCTGGACATCCATTACCAAGATGCGTGTACATCGACAAGCCCGCATCAATCGCGGCATGCAGTTGGTTCATGCTGCTGTTGCAGTGTCCGGCGGATATCGTGATGCCTTGTTTGGCAAGATAAGCAATCGTCTGCATCCGCGCATCATACTCCGGCGCCAAGGTCACCAAACGTGTCAGACCACCTGCTGAATCCTGTAGCAACTTCATGTCATCAACCGTTGCTGGACACACCGCGTCCTGTGGATGCGCACCACGATATCCATCCATCGGACTGATAAACGGTCCTTCAATGTGAAAACCTCTGATCATTGCTTTGATCAGGTCATCCTGTTCACGCAGTTGGACCAACCGCGCTAAACGCTGCGCCATCACCGGCAACTTCTCGGTGATGATGGTAGCCAGAATGCCGGTGACGCCATCTTCTCGCAGCTTGGCACACGCTTGATGCAATGCGTCCACGGACAGGTCATCGCTGTTAAAGTCCACACCGCCGTAGCCGTTGACCTGGATGTCGAAAATGCCTTGAATCATGGTGTTTTCTGTGTGTTAGCAGAGATGTGAAAAACCGCGACCCCAAAGGGTCACGGCTTAGGGGGATGAGAATAATAGGTGTCAACCGAGTTTGGATGCTGCGGGTTGATCCAGATAAATCGTGGTGTCAGGATGCTTTTGCAAAATGGATGCGGGGACCATGTTGGTCACCGGACCTTCGATCGTGTTCTTGACCGCTTCAGATTTACGTTCGTCGGGCACGGTGCAGATGATGGTCCTGGTTTTCATGATCTGCTTGACTGACATGGAAATCGCCTGCGTGGGGACATCATCAAATGTCGGGAACCAGCCTTCGCCTAACTGCTGTTTGCGACAATCATCATCAAGGTTCACAACCAGGTACGGTTCTTCGGTATCGAAGTCGGCTGGCGGATCGTTGAATGCCAGGTGTCCGTTTTCACCAATCCCGACAAAAGCGACATCAATCGGTGCAGCAGCAACAAGTTTACCCGCTTCCGTGCATTGGGCATGCGGGTCGGTTTCACCGTTGAGATAAGTAAATGATGCCAACGGCAGGGGGAGTTGGCTGACAAAGCGTTCCCAGAGATACAACCGGAAGGAGGCTTTGTGCGTGATGGGGATGCCGACATATTCATCCAGGTGAAACGCGGTGACCTTGTCCCATGCGATGTCCGGCTCCTTGATCAGGGCGCTTAGCATCTCAAACTGCGAAGCACCGGTGGCAACGATGATCCGGGCCGAACCCTTCTCTGCGATGGCTTGCCGGATGGCGGCTGCCCCGTCTTTGGCGGCTTGTTTACCGGAAAGCTGTTTGGTTTCGTGGACGATGTGTTTCATTTTCATTCCTGACATAAAATGTTTTGCGCATCACGATCTGAACCAGTCAGTGATATGACAGTACGCTGATTATCCTGTTTGAGATCATCATAGGTTGGTACAATGGGTTTGAACAAGGACACTTTACGCAGTGATTGTGAAAGAATGCGCAATGTCGGAAAACTTACTGAAAATTGCTGTACTCATGTCTCAGGCGGATATGCATACGCGTGGCATCTTTGCAGGGATCACGCGTTATGCCCGACCGCTCCGCGCCTGGCAGTTTCATTTGGGTTTGCCCGATGCTCGGATTGTTTCGGATCTACGCAAGTGGAAGCCGCATGGCATGATCGCGACATTACCTCAGGCGAAGTTGGAGAAGCGTTTTGCAACGCTGGGCATTCCCATGGTCAACTGCTCAAGTAACTTGCGAAGTGATACGGTGCATCGCGTGATTACCGACAACGATGCGGTGGGGCAGTTGGCTGCGACGTACCTGCTTTCGCGTGGCTATGAGCATTTGGCTTTCTGCGGTGAGTCGGGGATGGGGGCCAGTGATGATCGCTTTGCTGCTTACCGAAAACATGTGCCGGGGAAGGTGCACTACTTTGTCGATGCGCATGCTCAGCAGCAGGTTGGCGAAGTCGGTTGGCGCGTCTCGGATCAGGATCGGCAACTGCGTCAGTGGTTGATGGATTTGCCCAAGCCTGCAGGGATTTTAGCCTGTCATGATCCGATGGCGATGGTCTTACTTGAAGTGTGTCGGCAGTTACAGATCAACGTGCCCGGCGAGTTGGCGATACTGGGTGTTGATGACGATGCGATGTTATGCCAGATGGCTTACCCGACCCTGTCGAGTATCCGGATGGCACACGAGCGGATTGGCTTTGAAGCAGCGCGTCTGCTTGATCAGCTACTTGTCGAGCCGCAGATGGATAAGCAGTGTATTCGCATTGGACCGTTGTGCGTTGTCACACGACAGTCCACGGACGCGCTGGCTTCGGATGATCGGTTGGTTGGTGCAGCGGTTCGCTACATTCAGGAACATGCTGATCAACCGATTCGCGTGAGTGATGTTGTCGAGCAGACATCGGTGAGTCGGCGAAATCTGGAGATGCGTTTTGAGGCTGCTTTGGGTAAGAGCATTCTGGATGTCATTCAGCAAGCGCATGTCGATCTGGCGAGCCAACTCTTAAGCAGTACGCAGATGTCCATTGAGCAGATTGCCTTAGCCAGTGGGTTTAACAGTCGCGAGCGTTTCTCTGCGGTGTTCCGCGAACAGACGGGACAGACGCCGGGAAGTTTTCGCAGTAAGCCGCATTGAAATCGTTGATGCACCAGCGTTGCGTCGCAATGCGGCTATTTCATCATGATGAATTCGTTGCATATCTCATTGGCTATTACGTTGTATTTACCGTCACTCCCGCGCCCCCGGAAGTTGGGAGTCCAGTGAAATGTGCAAGCGTCAACTGCATGCCACTGGATTCCCAACTTCCGGGGGCGCGGGAGTGACGGAAGGATAACAGACTTAGCATTGTGTGATTTATGTGTTGCATGTCTACAAAAAAATGAGCACCGGATGTGAATCCGGTGCCCGTTGTGCATACGGTCTTCTGTGGGGCAGCTGGTGTAAACCCGGTGCTCAATCAAATGGGGTGTTGGATGACTTGGATACTCACAGGTAACAAGCAACCTTGTTATTTGTCTTCGGGGGTGGCTGCCCAGGTGACGGCATGTTGGATGAGGCTTGCGATACCGCCGGGTTTTTCGGGATGCGGGCTGAAGCAGACGACGCGACCGTTTTGGTATTGCGTTCGCGCGATGGCGGTCGTGCCGATCATCACACCGGTGGGGGCGCCCTTCTTGGCAATCTCGGTTGCGTAGGTTGCCAGTGTTTCATATTTCGGTGCGGTATCGTCTTTACCGGGCGCCAGCAGGGGACCTTGGCCGTAGTAGACTTTGCAGCTTGATTCGTCGTACGCCAGATTTTTCTGCCCGGACTCTGTGAGGTTCAAGGTGACTTCACCCGTGCCACGCGCCCAGTGTTTGGTATCAACGACTTTGGCATTGATCAGGCCCAGTGACCATGAATAGTGATTGGTAGCAAGGTAGGCACCTGCACAAATACCGACGTAGCCTTTGCCGCTTGCTACGAAATCACGGACGATCTGTTTGCCATCAGCACCGAGTGCGAAGGCTTGCTTGCTGCCTGAACCGCCGGGCATGATCAGCACGTCCTGGTCATCCAGAGCGCCGTCACGGATTGTTGCAGGTGTGACATGCGTGGTGATGTAGCCGTTAGCCGGGATGAGGAATGCCTCAAGGTTTTTGCGACCGCCGGAGATGCCATCGGTTTTGTGATCATAGATGGCAACCTTGATGAGTTTTTGCGATGGGGTTGTTTGTGCTGTGACAAGATTGGTTTGGCTGAGCAGGGCAACGAGACAAACCGTCAACAGGACTTTGCATAAGCGGGTTTTCATGATCACTCCAATGTGAAACGATTCGTTGGGGTTGGTTTATTGTTCGAATGGTTCAACGCCGCTGGCAACATTGCTGCGACGATCATCGGCAACACCGATACTGGTTTGGCCGTCAAAGCCGATGGCATTCACCGGGCCGAAATACATGACGCTGGTGGTGACTTGTTGGGCTTGCCAACCCAGAGCGGTTAACTCGGTGAGAAGCTTTGGTGGCATGTTGTGTTCAAGCTCGATGAGTTGACGACGGGTGCTGTTTCGCACGTGAAATCGCGGCAGTTCGATGGCATGTTCCAAGGACATGTCATAGTCGATCACATCGGTGATGACCTGCAAGACGGAGACTGGAATGCGCTGCCCACCGGGAGAGCCCAGCGCGAGAATGGGCTTGCCGGCTTGGAGCACGATGGTGGGAGACATGGTGCTACGCGGACGGCGACCGGGCTTGGCGGCATTGGGGGAACTGCTGTCGCTGGAGAAATTGTTCAGTGACGTATTCATGAGAATGCCGGTGTCGGGAATCATGATGCCACAGCCGTAGTGTTTGCCTAGTGATTGGGTGGCGCTAACGACATTGCCTTGTGCGTCGGCGACGATGAAGTGCGTGGTGCTTTGTGTGCGAAGTTCTGCATCAATGCTGTTGGGCAATGGATCGCGGGCTGAAGTCTGCAGGTTCATCTGCCTGGCCTGACGATTGAGTTGAGCAATGGCCATCGGTGTTAACGTACGACGTAGCGTTGGGCCGGCTGCGGGATGGTCGGCGAGTTTGGACCGCACGACGCCATAGACCTGCATCAACACGCGCGCCATCTGGTCCATGCGCTGCGCGCTTTGCGGATCACTGGCTGGTTGTTGTTGGTTCAGACAGGCAAGACTCAGCAGAACGGTTGGACCCCCGGTTGCCGGCCCGTCACTGCTGTAAACAAGTGCGCTGCGATAGCGTGTTTTGGGTGCTGCATAAATGCGCGGTCGGTAACGTCGCAGGTCATCCATCGTCATCCAGCCGCCTGCTGCGGTGACGTGGTCGACCATTTTCAGACCGAGTTCCCCGCCATAGAGTGCGCGGTAGCCTTGTTCCTGAATGATGCGAAACGTTCTGGCCAGTTGCGTGTTGGTGAGTTTGGTTTGATCATGGGTTAAGGGTTGGTTGGCAAAGTAGGTTTGGCCACCACCACCGGCGATGAGTTTTTCACGGGCATGTTCCAATGCGACACGGTCAAAGCGGTCGAGTGTGTAGCCGTTTTCCGCAGTTTGGATCGCCGGTTCAAGCAGTGTTGCCCAGGGCTTGGAACCCCAACGTTCATGAGCCTTGGCCCAACCGATTAATTGACCGGGAACGCCGATGGATTGGGCAGCGGTGCGCTTACCGGTGTGTTTCGTGTCCATAGCCGATGAGGCTTGGTCGAGTGCTTCCACGCAGTAAACCTGTTTGCGTGAGGCATCGTAGTAGAGCATGACTAACTTGCCACCCAATCCTGAGCCCCAGGGTTCGGCGACGTTAAGCGTGGTGGCGACGGCGATGGCTGCATCGATTGCGTTACCGCCTTGGGTGAGAATTTGCTGTCCGGCCTGTGTTGCCTGACGGTGACCTGAGACCACCATGCCCGAGGAACTCTGCTGACTTTGTGCAGCGTGTTGCGGGTTGGTGAGGCTGATGACAATGAGTATTGCCAGGCTCATCAGCAGTCGCGAGATGTTGCTGGACGATCGGTGCACAGGTGACTTTCTGATTCAGATCGATCAAGTGTTCGTCAAAGCCGGGGAACTGGCAGGCGTGCAATGCACACGCAATCGACGCATGCCAATTCCCCGGTACGTTGTCGTTGACGGCAGTTCTCTGGGATGAGCTGGGGATCGGTGGGTTCCGGGGGAGCCGTCAGGGATGGGGTTGGGGTTTGTTTTTTATTGTGTTACTCGTTGGCAGGCAGGGCGTCGAGACTGAGCGTTTCAACGTGGCCGTCAAAGAACGAATAGTTGCGCGTCTCACCCAGATGCGGCGGGCGTACGGTGGGGGCGTCCAGCCCGTAGGTGCCTGCGGAGCTGCCGTAGTTCAGACCGTCAATGTCGGAGATCATCCATAACTTGCCATGACCTTTGACATCGTAATCAGAAGTACCTTCACGACCCGCTGCCATAATGTCTTCAAGCGAGCAGGGCTCGGCATCACCGGGGATGTAGCTTGAGGGAATCGAGCTGGTGGATGTGCGACCGAAGAAGTAGCGCTTGGTGGTGGTGTATTGGTTGTTGATGAGGAAGACCATCTTGCCACCCGACGGATGACCGTAGGCTGCCTGATTGTCCGGGCAACGCCACACACCGTAAGCTTTGCCCAGGTAGTGGGTGAGCCACTGTTCGTGACTCAGATATTTTTCCCATCCGCCCAGACCGACATGTGATTCGGGGTCACGTACGCCCCGGTACACCGCGCCGGGGATCGACTTGTTATCCATTTCATAATTGAGGATAGCCGTGGTCATCTGCTTGAAGTTGGTTGAGCATTGCAGACGCATGGCCGTCTTACGGGCCGACGCCAGGGCAGGCAGGAGGATGGAGATCAGCATGGCAATGATGCTGATGACAACCAGGAGTTCGATGAGGGTGAAGGCTTTGTTTTTCATCATGCGTCTTTCTCGTCAGGGGCGAACAAATCATGAGGTCGCGTCAATTACAAACAGGTGTGGATCGGTATGAGCACGGGTACGACCAGGTACTGCAGCTCGCCACACACTTGGACATTACGCAAAGTTGATGCCAGGGATGAAAAATGGACGAAATAATGCTCCGGTCGCATGATTTGTCAATTTAGGGGGTATTTCATTGCCTTTTTGGGTAAATTCATGTCAAAGTATTACGCAACGTCTTTTTGTAGTGTTGACATATTGTCAACATGGTCGGATGATGGTTCTTCATGGCCCAAGGCGCTTGCATATTGATCGTGGATGACATTCCCGAGTTCCTCGAGCAGACGGCTTCGACCTTGGCTGCCAGCGGATACCAGCCAGTGATCTGTGATGATCCGCGTTTGGCTGAACCGCGGTTGGCGAATGATCATTTTGACCTGCTTATCACCACGTTGGTCATGCGCGAGATGGGTGGGTTTGATCTGGTTCGCAAAGTCCGTGGCAATGGGCACGCCTTGCCGATCGTCATGATCACCGGCTTTGGGACGGAGGAAGCGTCGGTTGAAGCGGTGCGGCTGGGGTGTTCGGATTACCTGGCTAAACCGGTCGAACCCGAGGAACTGATCTCGCGTGTTCGGCGTGTGCTGCATCAGCAACATCATCATCACGGCTCGGTGCTGCAACTGGATCAGATGGTCAGCACGGACCAGTCGATGTCGCAGATTTTTCAGACCGCCCAACGCATTGCCCAGACCAGCAGTCGCGTTTTGATCCTCGGTGAAACCGGGACCGGCAAGCAGCTTCTGGCGCACGCGATCCATTCAGCAAGTCCGCGCAGTGATCAACCGTTTGTGACGGTTAACTGTGCAGCGATTCCTGACAACCTGTTGGAAAGCGAACTCTTTGGCCATGAACGTGGCGCGTTTACAGACGCTTATGCCCGAAGAATAGGGCGTTTTGAGCATGCGGGTAAGGGAACGATCTTTCTGGATGAAGTCGGTGAGATGCCTTTGTCTCTGCAGGCCAAGTTGCTTCACGTGCTTGAAGACAACACCTTCACACCAGTTGGCAGTACGCATGCGATGAAAAGTGAAGCGCGGGTGATTGCTGCCACGCACCGCGATTTGCTCGGCGAGATTCAGCGCGGGCAATTCCGGGCGGACCTTTACTATCGACTCAATGTCGTGCCGATTCATCTACCCGCCCTGCGCGAGCGTCCGACGGACATCCCGACGCTGATCAATCATTTTATTGAGCAATATCAGACGACCGATCAGATCCAGCCGATCAAAATCACGGCCCAGACGATGCATCTGTTACAGACGTATCATTGGCCGGGGAACATTCGTGAGTTGCAAAATCTCGTTGAGCGATTGATGGTGCTTAACGCCGGTTCGACGATTCATCCCAGTGCGTTGCCGTTCCGAGTTCAGCACAACGCGCCGCTGTCTGAGGATCACTCACAGTTGTTTCAGGGACCATTCCGCACTGCCAGGTATCAGTTTGAGTCTGCCTATTGTCGCTACGTGATACAACTGGCCGAAGGGAACATGGCCCGGGCAGCAAAGATCGCGGAAATGGACCGTGGTCAGTTTTATCGCATGGCCAAGCGGTATCGTGTATTGCCTGGTAAGTGACAATTTTAGCAGCAATCCACCTGTTGTTGTTGATTATTTGTCAACGATCGCTATCTCTCACAGCCTTTAAAGCTTGTTTTTGACGTTCTCAGACCATTTTTTAGGCATGGCACCATCTTTGCATATGTCATGTATATGAAACGTCATTTCTTCATTTTGCACGGGTGTCTGGTTCTCGTCTTTGTGAGTCTGATGGCTCCCGTGGCATGGGCCAAGGTACGCATTGACGCAATTGATCTCAAAGCGTTCAGCATCCCGTTGGAGAAACAATTCAAAACATCCAAGGGCAGTAGCAGTACCTGCTATGGCATCTTTGTTCTGATTCATGCCAGCGATACACAGAATACAAATCGCAAGTTCACCGCGCTGGGCAGCATTCTCCCGCGCACTTTGGTGACGAATGAATCAAAGTCCGACGCATGGTCCGGCGCTGTTGCGATGCGACGGATACTCATCGGGCGAACCTTGAATGATGGTGATCTTGCAGGGGACATGACCTTGGTTGAGGATTGGCTGGATCATCTGGACACTCTGGCTCAAGGACAAAAACTCACATGGCAGAATCCGCCGACCAAGCCGCGACAACTGCGGGCGACACTCAGTGGTTTTGACATGGCGTTACTCGACCTTGTTGGGCAAGTTTACGAAAAGCCCATTGCGGACCTGTTTGAGGATGGCAATGAGCGCAAGACCATCTTCCGATCCGCCGCGACCTACAACGCAACGGCGTCGCAGAAGAAACTCGCCATCGCCGCTGCAAAGCTGCACACCGACTATCCGGCCATTCGCATCAAGATCGGCCTGGACTTTGAAAAGGATCTCAAGCGTCTGACTGCCACCGCCGAGTCGATCGTTCAATCCAGTAAGCCGGATCGTGTGATCTGGGTGGATGTGAATCAGGCATGGAAAGAGGCAGCCGCCAGTCTCGATCATCTCGAGCAGATTGCCAATGCGCTCATTGCTGTGGGGTACACCCAACCGTTTCTCTGTGAGCAACCCACCAGTGAAAAAGACATGCAGGCATTAGCCAATGTCACGCATGCGATTCGTCAATGGCCGACGCAGAAAACCATGCCCATCAAGATCATGGCAGACGAAGCGATCTGGACTCTGGATGACATCAAGCAGGTTCACGCATTGGATGCTGCGGACATGGTCAACATCAAGATTCAAAAGGCTGGCGGCATTGTCCATGCCATGAAGATGGGGCGGTATCTCTACGAGCATGCACCCCATGTTGAAATCTACATCGGCGGGCTCGTCATGACCGACATCGGTGCCTGGGCCAACATCCAACTCTGCTTTGCACTACCCCGACTGGATTACCAAACCAGCGGTGCCCCACGTCGAAACTTTCCTGGCAATCCCGCAACGCATCCCATCAAGTATGTGACAGGCCGCCAGCTTACACGTCCAATTGTCCACGGCTTGGGAACGGGTTTGGATTTACAACATGTCCAACCCTACATCACCAAGACCCACTAATTCCCCTGTTTTTGCAGTATCAACTGCACACGGAAAAGGAAAACGTTATGCAACCCATTCGTATCGCACAATTCGGCCTCGGCCCCATCGGTCTTGAATCCGTCAAGTATCTGGCAACCAAACCCTGGGCGCAGATTATTGGTGGGATTGATATCGATCCACTCAAACAGGAACAATCATTGGGGCGTCTCACCGGCATCACGGCGTTGGATGACGTGAGTGTCTATGCTTCATTTGATGATCTCTGCGAACATGCCAAACCGGATGTCGTGCTGCACACCGCCGGTTCTTCGGTGGTGCGATCCATTGAACAGATCATGCCAATGGTCAAGGCCGGCGCGCATGTCGCAAGCACCTGTGAGCCGCTGCTCTACCCATGGCTCACCGCGCCGCAGGCCTCTGCTGAACTGGATGCAGCATGCATGGCTGCCGGCGTCAGTGTCGTCGGCACCGGCGTGAATCCCGGTTTTGTCATGGACCTGCTGCCCGTGGTGATGACTGGCGTGAGTACCCGGATTGATCGCATCAAGGCAACGCGCGTGGTCGATGCCACCACGCGCCGTGGCCCATTGCAAAAAAAAATCGGCAGTGGTCTTGAACCCGAAACCTTCCAATCGCTGTTCCAACAAGGCAAAGCCGGGCATGCCGGTTTCTGTGAATCTGCAGCACTGCTTGCTCACAGCATGGGTTGGCATGTCACGGCTGACGATATTGTTGAAACGCTCGAACCCGTCGTCGCAGATAAACCCATCAAGACCGAACATGTCACCGTCGAACCGGGGCAGACACGCGGTCTGCATCAGATGGTCAAGGTCATGTACAAAGGCGAATTGGTCATTGATCTTGATCTGACGATGGCACTCTGCGAAGAAACACCGCATGACACGGTGACGATCGAAGGGGCGCCCAATCTCACGCTGACGTTCCCTGACGGTGTTCCCGGTGATCAGGCAACGGTCGCATCATTGATCAACAGCGTCCCGCGTTTGATCACATCCAAACCCGGCCTGCGATTGATGACGGAGTTGGCAAGCCCGATCCATGACAAAGTAAGTATTCTCGGCGGCAGTCATTTCATCATGCCCGGTGAAAAGGCTGTGAGTTAACCGTGCCAGTTGTATTGCAGTCAAGTGTATGTCAGTGACATGCATCTGCGAGTTGGGCGTGTCACCCCAACTCGCAGATGTAATACAGCCTACCGTCAGCAGTTTGTTCGCTGACACCGCGTCAGTCCTAGTAACGCATCGGGCCTTGGAAAAAACGCATGCATTCAAAACCGTCACCTGTTCTCAAATTCACCGGCTTGTTGATTGTGCTCATTGGTTTGATTGGCGGTTATCTCATCGGCAGGAACGTCACGCCGCAGTGGGAGTTGCAGTATACGAGTATGGATGTGGAGCAGGATGATAGTGGGCTTTACTACATCTTCAAAGGCAAACGCACGCCGGTGGATCAG
>PAIY01000264.1 GCA_002704825.1 Phycisphaeraceae bacterium
CGCTACTTCCAGGGCATGGGCGTCGGCACGGTGGTCTGTCATCCCAAGATGGAGCAGCCGATCCACAATCTCATGCGCGCCTGGGTCGACATCGAAGCCCAGAAGACACCCTACAACGTCAAGGCTCTGGAACCCGATGAGATGCTGGAGATCAAGAACACGATCTATCTCCGCGCGTTTGAGACGCATCACACCGTGCCCTCACTGGGGTACTGCGTGGTCGAAAAACGTTCCAAGCTCAAAGCCCAGTTGCAGGGCTTACCCCAGGAGCAGTTGGTTGCGCTCAAGAAAAAAGGCGAGGACATCACCCAGACTTTGGAAATCCCGCTGATGTGCTACACCGGCGATACCACATGGGGCTCGTGCTTTGATCGTGAAGACGTACTCAATGCGCAGATTCTCATCACCGAATGCACGTTCCTGGAAGACGATCACCGCAATCGTGCCAACGTGGGTAAGCATCTGCATCTGGATCACATCGTCCAATTGCTCGAGCGCTCCAAAGCCCGGTACATTGTACTCACGCACCTGTCCCGACGGACGCACTTGGCTCAGGCACACCGACAGATCAACGATGCCATCAAACCTGAAGACCGCGAGCGTTTATTCCTGCTCATGGATCATCGTTCCAATCGGGACCGCTACAACCAGCAGCAGGAAGCCTTCGATACGCAAGGCGATTGATGTTTGTTGTACTGGATCGAGCAGGACGCATTGCGTCTAGACAACACAGTTGATCAAAGTAATAGCTGCAACACGTTGTGTTGCTGAAAACACAACGTGTTTTATTGCTTGTTTCGTGAGTGAGAATCAACTGCTCATGTTCGCCAGCTTGTAAAACATGTCACCGAAGATCGCATCACGGTTCATGGAGATCAGATCACGGATCAGGTGACGAGATGGATCAACACTCCATGTCATATCGCGCGTGAGAATCGGGCTTGGGGTGATGGTGCTGCGACACCAGGTTGAATTGACGAGGATGGCAATGGTTGCCACATCCCAAATTTCCTTGCAATATGCGATATGCGCCACATTCCAACGCTCGCGTTTTTGCGTGGTTTCCATCGCTTCATGCTCTGCATAACGCTGTAGCAGGAAGTCGCACATCGGATTCTTGTTGCCGATGTAATGCGTTAACTCAGCCACCGTCGTCCGAAGCATCTGCGCGGTGGGGATACAGGGGATGCGGATCAAAGGCACGCCACTGTCAAACAGTGTCTGCGATGCCAGCAGGTCTTGGCCCAGGTTAAACTCACGTGCGGTGGGGTGACTGACGGCATGACCACCTAACCAGACCACCACGATCCGGTCCATGATCTCCGGGCATTTTGCAATGGCGGAGGACACGTTCGTCGGGGCACCGATGGCAACGACATACAACGGCGGATCATCAACCGATCGTGACATCGCACGCTCGATTAAATCATGGCATGCATCACTCTCCACCGGGCCACGTGCCTGTCGCATCCACTGCTCCGACCCGCGATGCACCGGCACGTCCGGCTTGGATGGCATCCGTTGATACAACTCGAAAATTTCGTCATAGCTCATTGCCATCCCGATTGCAGGCGTCTTGGACTTGGCGTTGACGAAGGGGGCAGCATACACCGCATGCACCTTCACACGATCCGGTGACAGCAGGGCATAGACCAGCGCGAACTGGTCATCAATCTCGTTAAACGTGTCCGTATCAAGCACCATATCCAGGATGCTGCCCTTGGGATCAGGCAAGGTGATGCGCTGGACAAGCTGATGATTGGACAGGCGATTGCTTTGGGACATGGTGTTGGCCTTTGTGTTTTTTATGAGCGTTCGTTTGGACTTTATATCACTTGTATTGAGCAGTACAAATCATTCATCTCCACTTTCCGTCACTCCCGCGCAGGCGGGAGTCCAGTGGAACTTGCAAGTGCGCACAGAATGAAACTGGATTCGGGCCTGCGCGGGAATGACGAGATGAGAGATGGCATGGAGATTCATTATTTTGATGCACTTTAGCAGAGAATATCCCGCTCATTTTCGTCGATTCACGGTATCCGTGTTTGATCCATTATGATACACAAAGGTATGATGTATTGGTCCTGCCCATGCCTACGGAGTTATGATGAATTTAGCTGTGATGAGTCCCATGAACCATGCCACCGCCAAGTCTTTGCCTGTGACCCTCGTCGTTGATGACGATCAGGCCTTCCGCACGCGATTGGTTCGTGCTTTGGAAGATCGACATTTCCCGGTGATCCATGCCCAGAACGCCCAGCAGGCCGTTGAGCAGACACGCCAGCATCGTCCGCAGCGCGCGATCATCGACATGCGCATGAACGGCACGTCGGGTTTGCAACTCATCCCGCAGCTTCTTGCCATCGATGACGAAATCGACATTGTCGTCCTCACCGGGTTTGGCAGTATTGCCTCCGCCAAGGATGCGATCCGAGCCGGGGCGATGGACTACCTGACCAAGCCTGCAACAACGGATCAGATTCTCGGTGCATTCGAAGCAGGCAGTGACGGTTCGAGCTATGCGCCCACGACCGCGCCTTCCTTGGCACAAGTCGAATGGGAACACATCCAGCGCATCCTCGCCGACTGTGATGGCAACGTCTCCCAGGCCGCCCGCGTGCTTGGCATCCACCGCCGAAGTCTCCAACGCAAACTCGCCAAGCATTCACCGTCCGAAGCGTGATGCCTGAGATGTATTTGAGATCAATGTGATCATTCGCGTGATGACACATGAGATACCAAACGGGGGCATTTGCATGATTGATCCGAAGCGCAAACAAGAATTGGACAAGCACAAACGCCGCAACTTACTCAATGGTTTTATCAATTGGCGATGGGTTGCAGATGCCAAACCCGATGATGTTGATCCTGTGGAACTGCATGCCAGCCACCCACGTACCGGCCGGATTGGGTTTGACTATCAGAAACATTGGATATTCAAACCACTGTTTCATCGCAGATCAGCGGAAGGTCGGATGTACGTTTTGTGGGCACGCATCGCTGCGACACTCAACTTGCTCTTTCTCATGGTGATGATACTGGACTTTTTCATTTTCACTGAGAAGGACGGTTCGACATTAGATAACCTGATGCATATTGCAGGCCCAATGAGTTTGGTTTTGTATGTGGTTTCGACCTTGGTCATGATGGTTTGTTACTCACTTGCCAGAACTTTGTACGAGTTCCCCGATGGGGATAACAGTCAGCGTCCCGAATATCCCGTGATGCAGACCTGGATTATTTTCAGTGGGATGATCTGCATGTTTGTGCTGTGTTTTCGGTTGATGGTTTGGTACAACGGTTAGAGTAACTTAAACAATTTGTCTCCACCTTCCGTCACTCCCGCGCAGGCGGGAGTCCAGTGGAATCTGCAAGCGTCAACAGAATGCCACTGGATTCCCGTCTTTCCGGGGGCGCGAGAATGACGAATTCAAAGATGTCATGGTTGTTGTTTGATTTGTTCCAGTGATTCACTTGCATTGAAAGCCTGCTGATGTCCGACCCCAAACCCAATCCGCCCCGTGAACACTGGTTCAACCGGATGTATGACCATCGGTCTTATGACGTACAGGGTGGGCGGGATGTGGACCCGCATGGGCCGACGGTGCATAGTCGGCATCGGAACTCCAAAGGCAAGGTGTATCGCATTCGCACGCACGTTTTGGCAGCGGTCAACTTCCTGATGCTCGCAGGCTACATCGGTCACTTTTTTGTCTCTGCCGGGGAGCAGGGCAAACTCTCGCTGGCGTTACTTAACCTGCTTGGCAATGTCGCATTGAGCCTGTTCATGATCACCACAGTGTTGATGATGCTCTGCTTTGGCATCGCGCGTGCCAATCACGAGTTTCTCAACTCAGAAGAAGATGACATCGATTCGGGTGGCGGACTCACGCAGACATGGGTTTATTTCGGTGGGGCGATCTTCCTGTTCTTCCTGCTGTTTACGGTGATTCGGCATTTTGCGTAAACCACAGGATACAGGGCAAATTGTTAACTCTTTGTGCATAAATTGGGGATTGTTGGCGCTAAACCGGATATCCGGGCCTAAATCCGGTCTAAACCGCCGTTTCCGGGCATTTTCGGGGCTTGCTGGGTTGCTCTGATGATTGCAAACCGTTATTTTTATTGAGTTATAAACGATCTAGAGGAGCAGCCATGAAAGTCATTTGCGACAGAGCCGAGTTGGTAGACCTGCTGAATCTGGCAGGCGGCGTGATTCTTTCCCGTACCCCCAAGCCCGTGCTCCAGTGCGTCAAACTCACCGTCATTGAGGATACGCTCACTGTCATGGCAACCGACATGGAACTGGCCATCCGTGCCTGTACCAACAAGATCGAAATCGTCGAACCCGGCGAAGCCCTGATCCCCAATGACAAGTTCAACCAGATCGTCCGCGAAGCTGTTGACCCGACGATCACCCTTGAAGTCGACAAGCAGGAAGCCCTGATCACCGGTGCCGACTCGCACTTTAAAATCTTCGGCTATCCCGTCAGCGACTTCCCCCCGATCCCCGAAGCCAAGGGCGATCCGGACTACACGATCAACTCCGGCGAACTGCATCGCCTGATCCGTCAGACGACTTTTGCGACCGCGCGTGAAAACAGCCGCTATGCGATCAATGGTGTACTCGTCGAACGTGATAACAACAAGCTGACGTTGGTTGCCACCGACGGTCGTCGTCTGGCGATGGCCAAGGGTTCATGCAAGGGTAACGGCGATGCCGGCCCCAAGAGTGTGATCATCCCGACCAAGGCACTGACCACCGCGCTGCGTCTGTTTGATGATGATTCGCAAACCGTCAGCGTGAAAGTCACCGACAACCAGTTGCTCTTTGCAACGGATACCGCGGTGCTTTCGACGAACCTGGTGGAAGGCAACTTCCCGCCTTACCGCGATGTCATCCCCAAGGACTCGGATCGCAAAGCAACGATGCGCACCGACGTGTTGGCATCGGGTGTGCGTCGTGCAAGTTTGCTTACCAACGAAGAGTCCAAGGGCGTTCGCATGAGCTTCTCGTCTGAAGGTTTGACGCTTTCAAGCCGTGCCCCGGAAATGGGTGAAGCGGAAGTGAACGTGCCTTTGGAAAATTATGACGGCGAAGCGATGGAAATCGGCTTTAACCCCGGCTTTGTTTCCGAAGCCTTGAAGGTGGTTGAGGACGACGAAGTGACGCTGGAACTCAAAGCCCCGAACAAACCGGGTGTGTTGCGGACGGGTAATGAATTCCTGTACGTGATCATGCCGCTGAACCTGCAGTAAACAGGGACAGCGTTACCGGGTTAACATGACATGCAAAACACAAAAGGCCGCATCTTGATTGATGCGGCCTTTTTCTCTGTTCGGTCAAGTATCAGGTTTGAGAAGTCCTAAAAAAACACATTACGTCANTCCCNCGCAGGGACATGATGCACGTCGTTTTTAAAGTTGAGCACNGGGTGTCAACCCGGTGCCCGTTGTGCATACGTTAATCCTATAGCAGTTCAAATCATTAAACTCCATGCCTTNGTANTTTTCGTCATTCCCGCGCAGGCGGGAATCCAGTGGCATGCAGTAGAAAAATTCAAATTCCACTGGACTCCCGCCTGCGCGGGAGTGACAGATGGTTGCGGTTGTTTTTGAAAATGCGATCGCTTGAGGATTTATTCGTTAAGATCGAACTCAGACGTGCTATGCCTCTTCTTCACCAATACTCATCAGCAGCAGGCGTTTGAGTTCGCGCATCGCAGAGAGATCGCGTGGTGAACCCATACGGTGATAGACGGCGATGAGATTGTTGATCAGACGCTCAATCCATTGGTGATGGGTGGCAGGCTCGAACAAGGCCTGGGCATTATCTTCGTCGATCATCGCGCCGGTGACGTTTTCAATGATTTCAACAGCCTGTTCGTCGGTGAGAATGCGCCCGCCGTTGAAGGGGTCAACAAGCATGACATCGGAGTCGACTTCGACCGCTGCCAGAAAGTGGCCGGGGGTATTGATGCCAACGGTGGGTAAGCCAAGATCGTGGGCAGTGATCACATAGATCAGACTCAGCGTGATCGGGATGCCCTTGCGGGTTGCCAGCACCTGGGAGAGCAGGCTGTTGGCAACATCGTCGTAATGTTCACCATTGCCCTCAAAACCCAACTGGTCAAACATGACATCATGCAGATGCGAAACCAGCGCTTTAGGCGTTTCCGTATGACACTGCTCAAGCACGCGGTCACTCAGATCCTGCATCTGCTCGAGAATCTGTTCGGGGTAGGTTTTGGGATCGCCATGCATGGAGATTGCGATGGCAGCCTGGAGCAGGCCATCCATGGTGTCCATGTGTTCCAGGGCTTCCAGGAAGTAGTTGTATACAGGTCGGCTGCAGAAAATCGGTGGCGAGGGGTGCATGGGAGGATTCCGTGTCGAGGTTTCCAGGCGGGTGCGTCCGGCACGGCTGTACGACAGGACAACCGGTACCACTGTTGCCAACTTCTTCTGATTGTAGACATCAAGTATCTGAAGAAAAGTCCAATCCCGATAAATCTTGATTTTTAATAGGGTTTAAAAAATCCTATTTGTCTTGTGATGGGAAATCAGCATGTTCGTTTAACATGCTCTGGGGACATCTATCCAGACGATTGTGTCAATAAAAAACCCTCACAGCAATGCTGCAAGGGTCGGTAAAACGCAATACACCCGACAGGATTCGAACCTGTGACCTTCGGTTCCGGAAACCGGTGCTCTATCCAGCTGAGCTACGGGTGCGTGGTCTGACATTGTAATCTAATGCCTTGAATCTCGCATGGTCAGTTGACGTTAACGATTATCGGCCAAAATATTTTTTTTGGTCAATGGTGTTGACTTGTCCTGTTTAATGGCAAGAATAAATTTAGTAAAACGATTACTGAAAGTTGAAGCATGGCTCGAAAAGCAACGACATCACGACCGACCCTCGCCATGATTGCCAAGGAATGTGGCGTCTCCAATGCCACCGTCAGTCGCGTGCTGCGGGGCGATCATGCCCATGGTTTTTCGGTTCGGCCTGAGGTACGTGACCGGATCATGCAGACGGTTGCCAAGCTCAATTACCGGCCGGATCTCACCGCCCGATCGCTGCGGGCCCAGCAGACGCATGTCATTGCGGTTCTCGGTTTGAATCACCAATGGAAGAGTTCGTCGGATGTGAATAATGCAGCGATCGGTGCAGCAGTTGATGTGCTTCATGAGTTGGGGTACAGCGTTTGTACCAGCTTCCCCAAGCCAACAGCCGACGGTTCCTCGGAAGGACAGCTCCCGCCATGGCGTGTCGACGGATACCTGTTGGTGGGCATTCAGACACACAAGAGCCTGGTCGAAGTCGAAGCCAGCGGCATCCCCTATGTCGGCATCAACACGCGCGTGGGCACCAAGGGCTATGCCTGTCAGGTGGACGATGCATTGGGCATCAAGAAGGTGCTCGACTATCTCCAGGAGATGGGGCATCAGCGCATTGCTTACCGCAATGGTTCAGCGGATCGTGCACGTCCGGATTCCCATGCAGTGCAGGATCGTCATGTTGCCTTTGTCAATGAGATTACATCGCGTCAATTGCCCTTGCTTGATCATCATGAATCGATGGTGATGGATGACAAGGAGTTTCTCAATCAAGCCTTGGCAGCCAAGGCGACGGCGATTCTGTCTTACGATTTGACCGAGTCGATTCGCCTGATGCAGGCCGCGTATCAAATGTCAGTCAATATTCCCGGGGATATCAGTTTGATTGGATTTAACGACGAGTATCCAGCAGCCTTACTCACGCCACCGTTAACAGTGATGGGTGTTCCCGCCCGTTCGATGGGGCGTCAGGCAGCGGTCATGCTTGTGGACCTGCTTCAGGGACGCAAGGTTGATGAGCGTATTCGCGTGTTTGAAGAGCAACTCATCACCCGCCAATCGGTCGCGCGTGTTTGAGTTGTTGGACTTATCGCTTCAAGACCCAATTGCAAAAGGACCCCGTTATGCAATGGATGCCAAAACGAAATCATGGTGAAACCCACGGACGTGGTTTTACGTTGATTGAATTGCTGGTGGTGATCTCCATCATCTCACTGCTGATCTCAATCCTGCTACCCGCCTTGTCCAAAGCGCGAGAAGCCGCAGAACGTACGCAATGCGCAACGCAGATGAGACAGGTCGGCATGGCCATCTATGGTTATGCAGATATCTTTGATGGCTGGCTGCCTCCGGCTGGTGGGGATTCGTCGATTGGGACCAAAACCTGGTTCTACAGTCTCGAAGATTTCGACCTGATTCAAGGCTACGATGTCAGTGATCAGAACAAGAGCTCGATCATGAATTGCCCGACCGCATCCCGCAAGGTCATGCTCTCACGAACCTATGGCATTAACACCAAACTCGGTGACACGTGGGACAAAAAATCGCTTGCTCATATCGACCGACTCCGCGTCCCCAAGCCGCTCAATGACATCGTCCTGCTTGGCGAAACCAAACCCAACTCGGCGGGCTCGTATTACTCAGACAGCATTCACTACGGTTCTGCTGCCAACTATGTCCATGGCAATCAAGCCAACTTCGTCTTCCTTGACGGACATGTCACAACCACCAAAGACGGCGAGGAGTACCGCGACAAAATCTATTGGTGGTTAGCCAACAGCGTCAAGTAAATCAACATTCAAGGTTAATACAAACCCTCTCATTTCAGGTAAAACGCATATGAATTTCTTTGTGAAAACATCTCTGGCTATCGTACTGTCCCTGGTGACGATCACACAGGCCAAGACCAAAATCCCAACGCCCGCATCATTGGTTCCATCCAATGCAGGCAAGCACGGCTTTGTCACCATCGATCCGCAGACCAAGCGATTGATGTTTGAAGATGGCACGCCTGCCCGGTTTTACGGTGTCTGTTTCCAATCCTATCTCGAAGCAACAACGCCGATCAGCGATGAGACGATGACCACATTGCTCGATGATCTCAAAGAGATGGGGGTTAACGTCATTCGCTTCCAGACGCACACCACCAAGATGCAGGAAGGCAGCCTTGGCGAAAAGATCAACCCGGTTGCACTGGATAACCGTGACCGCTTTTTCGCCCATGCCATCAAGCGTGGGATTTACCTGCACATGAACCTGCACACCCGTGGCTATGGACAGGAGCTTGCCAAAAAGTATGGCGGTAACTCTGAGTGTATTGTCATGATCGATGACATCATTGAGATGAACAACAAGTTCGTGACCGATATGCTTAATCACGTCAACCCACATACCGGACGGGCTTACAAAGACGAACCGGCGATCATCTCACTTCAGTTGGGTAACGAGCATCACACCTACTCGCGTGAAGGTTGGCGTAACAAGTATGAACGTCACACCGGCCCGATCAAGGAAGAAGTCCAACGCAAGTTTAATCGCTTCCTCAAAGACAAGTATGCTTCGCGTGATGCACTTGCCAAGGCATGGGGCGATCTGCTTAAAGACGGTGAAAATCCGGCAAAAGGCAATGTCCCGGTGTGTAACCCCTATGTCCGCACATGGAAAGACACACGCGACCCCAATGCCAAGGAGTCGGACATGGTCCTGTTCTGTGATGCCATGCAAATTCGGTATCACCAGATCATGCGCGATCTGATTCGTAACAAGATCGGCGACAAAAAACACATGATCTCCGACAACGGTTGGATTCGTGGTGATCGTCTCATGCGTCAGACCGCCCATGCCAATCTCGATTTGATGGACCTGCAACACTATTGGCCCCACGGCCCGCGTTGGCGACTGCCTCAGAAGGATGCCTTTGCCGTTTCGACCATTCAGGATATGGGCATCTCCATCCTGGCAAGCATGAACACCGCCCGTGAGTTTGATGGCGTGAAAAAGCCCGGCTTTATCACCGAATACAACTCGCACATGGATAACCAATATGCATGGGAACTCTATCCCGTCCACGCGGTGATGTGTAACCTGACAGGCATTGATGGCACGACCGTCTGGTTATATCAGTCAGACAGCCGCCCGGTCTGGTGGTCCGCGGATCACTGGTTCTCGTTTAACCGTGTGTATAGCGATGTCCGTGAACGCCTCATCCCGTTTGTCCTCGGTGCGTACCTTGCACGTGTGGATGTCAAGGAAGAAATCGACTCGGAGAAACTCAAGGAACTTGCCAAGCGCGTCGACGATGGCAAAGCCAAGGGGCTCAGTGTTGACTTTGATGCATCACTGGAAGAAAAACTTGCAGCCAAGTCATTTGTATCCTCAGACAAACAGGTGACCATCGACTTCCCGCAAGGCACGATGATGCTCAACACCCCTCAAGCCATCTTCCATGTCGGCAGTGGATCGTTTAAGCATCCGATGTTCACCTTCACACCCTACAACACAGACGAACGCTATTGCATCGGACTCTTTGCTTTGGACGGGCAGAGCTTTGAAGATGCCAAGATCATCCGCGTCTTCTCCATTGCTGATGGCACATTCAACATGCCCGGTTTCTCCGGCAAATGGCAGGGGTATAACCGATTCAACAAGGCAAGCCGTCGCAGCAGTGAAAACGTCTCCAATCAATGGACGCTCGATCGTGCTCCCAACGTGCTCTACTTCGATTTGATTCGCGATTAATCACGATCGTCGACAACAAACCAACACACTCTCGCAACGCTGCGCCTTCGGGGGCAGCGTTGTTTTTGTTGAAAGTAAAGCATTTTCAAGAATGAATCTCCACCCTCCGTCACTTCCGCCTGCGCGGGAATGACGAACAAATACGATGATAAGGAGGTTGATTTTTAATTCCGAGAAGAGTGACGGAAGGTGGTGATGGGTGCTAGAACGGTTTAAGCGTTAACCAAGTCGATTGATGAATGAAATGAATCTGACGGGGCCAGTTTGTAGTTGTTGTAGACAGATACATCTGGCTTACCGAATCAACATCCCATGATGATCGGCAATGACTTCGTCGGTCGCATGGCGGGCGATGCGGGTGACTTCCAGTGCGTCTTCAGGTCGACAGAGATTGCCCAGTTCGCCGGTGATCAAGGCTTCACGGAAGGCAGCATACATGCCATGGAAGTTCTTCTCACCGTGGAACTCGAGTTGGTAGGTGCCATGATCGTTGCGCAATTCAAAGTGATTGAAGTTTCGGTCATAGCGGATCATCCCGCGCGTGCCGATGACTTCGTAGATGAAGTGACTGATTTTGTCCTTGGTGGTGTGGCCGAAGGAGTAGCTCATTTCGACCATGGTGTGACAGCCGTTGTCATGGTCCATGTGACACCAGACGTGGTCGGGGGCTTCGTAGTCATCGACCCAGGCACCGTGGCTATGGAAGCGGACAATGTTGGAGCCGGTCCACCAGCGCGCCAGGTCGATCTGGTGTGTGCCACAGTCGACCATGGGACCGCCTTCATCCATGCGACCTTTCCGGCGTGGGTCTTCCACCCAGTAGTCGGGTTGGTTGAGGGGGTCGGGACGGTAGAATTTGCCATGACAATCCCAGTTGTACACCAGTCGCATGGAGCGTACATCGCCGATGGCATCCTGGGCAATGAGTTCCTTGATCTTTAACGCACAGGGGCTGAATCGGTAGCAGAAGCCCACCGCCATCAGCAGGTCCGCGTCATCCATGATCTCGATCATCTGGCGGCCTTCGTGCTCGTTCATCGCCAAAGGCTTTTCACAGAGTACCGGCAGCCCGTAGGCAGCACAGTCGATCACATTCTGGATGTGTGCCGGGGCCGGTGAGCAAATGGCCACCGCATCGATACCACAGTTGAAAAAGGATTCGATATCGGTGTAGGCATGGGGGACCGAGTAACGATGCGCTTCACGGTGCAGGTTATGTTCATCCGGATCATAGAGCGCATGGATGGTCAGCCCGTCGGTATCCATGATAGCCGGCAGGTGTCCCCAGGAGGCGATCACGCCACAACCCATTACACCAATCTTGAAATTCATCACTACTACTCCACCAAGCTCCCCAAACACCACGGGAACTCACTTCGGTGTGTCTCGCGTTCAGTCTCGTAAGGCCGATATCCTGACTTTCAAGTCATCGGCTTATTACGCTGCCTCAGCCATCTGAAAGTCGTTTTTTCAGTTGATCGTGCTCTTAAAGCCAACCATTGTAAGCAAATGATTCAGATTGCCAATGTGCTAATTTCTTTTTTTAACAAGTATCAAGCTACATTTGGACTTACATCAGTTTGCGTCATTGAATCAATACAAAATTTGGATTCTTACAAACGTTTGTATTTTGGCGGTTTGTAAACATGCTTTTCAATTTTTTGATCGGTCTTTTCAACCCATCAATCCGTGGCAAAATAGTCTGAATTTTTTTTCATTTAACTTCAAATTTTTTCCACAAGACGGTCTGCATCGACCTCAAAATGGCTATTGCAGAGCATATCCTGCTCCTGCCAGCAAAACGAAAACCCGTTTGGATATCGTGACAGATGCTCTGGTGACACCAATCGACAACAGGTCGTTTTCATCGGCTTACTCACGATTAAAGACCAAACACATAGCGATACCATTTGCAGGGACTTTTATGAGCGATGTAAGAAGTAATTGCGAAAACGATATTTATCAAGGCTTGGAAAATATGATGCGATTGTCACTGTAAATACATTTGTTATGATCGAAACCAGGTTTGCTTGTTTTGGTGGGTGTACTGTGAAGTATCAAATACGCAACATTAATCGTTCCTGCCAGGCAAATGCACTTTGGGATCGTTGATAACACCATCCACCCATCAGATGCCAGAAAGAATGCCATGTCCAAATGCAATGTTTTGTTGATCACCGCGGATGATATGAACTGTGATACGGTTGGGGCGTTCGGTTGCCCGATCGCAGGCACGACTCCCAATCTGGATCAATTGGCGGCTGAAGGCATGTGTTTTGACCATGCCCATGTGGCGATCGCAGTCTGCCAACCCAGCCGATCGGCCATGATGACCGGCTGCTACCCACACATCACCGGCGGGGAAGGCTTTTACAACCTGCGTCACCCCGACATCCCGATCCTCCCAGCCTTACTTCGTGACGCCGGGTACGACGTGGGCATCCTCGGCAAGGTCGGGCATTCAACACCCTATGCCGACTTCCAATGGGATACCTGCTACGACCTTCAAGCCCTGGGGCATGGGCGCAATCCATCCGTCTACGCAAAGTACTTTGAGACCTTCATCAATCAGGCGACTGATGCAGACCGGCCATTCTTCATGATGCTCAACTCGCATGACCCGCATCGAGCGTTCTATGGCAACGATCCGGCCCAGTGGTACGAAGACGCGATTCCCGCTGTCAAACCCTCGCGCGTGTTCACGCCCGACGAGTCATTCGTCCCCGGTTTTCTGCCTGACCTGCCGGAAGTCCGGCTGGAGATTTCGGAATATCTCAGTTCGGTACGTCGATGTGATGACACGGTTGGTGCGGTCATGCAAGTCCTCAAGCAAACCGGGCAACTGGACAACACGTTGATCCTATTTCTCTCCGACAACGGCATGGCCTTTCCATTCGCCAAGACCAACTGTTATCTGCATAGCACACACACGCCATTGATTGCCCGGTATCCCAAATCACAAGTCTCAGGCAAACGTGACACGGAGCATTTCGTTTCAGGCATTGATCTGATGCCAACGATTCTGGACGCTGCAGGCGTTGATGTTCCAGGGCATGTCAACGGCAAAACTTTTTTACCGCTTCTCAAAGGTGAAAAACAGGACGGGCGTGAAAAGGTCTTCACGCAATTCCATCAGACAGCAGGCCGTCGCAACTATCCGATGCGCTGTGTCCAGAATAAACGCTTTGGCTACATCTTCAACGCATGGTCCGATGGCAAAGCCGAGTTCAGAAATGAATCCATGTCGGGGCGGACCTTCAACGCCATGGCCGAGGCTGCTGTGAATGATCCAGCCATCAAAGCACGCGTGGACCTGTTTGTTCATCGTGTCCCTGAAGAACTCTACGACTTTGAGAATGACCCCGATGCCCTGAACAATCTCATCGACGATCCCCAGTACCAGAATGTCCGCGAGGAACTCCGAAGCCAACTCAGGCAGTGGATGATCCAAACCAACGATCCGGCATTGGCATTCTTTGAGAACCCGACGGATGAAACCTTGCGGCCCGAATTGCTGAGCTTGTTCACAAGTCCGTCATTCTGAAGTCAATCACCATGGCGCAGAGATTGTTGTTGAAAACTCCTGTCGCCATACCACCACGGACATCATTTGATTACACTATGAACAGGCTGATCTGAGCTGTTTGAAAACTATTTTCCGGAGGATGTCATGCGCACACGTTCTTGCCTTTTGTCCTGTTTGGTTTGCCTGATGGGTCTAACCAGTTTCACCACACTTGATGCTCAAACGCAGCCCAACGAGACGAAACAAGATGTCGGTGAGTTGAAGGAAGGCGTCAAACTTTCCCGTCAGATTTCAGTGCCCAATCGTCTGGCAGTTGACTTTCCCGATGCACCGCCAACCAAACAGATGAAGATACTTGGCAACTGCGAGTATGTCCCGTTTAACACCTGGGTTTACACCGGCCTGACCGTCAAAAAGAACGACACGCTTTACATCAAGTCCCGAGGCATCGTCGGTTACGTCGGCAAATCAGGCAGTCAGCCTGACGGACTCGGTCGGACCTATAGCCCAAGTCTCATGCCCCGACTTTCGTTTGTCTCACTGGTCGGGCGTGCAGGTGATGAACTACTGACCAACGAGTTGATCGTTCGTGACGGTGATCCGCAAAGTCAGCATGATGAACTTTTCGGTCGCGGTTTTGTCGGCAGTGAATTTCGCTGGACCAAAAAGCGATCCAACTGGGGCAAGCTCTATCTTGCAGTCAACGACAGTGCCGACGGTGATAACTCCGGCGCCTATGACGTGAGTATCTGGATCGTCCGCGATGGCAAGGTTCTCACCGAAGCCGACATGCCCAAACCCAAAGTCAAGGCGCCTGTCCAGATCAAGGACAATGCCAGTCATTGATGTGAAGTCGCTTGATGCTTACGTCTTTAGAGTGCATCAAGTATTTAATCTCCATGTCATCTCTCATTTCGTCATTCCCGCGCAGGCGGGAATCCAGTGGCATTCTGTGGATGGTTGCAGTTCTCACTGGACTCCCGTCTGCGCGGGAGTGACGGAAAGCGGAGACTCATGTTTTGAACTGTTTAAAACATGAGGTTGATGCTGCCTTCAGTCACACCCGCTTCATTGAAACTGTCTATGCGAAGCCAGTAGTTTTTGCCCTTGTCCAATGCACCGAGTTTGACATCGCTTTGGTTGTACACGGTGTGGCATTGGTAGAGCTTGTCAGCAGCGATGCCCCAGAGGACGTTGTAGCCGGTGGCTTTTTCGTCTGCTTGCCAGGTGAGTTGGGCATCCATGCCAAGGTTGTCACGTTGGACGGTGATTGTTTGGACTTGCTCAGGTAACGCGACATCGGCTTTGCCAAAGACGCGGAGACCGGAGATGGCGAACTTGCCAGCAGCAGCGGTGTGTTTGCTTTGGATGCGCACGTAGCGACCGCGGTGGGGTGTGTCCCATGTCAGGTAATCGTGGGGTTGATCCAGCGTGTTGTCTTGTTTGTCACTGAGCGATTGCCAGCGTTGACCGTCGTCAGAAATCTCAAGCAGGTATTGGTGTGCAAGGTCACCTTGCATGACGGCATCCCATTGGCAATCCTGTTCAGCGAAATTGATCTGGATGGCATGGATGTCACAGTGATGCTTCAAATCCACCATCAACCAAGGGGTTTGATCATCATCGGTCGCGGACCACCCGTTCTGAATATTCTCATTGACTGCAAGTTCGGGTGGATGACCTTGGCGGGTGGATGATGCGGTGACCGGCTTGTCATAGGAAAGCAACATCCAACCGGTGAACGGGTCAGCCATCGCGTCCCATTGGCTGTTGGGGATGTGCGTTGGATAGTCCGCAAAGCGGGTGTTGCAGTAGAGCATGCCATCGTCGTCAAAGCCTGCCGGGAAGAGTCCGATGCGACGTTCGAAGGCATGTTTGACACTGATGCGCATGGTGGAGATATGCCAGAGATTGCCATGCGTGTCTTCAAACGTGCTGCCATGTCCTGCTCCGGGGATAAAGCCACCGGGCTTGTAGGAGTAGGGATTGTTGGCTGCGTAGGTGAATGGACCGAGCGGCGAATCGGATTCATACACGCCGTCAGCGTAGACATTCCACTCCGTGCCAGGACCTGCGTATTGCAGGTAATAGCGACCGTTGTGCTTGGTCATCCAGGCCCCTTCGATAAAGGGTGCTTGATTGGGCAAGCAGTGATCTTCACCGCAGCGTTCAAAGCCGTGTTGATCAGGCATACCGCCAAGTAGTTCAACAGGTTCACCGATCGGCAGCATGGTCTGCGGGTCCATTTTCACACCTTGGATCGGCACGCGATTGTTGCATCCCCAGTACAGATAAACCTGCCCGTCTTCATCTTCAAACAGGTTCGGGTCCCAATATGCAAACGGGGCGGAGACTTTCTCCCATTGGTCCGCTTTAGGATTTTGCGTTCGGTAAATCGCACACGGCTTTTGGTTATCCGAGGCCGTGAAGTACAACCAGCCGCGAATCACACGGACATCCGGCGCATAATCATCCACCGGCAAGGCAGTCGACTTCACAAACACCCAATCAAGCAGGTCCGTCGAATACCAATACCCACCGGACTTGGAAGCGAAAAGCCAATAGCAATCGTCAAAGACAACCACCGACGGATCAGCCGCTTCGCGATATAACTCCGGCGCGCGATCCGGTGTCTGGAATCGGTAGGGCAGGTTCAGCGGGTTGCAATATGTCCTGGTGGATGTTGGCATGGTGATTCATTTCAAAACTGGATGCGGACACGATCAATAGAACATCGAGGATGACAATTTAACGGCAGAGCAACAGTTTCTCAAATGTCAATTTGTCAGTCTCGGCTCTGATGTGCATGATCCTTGATACGCCAATGAGACTTCGTGTTATATTGAAGTGAGATCGGGGAGTGCATAGTCTTGATGAAGCTGCCATGATTTATTTTTGGATGAAAAGGTGACAGATGAAAACTTTTGTTTTAGCGATGCTGATGATTACATTGGGAGGTCGGGCTGTTGTGATGGGTGCAGAGAGTAACAAGAGCGTTGATCCTGATGCCGTGTATACCTTCAAGCAGGTGGGCGATGTGACGCTTGAACTCAATGTCTATCAGCCCAAGGATTGGAAAGCGTCGGACAGGCGTCCTGCCATTGTGCTGTTTTTTGGCGGGGGGTGGGTTGGTGGCGACAAGGACCACTTCAAGCGTCAGGCGATTCGCTATGCCGAGCTTGGGATGGTGGCCATCACGCCGGACTATCGCACGAAGAAAAAGAATGGGACCACGCCGTTTGAGTCCGTTGCGGATGCGAAGTCTGCAATGCGCTGGGTCTACAAAAATGCGGACAAACTCGGCATCGACACCAAGATGATTGCAGCAGGGGGCGGCTCAGCAGGCGGACACCTGGCAGCAGCAACAGCATTGATCAAAGCCTTTGACGATCCGCAGGACGATACATCCGTCAGCCCGGTCCCATCATTGCTGGTCCTGTTTAACCCTGTGATCGACAACGGCCCGGGCGGGTATGGCTACGATCGTGTCAAAGACAAATACGAGCAGTTCTCCCCGATGCACAACATCGTCAAAGGCGCCCCGCCGACCTTGTTTATGCTTGGTGACAAGGACAAGCTCATCCCCGTTGCTACCGGTGAAGCCTACAAGCAGAAGATGCAAGAAGTCGGCAGCGAATGCGAACTGATCATCTACAAAGATCAGGGACATGGCTTTTTCAATAAGGGTGAAAGCTATACGCAAACACTTGAAGCCTCCATTGCATTCCTGAAAAAGCATGGGTACATCGAGTAAAATCAACCTGACATTTGATAGTCAAAAACACCTTTCACCACAGACGTGAAAGGTGTTTTTTTATGGATTGATCACGTCTGTGATTTTGAGAATCAAGCTGTCAATGATTGAGATAGATTGAAATAGATTGGATTTTCTCTTGACTCTGATTGGATAGCGCCTAGGATCATGGTGTCCAATTCGTCAATTTGTTCAAAGATCAATCAACGACTAGCAGGTGTTTATGAGTCCATCATCTGGCAGGAAAGTGGTGCGCGATACCACAGCCTCGTCACGCTTGATCACGCGGCTTCGAGATTCAATTGAGTCCGGGGAACTGCGTGCTGGCGACAAGTTGGCCACGATCCGAAACCTGGCGCATCAGTATGACATCACGTTCGATGCAGCACGCAGTGCGGTGGCTCGGTTGGAGTCGATGGGCTATGTGATCCGTAAGCGCCGAAGTGGCACATTTGTGGATGACACATGGCAAAGCAAAGTACAGGTCAAGCCACAGGCTGCCGGCCCAAACCAACCGTCCCAGCAGCAATATGTGGCTTTGATTCTGGACTCCAAGGTGCATCATTATGGGCGTTTTTTCGACAAGCTGGTTCTTGGACTTCAGGAAGCCGGTTACATCCCGTCTCTGTTCCGCTGGCGAATGGGTTGGGGGGATCAGGAGATGCAGCCGATCCTGGATTACTTTGAGAACACGCCCCCGCATGCCGTGGTTATTCAGCAACTCAACGGCGGACGCTACGATCGGCAGATTCAAGCGATTGCCAAGAAGCACCATGTCCGTGTGATCAGCGGCTTTCTGGGGAACATGTTGATCCCGGATAACTGGCATAAAGTCCATGCTGACGAACAGGCGGCAGCGGCAATCGCAGCCCAATATCTCATGGACAAGGGGCACAAGCGCATCGGGTTGATCGTGCATGATCGCAACATCCTCGATTCTGATCCGGCTTCACTGCGCAAACGTGCCTATGGACACACGCGTTTGATTCTCGGTGCAGGACATGCCTTGCGCGATGCAGGGATTCATGACGGTTTACAGATCTATTATCAGAAGCGAATCAGTATTCCCGAAGGTGCCAACCCGATGACCAACAGCAACAAGCAACAGGCGATGGATTGGCTGACATCGCCGGATCGCCCGGATGCCTTTGTCGGTGAAGACTACCGGATTGCAGCGCTTTTGCGTGTTGCATTTGAAAACAATATCAAACTGCCTGAGAACTTTCAGGTCGTGGGGATCGGCAACACACCATGGGCGAAATTGATGGGCTTCCCAAGTGTCTGGCTGCGTGAAGACCTGGCTGCAGAACATGTGATGAATCTGATCCAAATGAAGGATGTGCTGTTTAATAGCTTCTCACATCAAGTGATGATCAAGCCCAAACTCGTCGAACACCACATGGCATCATTTGATGATTGTGTTGACATTTTCTAATCCGAACAATGAACTGCGAGGACAACGTGAGACGAACCCAACATCGTGCTTTTACACTGATTGAACTACTCGTTGTTATCAGCATCATTGCTTTGCTGGTCGCGATTTTGTTACCAGCATTAGCCAGTGCACGTGAAGCTGCAAGACGGGCGATTTGTCTATCCAATCTCAAGCAGCAGTACATCGGTTTTGCGTCCTATGCAACGGACTTTAAAAATCGACTGCCAAGTTCGCCGCAATACCCGCATATCATGGCATCGATGGGGGACAACTCCGATTACACCATCAGCTACACGTACTATGCCAACAACTATCTGAATATCAAAACCGAGAAAGGCTGGCATGGCAATGACTGGCGCGTGTCGCTGGACGGTGATGCGTTGGTCTGCCCGTCGAATAGTTTGATTGCACAGAAAGACTACACTTTCGGCAATGATACCTATTGGTCGAATGTTCTTTACACGGTTCAACTCGGCGCCAAGGGGACAACGGATATTCCCGGTAACAGTGCTTTAATGTCCAAGTACACCTTCATCTCACTGGATGCGGTGGGGCAGTCGGGTCCCTATGGCATGAAGGCGCTGGTCTTTGATTGCGTCGCTGCCAATCCTGGAACCAACCCGAGCATGTCCATTGTGTGGAACGCACGAAATAACCATAAATCCAAGGGTAAAGTGCAGGGCGGTAACGTACTGCGTGGTGATGGCAGCGCGGTCTGGTCGGATGTCGATCGCTTTTCACCCGTGCTTTATCCCGGTGAAGGGACGTCGATTCCCATCTATGACTATTACATTTTCAAAGGCCCACACTGGTCAGGGACAGACTGGGGGTGGATCGGCCCCAACGGTTCAGGCGGTTGGCAGAGTTATAACCAATCCACCGTGCCAGGTATGTGGTTTTGATCGCTCTTGATCCTGCTGAAACGCAATCAAATAAAACAGCCGTCACCCGTTTTAAACCAGTGACGGCTGTTGTTATTTGCGATTCGATGGTCAGTGTTAATCAGGCGTTGTCATCAACGATGGGAACACTGTTGATCAGTGCGAAGTAGTCGTCGACATTGCCGCCTGCCTTGAAGCAGTCGATGATCTTCTGACCCAGGGCATCGAGGTCAGGATCACCGTCGAATTTGCTCAGTTCCCGGGCAAAGAATTCCTTGAGGATGTCAGCTCCCTGATCGTAGGCTTCTTCGCCGACTTCGGGTTGGGCTTCGACACGCAGGAACCATGAGCCGATGGTCTGACCTTCGACCATGAGTTTATGCAGCGTGTAACCCAGCAACGGGCAACGGGCTTCGTCGAGCATGCCGGGGCTGAACGGGGCACCGCCACGACGGGCCAGGTATTCGCGGACAATCCACTGTGGCATGAAGCCGACTTCCCACGCACCCACGTGCTGGTTGGGCAGCAGGACATAACGGACGCCGGGTGTGCGAACGATCTGGTCCAGCAGCAGGTTGGCCTGGTCGACACGGCGACCTGTGGCAAAGGGCCAGTAGGACCCGACACCTTCTGATGCCATGCCTTCGGTGCTGACGATCGAGGGGTTGCCGTGACCGCGTGGTGCAACGAGACGCCACAACCATGCCAATGCTGGCGGGAGAATGTGACACATGCCCATGATGCCGTAGGTCGGATTATCACGGGTACACGGAGGACAACGGACACCGAAGCTTCGGATGTCGACATTGATCGAGCCGTTGATGATGTTGGGGATAATTTCACGGGGCACGATCACGCGCGGGTTGGGGCAGCGGACGCCCGGTTCGTCTTCAATGTGATCCCAGATCAGCGCGGTGCCACCAGGGACAGCTGTGATGTTGAGAAACAGCAGCGGCATCGGCGGTTCGATGGTGGTGCGTTCCAGGTCGGGGTCCGTACCATAGTGTTCGATGTGGTTCACACGCAGGAACCAGGCATCTTCAGCGTCCATGAGTTGCAGGCGTCCGTCTTCACGTTGAATCGACGGGTGACAGAGCGCCATGTCGTCGGTGATCGGGCGGAGTTCACAGGTACGCGGCAGGGTGACGTGACGACGTTCGTCGTTGACGACATTGCGGCCGATGAGCAGCGAACCGTCACGTTCGCGGTGAACGCCTTCGATCATTTCACTCTTGCCACCACCCGAAGCACCTTCGTGCATGATGACGGTTTTATTGTCATAAGGGGTGACGATCTGGACGGTGGAGCAGTGAGCGGTGAGCCAGTCTTCTTTTTCACCTGCCGCGAGCAGCATCCCGTAGACACCCTTCTTGGCCGAGGGGCCGGGGTAAAGGTTGTAGCTGAAGAGTTCGTGAAGCCCATCGGTGCGGTTATGGACGACGACCTGCTTGCCTTCAAAGTGCGTATGACGGAAGGGCGGTGCGACGTAAACCACGGCCTTGGGATTGAAGCTCTCAGGCATCTGATCGGCGGTGATCATGCCCTGAAGCATGGCCAAACCGACCGCGAAGAATGCAGCGTTCCTGGGAACCACGGCGACGGCATGAAGACCATGACCCAAATGACCGGCAGCGAACGGCAGGACGATCAGTTCCTGCGTCTTGAGCCATTCAAAGGTTTCCTGACGAAGACCTTCAAACGGTTCGCCGAAGCGATCGGTGAACTTGGTCTTGTTGGTTGGTTTTTCGTCACCGATGACCATACAGTTGGGATCACGACGACGCATGTAGGGTTCGATGTAGTTGGCAGCGTAGCCGTTGGTCACTTTGCAGACTTTGGCTTCTTCAATGAAGCCTTTACCCGGCACGTCATAGCCGACGGTGTGCCAGCCTGCTTCGTCTTTGTCAGCGATCGACAGATCGCAAAGCTGCTGCAGCGATTCGGCAAACGTGACCGAGGGACAAGATTCAACGACCTGAGCTAACGCTTCAGGTACGACGTAGGGAATGGTTTGCATTTTTGATCCTCTTTGGTGGTGGGAGGCTGATATCCGTGCTTGATCAACCGTCACCATTGATTCATAACTTAGATATATTCTATCAAAAAGTTCAGAATTTTTTTATCCACATTCAGACAAACCCTTCTTTATCATTTTATATACGGATAGTTGAGTCTATACATCAAAAAAGCCTTGTTTTAAAGGGTTTATTCAGTGTGTCGTGATGTTTATATATTCACCGTAAATAGTCTTGTTAATAGATTGCTCATGCTATGTCCGGTCCGATTGGCGTCGGGGCCTTGAACCGTTTACGATTCTGTGATGTGTTATGATAGTTGAAACATTAGAAGCTTAACCCAACAGGAGCCTCGACAATGAAACGTAAAGCATCCGCAGTCTGGACCGGTGGTCTGAAAGACGGTAAAGGCGAATTGACTTCCGACAGTGGTGTCCTCAAGGATACGCAGTATTCCTTTAACACCCGTTTTGAAGACGGCATCGGGACCAACCCTGAAGAACTCATCGCCGCGGCCCACGCCGGTTGTTTCTCCATGGCGTTGTCCAAGATTCTGGGCCTGGAAGAAATCGTTGGCAAGATTGAAACTTCGGCAACCGTGACCATGGAACCGGTCGACGGCGCCCCGACGATCACCAACATTCACCTGGACACCACCATCACCGCCGAAGGTGCCGACAGTGCCAAGGTCGTGGAGTGTGCCGAGAAAGCCAAGGCCGGCTGCCCGATCAGCAAAGTCCTTGCCGCCACCGAGATCACCATGGAAGCCAAGCACGTTGGCTAAGTGACTCAGGCAGGCATACGCGTCATGAATTGACGCGAGATGAAACATAAAAAAACACACGCTTGTGGTTGCCCATGAGCGTGTGTTTTTTTAGTTGTGATGTTGTTGGAAGGTCAGCTGCGTTCGGCCCAGAGTTCGGCTTCGGCTTCCTTCCAGTTTTCATGATCCAGGCCATGCGGGCGACCCTTGCGGACCCAGATGTCATACGCACGGGCGGCGATCTCGTCGAATGTTGGGGCAACCGGTGCGGGCTTGGGTGCAGTTGCCTTGGGAGTGACCTTTTTGGTTGTGGTCTTCTTGGCAACTTTCTTGGTCGCCTTCTTCTTGGTGGCAGCTTTTTTCTTCACGGCCTTTTTCTTGACCGGTGCTTCAGCCTTGGGCACAGGGCTGTTGGCCGTCTCGGTTACCTTCCGTGTGGCTTTCTTCTTGGTTGCTTTCTTTTTTGCGGCTTTCTTGGCCATCCTCGAGCTTCCTTTCGTTTTCGTTCCCGGCTTGTGTTTGTCGCATCCTTGCATACCCGGGCAGTAACGCAATTCTAAATGTCTTTTGTGGCAATCCTGTTTGGATGCCGTTGGTTCTTGATCAAAAGAGTTCAAACGGTGAATTGTCGCACGGTGTCTATTGTATCAAGTCCTCTGTTTTTCCAAGTATCAAATTGCATGCCAGACGTAATTATCCCGGATCAGTGACCATCGTCTGGGCAACTGGGTGACTTTTGTGTGACAGTTGCATATATGTCGTGCAGCATCTCACAGAGTGAACGCCGTTGCATATCCGGTTTATCCCTGAGCTTCGTTGAGGGCTTCAAGCACTTCGTCCATATGCTTGGCGACTTTCACCTTGTCCCACCGTTTGGCAACTTTGCCTTTGGGGTCAATCAGGTAGGTCGTTCGCACAACCCCCATGAACTTACGGCCGTACATCGACTTTGCCTGCCAGACGCCGTATTTCTCCAACGCCTGATGCTCAGGATCAGCAAGCAGCGTGAAGGGCAGTTCATGCTTCTGGGCAAACTTGGTGTGCGACTTTTCATCATCAGGGCTCACGCCCAAAACAACCGCATCCAGCTTGCCCAGGTTCGGCAGGTGATCTCTAAAAGCACATGCCTGCTTGGTGCAGCCGGACGTATTGTCCTTGGGATAAAAATAGAGTACGACCCACTGACCTTGATATGCAGAGAGACGATGAAGCTTGCCATCCTTGTCTTTCAAGGCGATTGCAGGGGCCTTCTTGCCCGGTTCGATGAGTTGACTGTCATTTGCCTTAGCCATGTGTCCTCCAATGAATGTCCATTTGTAAACATTGTTAAACGCAGATGCAAGTTTACAATTTGGTGAGCATGGCGTGTGAGACGTGATGCGTTAACGATGACCGATGGGGCAGTATGCTCGAATTTCTCCAACCCAACTGGTTGTTCCTGGCTTTGCCTGTTGGGCTGTTGCTTGTGTTGCTGCATCGCTCAAGTCAAAGTCAGTTGCCGACCATCCGATTCGGTGCAATGCGGTTTATCACGCAGGTTTTGCCCCGCAAGCAAACTTCAACCCGCTTACAGGATTGGTTGCTGCTCCTGCTGCGCATGTTCATGATGCTGTGCCTGATCACTGCCTTTGCCAATCCAATCTGGCATCGCAAACTACACGGGCAAAGGACGACCTGCGTCGGCATAGTGCTCGATCGCACTGCGTCGATGTACCGCAGGACCACACAACAAATTCAGTATCCACAGACACTGGTCGATCAGTCTCAGGTTCAAGTTGATCGTCTGCTGCAAAGCATCCCTGATGATGTGCCGGTGATAGTGTATGTGTTGACCGATCAACTTTACCCCATCACCCCCGAGCCTTCGCTCAACCGCATCCAACTCCGCAATGAAATGATCCCCGTCCCCGGCAATATCTTTGCTTCCGGATCACTGGGCCAACTCACCGCCATGAAGCATTGGCAGGATATCACCGAACTGCATCTGTTCACCGACACACAAGCTTCCCACTTCCCAAATCCCGACGTTTGGGAAATGCAGTTGGCAGGTAAAACCAGCATTATCCATGATGTCTCCGATGCAGCCTTACCCAATATGGCCATCACAGGCATCCGCTGGCAGGATCAAAGCACGCCCCAAACACCTCAAGGCCAATTACATCTCACCATCCAATCCGATTCTTCCCAACCCCGTCAGCGTGAATTGGCGATCAAACTCAATGACACCACGCTCCAAAAGCAAACCATCCAACTCACAGCCAACAAGCCGTTGACGTTGACCTTCCCGTTGACATTACCCGCAGGCAAGTTAGCAGTCGGTGCAGAACTTTTGGAGCCCGACGCGCTGCAGTGGGATGACAGTCGGTACGTGGTTCTCAAACCATGGACCTTACCCGATGTGCATGCCATGGACACTTCGGATTTTGCACAGCAGATGGCCACGCTGTTTCGAACATGGGGCATGGATGCAGGTCACCAATCAATCTCAAAACAATCTCTCATCTTCACGGGTAATGTCACTGCCAAAACATCAGCCAACGTCAATCATGCCTTAAAACAAGGGGCAACAGTCGTCTGGCTTCTCGGAGATAACACACAAGCCAAGCAGTTTAACGAGTGGGCTGCATCACGAACTCTTGGCATCACCACGACAACTTGGCAAACATCTCCAAAGCAACAATCCCAATCCTGGCAATGGCTCCGTGATGATCCCTGGCTGGATGTCTATGCAGGCAATTACAACGCAACACTGAATCAGATAGCCAGTTCAAGTTACCTGCCAATGGTCGGGGATTTTTCGACATGGCGAGTGCTTGCAACATCCGCGGATCACCCCGTCATCGCAACGCGCCTTATTGACCGTGGGCAGTTGGTGATCCTTGCCATCGAACATGTACACATGCAACATATGCTGCGTGAGCCCGACACCGCAGGTTTACTGCTGCATCTTGGTACGCAGGCTCTGGAAGCCAAACGTGAACCTCTCACACAACATGCCATGCAGGTTGGGGATGACTGGCAACCGACCATGCCAAACGAAACTGCATCGTTAAGCTACCTGTTTCCCTTCGGCATGCCTAATCCCGTGAGCGAAGAAAACGCAACTGGTGTCACACTGACTGACCCCGGTCTCTATGCCTTGATCGACAACACATCACTGGCGTTTGTTGCTGCTGCTTTCGTTGCGATGAATGACTCGGAACTGAGCCTTCAAAAGATTGATCCAAAGCAATACACCGTCAACAACACTGCAGAGAAAACACTGGCTACGCAGCAGCAAACCCGACTTTGGCCGTGGTTGATCGTCATCGCATTATTGCTGTCGATGGTCGATGCGATCTACACCAACCGACTTGCCCGAAAGCGAGGCAGCCATGTTTGAGCAATGGTCCTTGCCAATGGGAATCGGGGCGGTCGTGTGTCTGACGGTGATCGCATTGTTCATCTGCATCGGCTTCAAACAACGGCTGGGTTGGCTGCTACATGTCATGGCTATCGCCTTGGCCGGTGTCATGCTTCTTGGACCGCAGAATGATCTGAGGCGTACAACACAAACCGACATCACCCACTGTCACGGCATGGTCGACATCTCTCAAAGCATGGCTCAAACCGATGGCAATGAACACTCACGCCTCCAACAACTCCAGCAGGACGTACTCACCATCCAAACCGCTTTTGAGCATACAGGCGATCTCAAATGGAATTGGTCGACATTCGGCAACGAACTCACCTTCACCTCGCTTGATTCTCTTTCAGCATTCACACCCCAGGCCCCATCCACAAACCTGCTTCAATCCCTCAGCCAACTGGATGACCAACTCCCCAAAGACCAGCCCATCATCGTCTTCTCCGATGGCAATTCAACGGAAACCAAACAGACCTTAACCGTCATCGATCAACTCAAAACCCATCATCGCATCGTCCATGCTTTCGCAGTTGGCAAGCCATCATCTCAGCCGGTCATCAAAGCCTTCGCATGGGCTCAACCATCCGTCATTCAAAGTGGCACACAGACAACACTGTACGCCCAACTTCACGGACTCTCATCGCTTGATGGTGTGTCCGACATCACTGCCAAACTTTATCACCAACAAACCCTCATCTCTGAAACAACACAGGTAAAAAATGCACTTGATGCCATGACATTTTCATTCCCATTAACCGATCTGGATGTCGGGTTACATGTGTATCGCATTCAGATCACCGATGCCCAAGCACGGGCGATTGCAACTGCCACGGCATCGGTGAATGTGCTAGAGCAACCGACCAGGGTGTTCCTGCTTGAGTCATCTCCGCATTGGGTGTCGCGCAATACCGCGCGTGCGATCCTAATGGACCCGCACATTCAATTCACCGCGCGGTACGGACTGGGGGATTACCGCCAACTGCAGATCGGCCAATCAAAACAGCAGGTCTCCAGCAATGATATTGCCTTGGATCAGTGGGATGTTTTGCTTCTGGGGCAAGACACGCAGACGCAGTTGGATGAGCAGGCACGTGAGCAACTCGCGCAATGGGTTGATCAAGGTGGGGGACTGGTGTGGCTGCGTGGTTTGCCGGAGAACCCAGGCGATTGGCCTGAGCGATTGATACCTGTCACGGTCATGCCCACGCAGGCCGTTAACACATTGCTGGCAGGTTTGAACTTGTCTGCATATATCAAAGAACACTTGATCATCAAGACCAAACAGACACCTGTAGGCGGGCAGGTTTGGGCGATTGATCTGGATGCCTTGAATCTCCCTGCGATTCAAACACCGGCGATGGATCTGTTGATCCTGCGTCTGGTTCATCGTCTTGCCAAACCCATGTCCGTTGAGTCTGGCAGTTGGGCAAGAATGACATTGGATCGACATGCAGCGGTGATGGGGCAGCAGTTACAAGTCAACTTGTTGGTGTTGGATCAAAAGCAGCCGACGTTGGAAGTGACCTTGCCAGATGGTGAGACGATGCCGGTAACTTTGACGGTGGATTCTGTCAATCCACTGCAATATTCCGCAGACTTTGTGCCGATGCAGGCAGGAGCGTATGTCTTTAAGCTGACATCACACGTGTTGCCTGCTCAAGCTTTGCATGTCCGACCTGCCGGATTGGAATCCCAACACCTTGGGGCTAATCACGGGTTACTCCAATTAATCACCGAGCAAACCGGCGGGCATCTCTGGCAGGACCGCGAACAAATGCTCCATGACCTGGAGCAAGATCACCAGCGACGCCTTGCGCCCAAGTCCACACGCGTCTGGCAGGATCGGTTCAATCATCCCGTTTTCGTCATCCTGCTGCTGAGTCTCTGGCTTGGCGGCTGGTATTTGAATCGTCGGAATGGGGGCGTATGAGTTTACTTTCCCAACAGATTCAGCAGCAGTATCACAAGCATGTTCAACGCATGTCATGGATACTATTCTCATCACTGCTCTTGATGATCAACACTGTTGGATTCACGTTCAGCTTTTCATTGATGATCAGCATGGCGTGGTTCGTTCTGGCGATACTGCCAACGTGTTTGCTGGTGAAGTTGATGCGAGATGAAATGACCAAGCCCGTTGTCGTCATTGCAAGACGTCTCAAGTTAACCGTGAAACAAACACAGGACCTGCGCTTAGTCATGGGCTTGCTTCACAGCCCAATCGATGATGCCAACGCGTTTGAAGATGCATTGCGTGATCGCGTTCTGACCCGTTGGCAGGAACCTTTATCCAAGGCATACAAAGTCAGTTGGATTGTCATAACCGTTCTTGTTTTTCAAAGTGCTTTACTTGCAAGTATGGTGGTGTTTCATGTCTCCATGCTTGACGAAACATCGCCGACTTTGCCAACTGTGATTGCCACTGAAAATGCAGACGAAACATCAACGGATGTGCAGCAGGGGGTGACGCCAACGGATCAAATTGCCACCGAGTTATTACGCATGCAGCAGCGATTGAAGATGATCTCTCAGACAACCACCGATGAGCAATTGCAGGCGATTGAAGAGCAACTCAACCAACTCTGGCAGCGTATCTCGGTCATCGCATCGGATGCTGCAGCAACGGATATGCCTGTCCAATCGCAGTTGCAAACCGCATCGCATATGCCGCTCTCCGGCGTACGATCCCTGCAGTCACAGTCATTACGTCAAACATTGTCTGAGTCGCTTGGTGAGGATATTCAGACGCTTGCAAGATTGGGCGCTCGCTTTGACGGGCCGGGCATAATCTCACGTGGAAAGGCAGAACAAATCCCAACTGATGCAGCCAATCCTGCGAAAGGGCGGTATCATGAATACACTGACAAACTCCCCTCAAGTTCGTCAGACACGGTGACAAGACGGATCGAGCAGGTTCCGCCACGTTACCGACAGGCCGTCGCCCGATACCTGGCAGACCTGGACAACAAAGCTCGAAATGAAAAGGCCCATAAAGGAGTCAAGCCTTGAAAATCAAACTCTTCACGATGTTGCTTCTGATGTTCGGTATGACTATGCCAACTTTGGCGCAGGATCAAACAGAGAAGCCCATTGAAGTTCCCTTGCTGACTTACAACCGTGGGAAGACGGCAGCCTGCTTTGCTTCCAAGTTTCTGGATCTGGCAGTACGCAAAGGTGAACTGAATGTCAGTCGGTCCTTGACTAAAATTCCGTTGGAGACTGCCGAACTCAAGTCTTACCCGATGGTGATTTTCTCCGGTGATCTGCGCTTCAAACTCTCCAAAGAGGAGATGGACAAGCTCAAGGGCTACATTGATGCAGGTGGTTTTGTGTTGGCATCAGCGGGGTGTTCCAATGAAATCTGGAATGCCAGTTTCAAGAAAATGATCAAAGCCGTTTATCCTGACAGTGGACTCAAACCGTTGAGTTTGAAGCATCCGATTTTCCACACGCTTTATGATCTGAATCAGCTTAACTCCACCAAGCCCGGCCGCGTGCCGATTCTTTACGGTTTGGAGATCAAGGGGCGGTTGGCGATGGTGTATTCACCGATCGGGATCAACGACACCGCTCATGCGGGTGGGGAGTGCTGCTGCTGTGGCGGTGAGGAAATCATGCAGTCCCCGCTGGTCAACGCCAATATTCTTGCTTATGTGTTAACGCATTGAACCGGTATGACGTGTTCTCGGACTTTATTGGCCAACGTCTGCTTTGAGTTATCAGCAAAGCTAAACCTTTGTCGAAAATGTGCCGACAGTACAAGTGATACACCAGAATATTCACTTACCTTGAGACGTCATCCATGAATGCAAAACGCGCTTTGATCACCGGCATTACCGGTCAGGACGGTTCCTATCTTGCCGAGTTGTTGTTGGCCAAGGGGT
>PAIY01000265.1 GCA_002704825.1 Phycisphaeraceae bacterium
GCGCAAAATAAACAACGGCTGACATTTGCTGTCAGCCGTTGTCAAAGAGCGGGTGAACGGACTCGAACCGTCGACAATCACGTTGGCAACGTGACGCTCTACCAACTGAGCTACACCCGCATTGAGTTGTTCTCGTTCGTTCAAACGAGACGCATATATTAGCAATTCATCTTGACCTTGCAAGTTCTTGACGGCAAAAATATCGGACAATTTCCATCATGCTACCCGACTTGCATCTGCTAACACTTCTCGTTAGTGTCTTGGCAACCAGACAGGTGCTCAAAGCACAAGATATTGTGTTGCGACTGAATAGGGAAGCAAGGTGCGTTGGACTGAAAATGTTCGACAAAGCCTTCGCGGACGCGCCGCCGTAGGGGTTTGGAAAGGTGATTTTTTTACCTTTCACGGTTACAAAGATGCCACTGGTGAATCGTGCAATGCGATTGACTGGGAAGGCTGGTGACTGCCGAACCTGAGCCGGAAGACCTGCCCGTTTGGACGAGTGTTGTGTCCTCGCGTATTGGGACGAACTCGGGCCAAGCCAGGTATTCATGCCCCGGACTACCCTTGAACTTGCTCTCCCCCCCCGGAAGTCTTTTTGATCGACTTTTGGGAACATGGTGGAACTGCCCGATTTCCTCCCCAAGCTGTTACGTGATGGACCGTTTTTCAAACCATCACGGGGCAGGTCCTGCGCGAATCAGGACAGGGAGTTTTCATGGCTGTTTCGTCTTCTCGTTCCTCGACACGTCGTCCATCACCAACTTGGATTGCCACCGCGTTTGACAGTTGGTGGCATGGTCAGCGTCAACTGGCGTTGAGCCAATGGCGTTGGCGGATGCTCAACCCCAAACAGGCATATGTACCAGTGAGATATCAAGCACCGTTTGTGCAGCGTCGGACGCCACGCGCATTTACGCTCATTGAGTTACTCGTGGTGATCAGCATTATCGCTTTGCTCATCGGCATTCTCCTGCCATCACTAGCCATGGCCAAACGCAGCGCCGAGTCTGCCCAATGCAAGAGCAATATCCGATCGCTTGCAACGGTGAACATTGCCTACGCGACGGACAACAAACAGTATTTCGTCCCTGCAGCATTCGATGAGATGGCCAACCTTCATCGCTGGCATGGCAACCGAAAAACGACATCCGAAGCCTTCGATCCCAAGACCGGCCGTTTAGCCAGTTACCTCGATAAACAAGGCGAAACCAAGAAATGCCCGACGCTGCGCCACTACCAGAACTCGGACCCCGGTGCTTGGGGAACGACCTACGAAGCAGGCAGTGGCGGCTACGGCTATAACCATCAATACATCGGCGGACGCTACGATCTTGCAGGTTATGGTGCAGCCTCCAAACTCACCGCGCGCATTGACGATGTCTATTCCTCCACAGCCACGGTCATGTTCACCGATGCAGGCAATTACAACACCGTCGACGGCTCGTTGTCACTGATTGAAAACTCATTTGCCTGGTCGCCGCACTATGTCGACAGTGGTATCGTCGATCCCTGGGGCAGCTACCAACCGACACCCACCACGCACTTCCGACACAACGGCCAGACGGCTAACGTTGCCTGGGTGGACGGCCATGTTGATGCATGGGAAATCGAACACTCTGCAGCGCACCTGTATCTGAGCACCGGTACCGGCGAGGAAACGATGAAGTTCAATCTCGGTTGGTTCGGTCCCACAACGGTGGAACTTTATGATCTATGGTGACACACCAACATCAACTCATTCGACATAACCCCTAATGAGATCGCGCTGAACCGCAAGCGGTTTGACGTATCGATCACACGACACATTCTCCGTTCCCACCACCGACACACCGGCGAAGACAAACTTCGTCGGTGTGTCTTTTTTCACTTGCTCAATGTGTTGCGTCTCGCTAAATTGGGGCCAGTCAATTCAGGTTGCCTCTGTCTTTTTTGAAACTCAGAGGCTGAAAAGGGAAGCGAGGCGAGTCGATTTTTCGACGAATCCTCCGCGGACGCGCCGCCGTGATGACCCGGTTTTCACTGACAAAACAGGTGAAAACAGCGTCTGGCAGTGACCACTGACAAGCATGCAACGTGCTCTGTCGGGAAGGTGCCAGACGACGGGCTAAGCCGGAAGACCTGCCTGTGATGACCGAGTGGTAGTCCTCGCGCTTTTGGGACGACTCGGGTGGGCTAGTCTGACATCGGCCCGGCAGCGTTTGCACACCCGTCTCTTTTTGCCCTGCGAGTACACCGATTTACTTTTCATGATTCGGGCCAGGTTCTGCGCGAATCAGAACCAGGGAGCTATATCGCATGGTTCGTTTTTCCACTTTGTCCCGGTACCTTTTGGCCAGCACACTCATCGCAAGCCCATTGTTTGCACAAACCACTTCCGAGTCGGAATCCGAGCAAACCCAATCCGCTCGGCCACAGGTCATCGTCACCGCAACCCGCATCGACACCGCACAGGAAAATGTCGGCTCGTCTGTCACCGTCATCGACTCACAGCAAATCCAGCAACGTCAGGACCAGGACATCGCAGATGTGCTCTCCCATGTCCCGGGTGTTCACGTGCGTCGCAGCGGTGGTCTGGGTTCGCAGGCAACGGTCTTTATCCGTGGTGCTGAATCCGACCACACGTTGCTCCGCATTGACGGCATCAAACTCCACGACGCCTCCTCCATCGGCAACACGGCAACCTTCGACTACCTGACCACCACATCCATCGACCGCGTCGAAGTGCTCCGTGGCCCGCAGTCTTCACTTTACGGCTCCGAAGCCATGGGGGGCCTGGTCAACGTCTCCACCAAACGTGGCAACGGTCCCATCAATGGTTCATACACCATCGAAACCGGCTCCTACCAAACCACCACCCAGCAACTTTACATCGGTGGCGGAGATGACAGCTTCAACTACTCCCTTTCAGGCACACGCATCGACGCAGGAAACTTCTCATCAGCCACAACCGATGGCGAAGACGATCCCTACCGCAACGCAACCTTCCATGGTTTGATCGGGGTTACGCCTGCTGACATGTTCGAACTCGACCTGGTCTTCCACTTCACCAAAGCCGACACCGAAATCGACAGCACGTTCTATGACACCGATGCATACCAGACCATCTTCGAACAGTTTGCATTCAAGGTCGAACCCAAGTTCTACTTCCTTGATGGTCAACTTGAAAGCAAAATTGCTTTCTCACTGAATCAAGTCCGTCGTGATACCAACGATGGTGCAAGTACGTACCTGCCCAGCGACTTCACAGGCCGCAACTATGAAATCGATTGGCAAAACCAGTTGTTCATCAACGACAAAAACACCCTTGTCTTCGGCATTGCCTACAACGAAGACCGTGGTCAATTTGCTTACACCTCGCCCTTCGGTAACTCCGACGAAACCTATACCTCCCACAGCTACAGTCTCTACATCCAAGACCAATGGCGGATCACCAACGACTTAACTGTGAACGCAGGCTTGCGTTTCATCGACCATGAACAGTACGGCAGTGAAGTGACCTACCAGCTGGCGGGGGCGTATATCCTGCCTTCAACCCATACCATCTTCCGTGCCTCAGCAGGCACTGGCTTCAAGACCCCGTCAATCTCCGAAGTCTATGACTCCGGCAGCTTCGTCAATAATCTCAACCTCGAACCGGAAACATCCATGGGCTGGGACATCGGCATTGAACAACCCCTGCTTGATGAAAAACTCAGCATCGGTGCGACCTTCTTCCAGAACACCATCGACGATCTGATCTTTTATGACAGCACTGCAATGGTCGTTGAAAACATGGGTAAAGCACGCACGCAAGGCGTCGAAACCTTCCTCCAATTCAAACCTGCCAAAGACCTCGCTGCGACGTTCAACTACACTTACACCGACAGTGAAGTCCTCGACCCTAATGGCAGCTTCGGCCCGCAAGATGGCAACCGTCTCTGGCGTCGCCCTTTGCATAGCTACAGCTTCGATCTGACCAAGCAATTCCTGGAGAATAAAGCACAGGCAACCCTCTCGCTCCTCGGTGCATCGACCCGTGATGATAACGGTGGCAAAGCGGATTCGTATGTCATCGTCAATCTCGCAGGCAGCTACAAAGTGACGGACAACGTCGAAGTCTTCGGCCGCGTGATCAATCTGTTTAACCAGCAATATCAAGACCTTTACGGATACAACACCGCTGACGCCAGTGCGTATGCCGGCGTAAAGATCAGTTTTTAAGTGACATCATCGCCTCACAAATGAGGTGGTTAAATGGAAGGATCAACACCATGAGCGAACTTTTTGACAAAGGCGGACCACTGATGTGGCCACTACTTGCCTGTTCGCTTTTGGCGTTGACCGTGATTCTTGAACGGCTTGCCTTTGGGGTCCGTCGGACGGTAGCACGTCGCCCACAAGCAGCAAGCCAGATCATTCGTCTCGTCTCCGCTGAGAAGCGTGGCGAGGCTTTCGGTATCGCCGAATCTCATCCCAAGTGTCCGCTGTGCTGCGTGCTTCATGAAGGATTGAAGCACGCAGCTTCGGGCCGGGAGACCGAGGCGATGCAATTGGCGGCAGCGCGACAACTCAAGCTCGACAAACGCGGGATCAACATTCTCGACACCATTGTGACGGTCGCCCCCCTGCTTGGGATTCTGGGCACGGTGATGGGGATTATTGACTCGTTTAACCTGCTAAGCGATGCGGGGATTCAAAACCCGCAGGCGGTGCTCGGTGGTATCGCCCAGGCGCTGATCACCACGGCCGCAGGTCTGACGGTCGCGGTGATCAGTCTGCTGCCGATGAATTATTTCCTGTCCAGGCTGCAAAAACAGGCGGAGTTGATCGCTGACTTTGCCACACAATTGGAACTGGCCATCGCCAAACCTTCGCATGATTCGGAGGTTGATGATGGAAGTTAAGACCGGCTTTGAAGACCGTAAAGCGCGCGTGGAATTTCTGCCACTCATTGACGTGGTGTTTTTGTTGCTGGTGTTTTTTGTCTATGCGATGTTGAGCATGGTGGTGCATCGCGGCATTGAAGTGTCCTTACCCACCGGTGGCAGCGCTCAGGTCAGCCGCAAGGATTACGTGAACATCACCATTGATGCTCAAAATCAAATCAGTGTCGATGGTGTGATCGTGACATTGAATCAAACGGTATCACAGGTCAAAAGCGCCATGTTGTTGTTGGCAGGCGACGATCAGCAAATCCCGATTTTCATTGCCGGTGATCAGGCATCGGACCTTGGGATTTCGCTGAAGGTGTTGGATCGACTGCGTGGTGCAGGATACAAGACGGTTTCGTTTGAGTTGGAGCAGGAAAGTCCGTAATGAAAACATTGTGGTACATCCTTGCCTTTGGGATCAGCGTGACGCTTCACGCCTCGTTGCTGTTCTTTGGTGACCCAACGCATACCGCTGAGGTGCCCCAGCAACAGGGACATGCCGCAGTGATGATTAATCTCGTTGCATCGGTCGACAGTCAAGCACAACAGGCTCAACGCCAACAATCACAGCAAAAAACACAGCCTGTCGAGGAAAACGATCCATCGGACTTCATAGAGTCGATGTTGTATGAAGACATCGCCCTTGCAGCACCGGTGATTGATCCGACGCAGGCGATGTTACCGCCATTGCATGAACCAACCGTGCGTGATGTGCAGACCTCACACAAGCCAACGCCACTGCCTAAAACAACAAACAGCCCGGTCATTGAACATGAAGCTGTGATGATAGATCTGCCTGAGAATCAACTCGTCGAACCTGCTGACCAAGCCACGCAGCAGGTCACACCTGCCCCGCAGTCCGTCGAATCCAACAGCACGACAATGCCCCAGGGTGTCACCACGCAGGCAAGATTGGCTGACCCGTTAGCCCCGGTGTATCCGATGCTCTATCGCCGCCGAGGGATTGAAGGAACGACCACGGTCAAAGTTGAAGTGACCGCGACAGGTCTTGCACGCAGCGTGGTGGTCACCTGTTCCAGTGGCTATGACCGTTTTGATGCAGCCGCCATCAAGGCGTGTCGGGAAGTGCGCTACCTGCCAGCCTTGAAACAAGGTCACCCCGCGCATTCGTTCTTTGAATTCGATGTTGTCTTCCGTTTGCAAAGCCGACCGTAATTTATAATAATTCTAAATTGCATCACACGCTCATTTGGGAATAATCAAATGTTGCTGTGAGTAAGTCGTGTAACACAAACAATCGAATTCTAGCAACGACAAGGCAAAACAAGGTATTTTCATGAGCGATCAAAACGAGAACGTCGAAAAGGTTGTCATCATCGGTTCCGGACCTGCAGGTTGGACCGCTGCGATTTACACGGCACGCGCCAATCTCGATCCGCTGGTGCTCGAAGGCGTCCCCAAGACCAGCCCCAGCATCATTCTCCCCGGCGGTCAGCTCATGCTCACCACCGAAGTCGAAAACTTTCCCGGTTATCCTGAAGGTGTTCAGGGCCCGCAGATGATGGAAGACATCAAGAAGCAGGCACTGCGTTTTGAGACGCGCGTCAAGTCACTGGATGTTGTCAAATGTGATCTCTCGCAGCGCCCCTTCACGCTGGAACTCTCGGATAAGTCCACGATCAAGGCGCACAGCGTCATCGTTGCCACCGGTGCGACAGCCAACTGGTTGGGCCTGGAAAACGAAATGCGTTTGGCTACAACCGGCGGCGGCGTCTCCGCCTGTGCCGTCTGTGATGGTGCCCTTCCCATCTTCCGCGATCAGCCCCTTGCTGTGGTCGGTGGCGGTGACAGTGCCATGGAAGAAGCCAGCTATCTGACCAAGTTTGCTTCGAAGGTTTACGTGATCCATCGTCGTGATGAATTCCGTGCCTCGAAGATCATGGCCGATCGCGTACTCAACAATCCCAAGTGCGAACCGGTCTGGAACAGTCAGGTCATCGACGTGCTCGGTGAAGACAAGATCACAGGCGTGAAACTCAAGAACACCCAAACCGGCGAAGAGTCTGAGTTGCCAGTCAAGGGCCTGTTCATGGCCATTGGTCACACCCCGGCCACTGGCTTCCTTGATCCGGCCCAAATTGAGTTGACAGAAAAAAAATTCCTCAAACTCACCGAAGGTCAGCGCAGCCTCACTTCCGTCGAAGGCGTGTTTGCTGCAGGTGACTGTGCAGACGAAACCTACAAGCAGGCGATCACCGCTGCGGGCATGGGTTGCAAAGCCGCTATCGATGCCGAACGCTGGTTGGCAGACCAGGGCATCGACTAAAAACACAAAAATAATTGAACACACCAAGCGGTCATTTCGTATAATTGCGAAATGACCGCTTTTTTATTTTGAACCGCTGAGGTCGCTGAGATACAGCCATTAAGGCGAGCCGCGGTGTGCCACCGCGGGATTGAGCGAAGCTCACGTCGTGTTGATTCGAAGCGGTTGGTGTGGAATGAATTTCGACTCCGTGGAATCCCGCGGTGACACGACGCGACTCGCCTGAAGAACAAAGGATTAAAACCATGTCCGACAATGCCCATCAAACCCGTGAAAAAGTGCAGGCTGGATATACCGCAGTCGCTCAGACGTCCAGTTGCTGCTGTGGTCCCAGTTCATTTTCCGGCGGCCCGGATCAGGATCATCTCTCAGCTCAGAAACTTGCTGAGTCCATCGGCTATGACGCTCAGCAACTCGCCTCGTTACCTGACGGGGCGAACATGGGTTTGTCGTGTGGCAATCCGGCTGCAATCGCTGCACTCAAGGAAGGACAGATTGTGCTGGACCTTGGCAGTGGTGGTGGCTTTGATGTCTTCCTTGCTGGCCCCAAGGTCGGCGAGACCGGCCACGTCATCGGTGTGGACATGACGCCTGCGATGCTCTCAAAGGCAAGAGATAACACGGATCATTACACCAAGACCACCGGCTTATCCAATGTCGAATTTCGTCTGGGTGAAATTGAACATCTGCCTGTGGGCGACAACACCATCGACGTGGTAATGAGCAATTGTGTGATCAATCTTTCGCCAGACAAACAGCAGGTCTGGCGAGAAATCGCTCGCGTTCTCAAGCCCGGTGGGATCGTCGCAGCATCGGATATGGCGTTGTTCAAACCCTTGCCACCCGAAGCGCACGACATCGCCCAATCCTATGTCGGTTGTGTGGCTGGTGCGATTCTCATGGATGATTACAAGCAGATGGTCCAGGATGCAGGCCTCGTCAGCGTAATCCTCAAGCCCAAGCCCGAATATGTCAAAGCATTGATGGACTCAGGCAATGAACTGTATCGCAAAATCAACGATGTCTTACCCGATGGGGAATCTCCAGCGGACTATCTGACCAGTGTTGGTGTTGCTGCGATCAAACCCAAGTCCTGCTGCTGTCAATAAGCGATGGGTATGACGACTATGTTGGCTCTTTTTGTTTTCGTGCTGTGTTGTCACTCAAGCGGTTTGCTTGACGGGGACCTGGACGCCCAGGAAGTTGGCGAGCATTTGCGGGCCTTCCTTGGTGAGAAAGCTTTCGGGGTGAAACTGCACGCCTTCGATGGGGGCATCACCAAAGACACCGGCCTTGGCACGGACGCCCATGATTTCGCCTTCGTCGGTCCATGCTGTTTTCTCAAAGCGTTCGTCATCGAGTGTGTCAGGCAGGATCACCAGGCTGTGGTACCGGGTGCAGGTGGTCGGGTTTTTCAGTCCGGCAAATAAGCCTTTACCGTCGTGATGGATTTCGGAGGTCTTGCCATGCATCACGTGCGTGTTGCGATCGACAGTCATGCCAAACGCGTGGCCAATGGATTGATGGCCAAGACAAACGCCAAGCAGCGGAACCTTGCCAGCAAAGGCTTTGATGATCTCCACGCTGACACCTGCTTCACAGGGCGTACACGGGCCGGGGGAGACGATCACGTGCGTCGGGTTGAGTTGGAGAGCTTCTTCGACGGTAATCTTGTCGTTGCGGACGACTTTGAGTTCCGGGGCATCTTCTTTACCAACAAACAACTCCCCGATGCGCTGCACCAGGTTGTAAGTAAAACTGTCGTAATTATNGATGAGCAGGATCATGCTGTTATCTCTTTATTTTGCGAACGAACGATCATCTTGTTTGACCGGCACCACATCACAGGTTTGTTGATACCAATGTAACATTCTCAGGCGGTGAGCGTTAATCTGCTGTTGCCAATCGGGGTGGTCAATGAGATTATTCTGCTCAAATGGATCGTTGTCCAGATCATAAAATGCGTCGGACTCACTCATGCGGGCGATGTACTTGTAATGCTCGGTTCGACACATGGTCGCCTTGTGATGTTCGATACCTTCGCCCTGCTGAAAGTGCATGCGTGGGTAATACAGGTTCGACGCATCACGCAACTCTCCGCCGGGGCCGAACTCCATGGCCTGATCTTCGCCGGGTAAACGTCCGCCTTCGCAGAAGACCGCATCACGATGCATATTGCTTTGACCGGTTGCGACGGGTAACAGGGATTTGCCAAAGTGCGTATGCTCCGGCGTGATCCCTGCAAGTTCCTCAACAGTGGCAGGCATGTCGATGAGTTCAACCATCGCATCACTGATGCCGGGCTTTACACCAAACTCCGCGGGTGGCTTAAACAGGAACGGCACACGGGTGAGACAGTCTTCAAAACCATTCTGTGATTTTTCAACCACGCTGTAATCGCCAGTGTAATCACCATGATCCGAAAACATGAACACCGCGGAGTCATCGTACATCTCTGCGTCTTTGAGGGCCTGCATCACCAAGGCAAACTGGTGGTCCACGCGGGCGCACATGGCATAGTACATCCGACGCAGTTCCGTCCAGCGCGCTTCATCCCAATCCCCCAACCGCTGCATCTGGTAAATGCCCTTGAGCATCGATGCATACCCTGACCAGTCCTTCGGTGCTGGAATACGCGGGGGCAACTTCCGGGGGTCGATCATGTCGTAATATTCGGCTTCCGCAGCATATGGTGGATGCGGGTACGTCAACGGCAGGAAAATACACAGCGGCTTGTCCGAGTCCTTGTCATAGTTGCGAATCGTCTCGATCGCCCCCATGACATTGGCCCAATCTGAATCGTGATAATGATCATGACCGTCGGTATGTGGTAATTGGCCAACGTAGAACGAATAGTAATTGTCTTTGTCGGTCTGGCCCCGCCATTGATTTTGTTTGTCGATCATCCACGTGCGATGCACTTTTTCCGGCGCATCGTAATACACATCACAGACGTCGTCGTGACCTTCCTGACCTGCGATCAAATCATTCTTGCCCCCCCACCACACGTGATACCCACTGTTTTTCAGGGTTCGCAGCAGGACTGGATCGTCCTTGTGCATCGCGTAGTACATCGTGCGATGGCCTTGCACATGCGGATACCAGCCGGACATGAAGGAGCATCGACTGGGCGTGCAGACCGGGTTCTGACAGTAGGCATGCCGAAAGGAGACAGCGTCCGTCCTGGCAAATGCATCGAGATTCGGCGTCACTGCAGCAGGGTTACCCATGTGCCCGAGCACATCACCACGCCACTGATCGGGATTAAACAAAATGATATGGGGTCGCTTAACAGACATTTGTGTATTGTAGCAATTTGAAAGAGGGATTATGTCATCATCCTATTTGGAATGTGATACTTCGTCTCACTGAAGCAATCAAGCGAGCTGCGTTGTGTCAACGGAAGAATGACGAAGGTCATCATCTGCATGCCATGGCAAGATTTCATCTTACATTTGAGCTTCGCTCAATCCCGCGTTGACACAACGCGGCTCGCCTGAAAACGTAATGAATACACATATTTGACGTCAATCAGCACACAATCTGATACACAGTCTCATCCCAAAGGACTATACTATCTGTAACTGGAAGATGGAGATGTTTTGATGGCCAGACTGCTCGCACCGACCCTGCAAAAACTCATTGATGCCAACGCCACCACCGCCAAAGATCTTGGTGAGATGGCAGGTGTTTCCTCCTCAACGATCTATCGTTGGATCAATGGTGAAAGCGAGCCGGACTTTGACAGCATTCGCCTGATTCTCCATCACCTGCCTGACCCCAATGCCCAGCTTGCGATCCTCACCGCGTTCATCGCAGGCACGCCCTGGACGGTCACGCAAAATGCCGGTGATCTGGATGTGAACCATGACGGTCGCGTCGGCCCGGAAGATGCCCTGGATGCAGCGATTCAATGCGTCTCGGTTGCAAGCGATTCCCTGCAGCAAATCCGCACCGCTTGCCGCAATGGCAAAGTCTCACAAAGTGATGCCTCCCACGTCGCCCAACTCTTAGCCGACGTCATCAACCAATGCTCCATCACGCAACAGGTGGTCATGACGATTGCACAGCCGGAACGTCGTAAGGCGAAGTGATCGTCACGTATTTGTCGCTTTGGAATGAACCACAGAGTCACAGAGGCACAGAGCAAAAACAGAGATTTTTTCTCTGCCTTGTTTATCTCTGCGCCTCTGTGACTCTGTGGTGAAAGCCAGTTATTACCGCTTGGCTTTGAGATCTTCGTGATCACCAGCTTGATGCGTGTACTCCAGCCACGGATCAAGCGTGCGGACGCGGAAGTCCAGCAGTTCCTGGCGCATCTCTTTAACAATGTCCTGTAATTCGGGCTTGTCGATGAGATTTTCAGTTTCCATCGGATCAGCCTCAATGTCATACAACGCTTCACGCGGCGGGTTCTGGTATGCCTTGATGTCGCGTTTACCTAACTTCGAGATGCCCTGCTCGCGGACATTTTTCCAGGTCAGGCTGCGGAAGAGGTCCGAAGGTAACGGCATCGGTAACTGCCAAGCGAGATTATGCACCAGCTTGTATTGGCGGCGTCGGATGACGCGATACGGGAAGTAGTTGGTGACTTCATGGAACACGTGTGATGTGTACGTCTGTTCCCATTCGCCATTGCCTGGCTTCTCCGAGTCATCTTCTGCAATGGGTAACACGCTGCGACCGGCAAGGGGCATGGCATCCGCCGGATACTCCACGCCGGTCCAATCCAGTAATGTGGGATAGATGTCCACCCAGTTCATCAAGGCACCGCAACGTGAGCCGCCCTGCTTCATGTCGGGGTGATACAGGATGAATGGGCAGCGATGACCGGTGTCATAACTCGATGCCTTGGCGCCGGGGTAGGGCATGGCATGATCGGTGGTGACGATGACCAATGTCTCATCGGCACGGCCGGAGTCTTCGAGCACCTGGAGCACCTTGCCAACGGTTTCATCGTAGCGTGAGATCGCCTGGTAGTAATTTGCCAAATCGGTGCGCGTCGCTTCGTTGTCCGGCAGGAAGTCCGGCACCACCACATCTGCCGGATCGTATTTCACTGGTGTGTGATTTTCCTGTGGCCCATTGCCAAAGCGTGCACCAGGTTCACCTTCACCGCCTGCACGATGCGGATCACCGCTGGCAACATGGGCATAAAACGGTCGGTTCCTGGCGTTGACTTTCAGAAACAGTTCAAAGTGATCGGTAATCACCTGCCCAAGATTCAGGGGCATGTCACAACGCTTGTACTCAAACGGATACACGTCATCGGGCTTGGTGTGACACTTGCCGATCAGCGCGGTGGCATAGCCATTATCACCCAGAAGCTTGGGCGTGGTAAGCATGTCGGGCAACGTCTGGAAACCGTGAATGCTGTGGCAGTGACCGAACTGGCCATGCGTGTGGGCGTGCTGGCCGGTCATGATGCAGGCACGACTCACCGCACAGGATGGTGACGTGCAGAAGGCTTGATCGAAGACCACGCCTTTGTTTGCAAGCTTGTCGATGTTGGGGGTCTTGATGACATCATTGCCATAGCAACCGGCGATGGGCGACCAGTCGTCAGCAATGATGAACAGCACGTTACGGAAGGATTGTTGCGACATGGAAACTAAAAATAGCAACTGATCCCGAATGTGCAAAATGGCTGGGACTTGAATGCGATTTCATTGTTGCGAGTTCGAAAGTTTGAGGCCATCAAACAGAACAAGCCCATTTTTTCCGTGGGTGAATACTGATTTTCAAAACAAGCGGTCCGTGTATGACGGCTTTATCCATGTTCTTTTGCAAACGATGATTCAAACCATCCTCACGCCCACTCCGCTCAAGACGCAAAGCCGCCAAGTGATAACAAAAGCTTTACTTTGCGACTTTGCGGGCTTGGCGTGAGAATTTGTCTTGATGCAAAACACCAAGCGTGTCCATATGGCCCCGTCCGATTCACGCATGTTGATCGTTAATATGGCGGGTTGGGTTGATGATATCGACCTGTCATCATGTCTGATTCAAATTCAGAGATGTAACCGGATCACGCAGCACGCGTCGGTTTGGACAGTTGCTGACCCATGGGTTCATTGAGCATTTTCAGAACGCGCTGACCTTCGGCTTCCCAGTCGATGTCTTCGCGCAATCCAAGCTCAATCAAATCCACGGACTCACGCCCGTCGAATAACTTCTGGCCAGCCTCCTGCTTTGCCCCGGGCTTCAGCTCGTCATGTTGCTGTGTCATGGTGACAGCCCTCTTTTCCCGAACGAAACTCACGCTTGCTGCAATCCTGTCTCCAGACAGGTGTGCGTCCAACATGCAGCCAACGCCTTGAAATGAGATGGGCACGCTTCGCTTCTCTCGTAACGAATAACGCACCGACCGCGTCAAATATTTCCCCATATCCGAACAGTAGACAAAAGTGAAACTGTTTAAGACTTCGAGAAAACCGAAAACCTAAAACCTAAATGCACTACAAAACACTAACCGAGCCTGGACAAAGATCCGACAAGCCCGTCCTGAACACAAAGGGCATGAATCGCCCTTGAAAGGTCATGTCATTATAGGACACATCGGTCAGAAAGTCGCGTATTCTGCAAAAATAGATTTTGATACACAGACTCAAGCCTGCCAGCATCAAGGCTAAAGTATCCAAGCCGATCATGACGTACGTGAAAATCCAAGTTGAGCTGCGCTTCATCCCGCGTTGACTTTCGGGGGCAACGCGGCTCGCCTGACGGGACAAAAACTTCCTATCCCAAAAATCACCAGTTCCTGTTACAATACCCGACTCGATCCGCTACCTAACGCAGGCTTCGGATTGAACGTTGTTTATAACCGACTGGAAAGACCCGCTGTGAAGATCCGTAACTTCTGTATCATCGCACACATCGACCATGGCAAGAGTACGCTGGCTGACCGCATGCTCCAGGCCACAGGCACCATCACCGACCGTGAAATGCGCGAGCAATTCCTCGATGGCATGGATCTGGAACGCGAACGCGGTATCACCATCAAGGCCTCTGCTGTCACAGTTGCACACAAGTTCAACGATGAAACGTACATGCTCAACTTCATCGACACGCCCGGCCATGTCGACTTTCACTACGAAGTCTCCCGCGCCCTGACCGCCTGCGAAGGCGCGGTCCTCGTTGTCGATGCCACGCAGGGTGTCGAAGCCCAAACGGTTGCCAACACGTATCTCGCCGTCGAAGCCGGGCTGGAAATCATCCCCGTCATCAACAAGATCGACCTGCCCTCCGCCCAACCCGAAGAAGTCGCCCTGGAACTGGAACAGATTCTGGGCATCCCCGCAGAAGACTGCATCTTCTGCTCCGCCAAGTCCGGCCAGGGTATTCAGGAATTACTCGATGCCATCTGCGAAAAATTCCCCGGCCCCAAGGGTGACGAAAATAAGAAAACACAGGCCCTGATCTTCGACTGCATCTATGACGACTACCGCGGCGTGGTGCTCTACTTCCGTCTCATGAACGGCAAGCTCAAATCCACCGACCGCATTCGCATGATGTCCACCGGCCGCACGCACACCATCGGTGAGATCGGCAAGTTCACACCCAAGATGACGCCAATGACCAAATATGAGTTCAGCGCGGGCGAGGTGGGCTATGCAGTGGCATCGATCAAATCACTGGACGATGTGAACATCGGTGACACCATCACCCTCGACCTGTATCCAGCAGACGAACCGCTGCCAGGTTACCAGGAACCGCAGCAGATGGTGTTCTGTGACTTCTACCCTGCTGGCGATACACAGTTCGAAGTGCTCCGCGATGCCATCGAGCGGTTGCGATTAAATGATGCTTCCTTCACCTTCCAGCCCAACCACTCCGACGCGCTGGGCTTTGGTTTTCGTTGTGGTTTCCTGGGCATGCTCCACATGGAGATCATCCAGGAACGTTTGGAACGTGAAGGCAAGGTTAACATCGTTCAGACCGCGCCGACGGTTACGTATGAAATTCTGCTCTCAGGTAAGGAAGTGATCCAGATCACCAACCCGGCAGATTTACCTGACATGTCACAGGTGGTTGAAATCCGCGAGCCGATCGTACGTTGCGAGTTCATCATTCCCAATGAGTTTATTGGTGACCTGATGAAGCTCTGCGAAAACCGTCGCGGTGTCTACAAGCAGCAACAGTTCCTGTCTGAAACACGTCAGATTCTGCACTACGATTTGCCGCTCGCTGAAATCATTTATGACTTCTTCGACAAGATCAAGTCCCTGTCGCGTGGCTATGCGACCATGGACTATCAACTCACCGGCTTCCAGAAGGACAATCTCTGCAAGATCGACATTCTGATTAATGGTGATAAGGTCGACGCACTTTCCCTGATCGTGCATCGCAGTAAAGCCGAGTTCCGCGGACGTGCCTTGCTCAAGCGACTCAAGGGTGAGATTGATCGGCACATGTTCGAAATCCCGCTGCAGTGTGCCATCGGTGGCAAGATCATCGCCCGCGAATCGATCTCTGCGATGCGCAAAAACGTGACCGCCAAGTGTTACGGCGGTGACGTGTCCCGTAAACGCAAACTGCTCGAAAAGCAGAAGGAAGGCAAGAAGCGCATGAAGCGCATCGGCTCCGTGGACATCCCGCAGGAAGCCTTCATGGCCATCCTCGAAACGGGTGACGAATAATCTGCACCCATGCCAATCAGCGAGTTTATCTCTGCCGGACTCTTGTTATGATCAAGGTACACAAACTGATCGATAACAGGACGAAAAATCATCATGGCGCCAACCGAAAAATCTGACGACCAAACCGATGGCGATCAAGTCAGCGTGTTCACATTGAATGTGTTCTTACTCGAAGGTCTCGTATCCGAATCCTTTCTGAGACAAAACCCAAGCGTGGAACGCACCATTGAAATTCGCTCCGATCAGACACTCGAAGATCTGCATGAAGCGATTTTTGCGGCCTTCGATCGCTTTGATGAACACATGTACGAATTCCAGATCGGTGGCAAAGGCCCGCATGATCCTGACGGCAAACGATACGCTTTGCCGATGGCATTGGAATATGAAGCGGACATGGCAACGCTGCCCTCCAAACGCAAATCCCCCAAGCCCGGTACGGTCGACGCCAGTCTTGGATCGTTGGGGCTTAAGCAGAACGACATATTCGGCTATTGGTTTGATTTTGGTGATGACTGGTGGCATCAGATTGAGTTGATAAAAATCAGTTCCCCACCGGATAAGGAACCCTACCCGCGCATCACCGAGCGGATCGGTGCCAGCCCCCCGCAGTACTTTGACCCCGATGACGATCTGGACACCATCGACGACGATGATGATGAGGAATGGGACGGCATCAAACCGTTACCCTACGGTGAAGTCCGGCCGTACAATTCGGAATTGCATCTTGAAAAACTGCTGGCTATGTACGTCGGTGTCGAGAAGGAACGTTTTCTGGATATCGCAACCTTGATCGACGAATGTACAGATGAACATTTGACCGACGAATACAAAATGCTCGGTTACAACCTGCTGGCTCATTTGACCATGATTCCCCAATTCCCATGGCGTCAAGGTAAACCCCAAAGCTGGGCAGCAGGCATTCTCTATCTCATCGGACAGGCCAATTTCCTGAGTGATCCGGCTACCGAACCTTACATGAAATCAAGCGCACTGGCCAAGGCAATGGGAACCTCCACCGGCACCATGTATCTCAAGGCGGCCCGAATCAAAAATGACATCGAGGTTGGCCCACTTGATCCACAATGGATTCTACCCAGCCAATTCAATGACCATCCGGTCACGCAGGTGATCAATCAAATGATGTCCATGAACCATCCGGAAAATAACTTTCCAGATGACACCCCGACAAATCTGAACTGATGAGACATCAAATACCGGGGTGATGAATCTGATCTATTCTGCAATCGCGTTGGACTGCACAACCTGCGAATACCACTTCATGGAGTTCTTGACGATGCGCTGCTGGGTTGAATAATCGGTATGCACCAGGCCAAAGCGTTTGGTGTAGCCCCAGGACCATTCGAAGTTGTCCATGAAAGACCATGCGAAGTAGCCCCGCAGATCCACGCCATCGGCAATCGCACCATGCATCGCGGTGAGATAACTCTTAAAGAAATCCAACCGCTGCGGGTCATCGCAAACCCCATCAATCACCGGCACGTCATAGGCACAACCGTTTTCCGTCACGTAAATCGGCGGATGATCGTAACGCTCATCAATCCACTTAAGCAACTTGGCGCTGCCCCAGGGGACGACATTCCAATCCATGTCGGTCTTCTGCCAACTTGGATCTTCGGTGAGCGTGACATTCTGGTCTTCAGAGATCCCACCGTTGCCTGCGATGTTCCGTTCAACAACTTGCTCCGTCGGTTCGCTGGCAAGCATCGTCGTGTAATGATTCAAACCAAAGAAATCGCTTGAACCTTTGATCATGGCTTTATCCGCATCGGTGAATTTGGGCAACCGATCACCGACCATATCACGCATCACCTGCGGGTAATCGCCCTTGTAAATCGGATCACAGAACCAGCCCAGGAAAAACTCCAATGAGCGTTGCGCAGCTGCCTGATCCGTAATGGCATCGGTCAACGGTTCACGCCAATCACAGTTGTTGGTGATGCCGATGCTGCCTGCCTGTGATTGATACTTGCTGCGGTAAAGCTGCACTGCTTTGCCATGACCGCGGAGCAGTTGATGTGCAGCCATGTACGCTTCAGCGGTATCCATCTTGCGACACGGTGCATGCACGCCAATGCCGTAACCCAGCACCGATGAACACCAAGGTTCGTTGAGTGTGATCCAGTTCTTGACGCGATCACCAAACCGATCAAAACACACGTCGGCATAGGCTGCAAACCAATCCGGGAAATCAGGATTGATCAAACCGTCAAACTCCGTCTGCAACACCAAAGGTAAATCCCAGTGATACAGCGTCACCCATGGCGTGATCCCAGCATCCAACAAGCAGTCAATCAACTCCGAGTAAAACGCAACGCCCTGCTCATTCACATCACCAAAACCTGCGGGAATGATGCGCGGCCAGGCCAGACTGAAGCGATATGCCTTGAGTCCGAGTTCTTTCATCAGCGAGATGTCATCTTTGAAACGGTGAAAGTGATCGCATGCCACATCACCATTATCCATGTTCAACACGCGGCCGGGCGTGTAACACACCGCGTCCCATATACTCGGGCCACGACCGCCTTCGCGGACGCCACCTTCAATCTGATAGCTGGCGGTCGCGGTCCCCCAAACGAACTGATCCGGGAAAACGAGCTTGGACATGGCTGACACTCCTGAATTTAAATGGTAAAGAGGCAATTTTCACCGATTGTGATCCAGCGGGCAAATCCTCTGACAAGGCAAAACAAAAACACGGGACATCCGCTGACATCCCGTGTTGAATCGTTGATAAAAACACCTGCTTTTCAGGCATTCTGTGAATGTGACCGTTGCCAACTCACCAGCATTCCCACGAGTAAAAGCAGGAAACTCGCTGCCACCATCTGCCAGCCCGGCTCGCTGCGCGTCATCCAATACATCACCGAAAACAAGGGAACCAGCCCCGGCAAAACAAGCAGCCAACGTCGATGCGACCATGCCAAAACCACCGACCAGGCCAACGCAACCAGGCTCCAGTTCGTTGCGAGCATGTCCGTATCGACACCTTCAATCAGAATCATCACACACAACACCCCAAGCAGTAGCAATGCCACCGTCAGACGCAACGGTACGGTCCGCCTGTAACAACACAACGTCAACGAGCACAATACCGTCGGCATCAAAAACAAGAACACCCACGCGTTATCCGTCGTGTGTTCAAACCACATCCCAATCACCGGCAAGGTCAGGATCACCCAACCCCCCGTCACCGATACCAATAGCCGCGTCAGGTAATGTCGCAAGCCCATCGCAAGCACCGCTGAGATCACAAAGCTTGCCCACACCCATTGCTTTGGTGTCAAACCAAACTCACTGATCCGGTTGGGCCAGACATACACCGCAGCCAGAAAATAACATCCCGCCAATGAAGTCAGTAACCACCACGGGTACCGCCTTGCCAGAATCAAAACCAGGATTCCCGAGATGGCAATCGCGACCACAGGTTGTGCAATCATCGACCACACCGACGTGATCGGCACGGTCAAATCCAACAGGTAATCAATCAACACCACCGTGATCCCCGGCAGCAGCAACGCCAACACATAAAACCAATCCGCTAACCGTTGTGTCACACCCGACCAGGCAACCACCGCAATCACCAGTAACGGCCAGGCCATGATCAAATCCGGCAAACCACCCTTGAGAAAAAATGCCCACTGCATCGCCCACTGCTGACCGATACTCGCAACGACAATGATCCCCAGAAACACCATCCGGAAATTGCTGCTACGAATCACCGGCGTGGTGAACGTCGGGAAAAACAGTTCCAGTTCGTTCATCATCGCTGCCACGCATAACACCAGTAAACCCACCACCGTCCAACACCAGCCCATGTACCAAAGCTCGTGGAGCTGGCCGTTGGTCCCGTCGTTGGATTGGGCGTAACCCATGATGCCCGGTAGCGCGAGATTGGCGGCCATGAGTATGCCGATGACCAGTAGCGGCATGAGCTTGAAACGCCCGACCACAAACCGCCGGATTATCGCCAGTTTCCCAACACACAGTAGCATCCCGCCTGCCCCAAGTCCGATGACCACCCAGGGCAACTGCGCAGCCACCACGTTGAGTGTCACCGCCGAGGCAACGAGAAATGCTGCGACCAATGTTGCCAGCGACACCGCATCGTCATACACCTTCCGCCACATCACCAGCATCAAGACGGCAAGCAATCCCAACTCATAGACATTGATCGCACCGATCGACCATAGCTTCTCGGTGAGTCTGCCATCAGCATCGAAAATGGGGACAAGAATTTTGGTTAACCCAATGAGAATGCACGTTGCACTGAACAGATAAAACAAACTCCCCGTGAGTTTGAGGCCATGCAATGGCGTTGATTGTCCCACGCCCGGACTTGTTACTGCAACATTCGCCCCCTGAGAACTTGTCGAGGTAGCACGTTCCTGCTCCGACAACCCATCGGAATCCTCCGAAACCCGCTCCGGAAAAACTTGATCAGACATTTGAAATCTCCTTCACCATTGAAATGAATGAATAAATGACAGCCGTGTCGTCCGTAAGACAACATACTGGCCAGGTGAAGAGAGTTAGAGGCCACCTTCATTGTACGATTGGAAGATGAAAGTCCAAGAGAAAATCAGGGAACAAATGACAAATGCTGATTGATTACCACATCAGCCCGAACTTTAATCGCCATTCGCCATCAGACATCGTCATTCCCGCGCAGGAACATGATGCACGTCGTTTTACAAGTGTTTGCATGGTACGTGATGATTGAAGGGTCGAACTTACTCGACACAACGCTCGACAAGTTGAGCACCGGGTGTGACCCCGGTGCCCCCTTGGATGAACGTATGCACAACGGGCACCGGGTTGACACCCGGTGCTCAACTTTAAAAACGACGTGCATCATGTCCGCAGGCGGGAATGACGAATCGTTGTGATTGTTGTACTGCTCAATTTCACTGATATGTGATGAAACACATCAATGAGGATTAATCGTAATTGGCTTTGATCCCCGATTGTGATGGTTCAATGCCTTCGTGATACAGATGCGGTAGCGCACCATAATACAGACACCGCGGGACCGCGATGCCCGGCTTGCGTTCATCAAACAAAATGCAGGTCACCGACGTGGTGTGCATGAAGAAGCCCGACCACATCAAAGGCAACGGGATCTCTAACAGTGATGCAACCCACGCACTGCCAAACCCGCCGTGACAGAACATCGCAATGCGTTTGTCGTTGGGTTGCGTCACGCGATACACCCCATTTTCTCGAACATACCCAAACTTGGCTAAAAACGCATCAGAGTCTTTGCGGATCGTCGTGTGAATCGACTCAAGCCAGGCCGGGTCGATGGTGGGGACTTTGTCATACGCATGCATATCCGACAGATAGTCATCGTTGCGAATGTCATGTCCATGTGCATCCCATTCGCAATACCCATGCTGACACAACGGCTGTAACTCCGTGGTCCAGTCTTCGGTGGTAAACGTCTTACCCATGAGATTGGCGGTGTAGCTGGCAGTCTCCTGGGCTCGACCGCGTGGCGAAGCATAAAGCTCATCGACCTGTTCATGCTTCATGAAGTTGGCCAATGCTTTTGCTTCGGGAATGCCACGCGGGGTCAAAGCATCGTCTGCATAATTCGGATCACCATGTCGGAGAATATAAATGCGCATGTTCTGTCTTTCACTACTTGTATTCAAGCGATAGCAATTCGCTAAATTGATCGTCACATTGAAATCTATTTCGTCATTCCCACGCCCCGGAAAGCCGGGAATCCAGTGGCATGCAGTTGACGCTTGCACATTTCACTGGACTCCCGCCTGCGCGGGAGTGACGGAAGTCGCGATTGTTCATCGCGTTCTGCGCTAGCGAGTATACGCATTGAGGGCGTGTCAGAGAAATTGGCCATTGATCATGACGCGCGTGGGCGATTGGGAAAAGTCGCCCGTCTTCAAGATGCTATCAGGATAGATCACCCAATCCGCATCACTGCCAACGTGCAAATTCCCCTTGTTTTTCAGGCCCAATGCATGTGCTGGTGAAATGCGGGTGAGTTGAAGAATTTCGTCAAACGATAATTGGCGCGTGATCCGTTTGAGTTGCGTTGCCTGTGTTGCAGCAGGATGCGCCTGATCAAGAATTGCATCACGGTAGGACTTATCCATCAAACAGCGAATCAATTGCGGGTAGCTGGCAATCGCCCCACCGTTGGGATAGTCGATGCTCAGTGACAGTTGATTGAGATTGTCCACAAGCAGGATCAGTTCCAAACCCGTTGCCCACTGCATGGCATAGCCGAGGTTGGCAGGATCACGATCCAGCGGTTGAAGTCCAAAGCTGGTGCGCCCTTCCCATTGGAATCGCAGCGTCGGACCGACTTCATCACCAAAGAGTTCAACCAATCGATCATGTAACGCCAGGTCCGCGGTCATCCCATACGCTGGGCCAAACGAGGTGAGTCCGACATCGGCGGTGATCTGCGGGTTGGCATGTAAGTGTTTAAGTACACGCTCGACATCACTTCGCAGATACCAATCTTCGTCGTAGGTATAACAGTGATATTGCAGATGAGCAATGTGCGCACGCCGACCTGACATCGCATCGAGCCATTGGCAGGTGGTCGGCGAACTGTCGGGCGTGCCGAGTTGGGGTAAGTGAATGTGAACTGGGTGTGCGAGGTTGAGTTTGTCTGAGATATCCAGAAAGAAGGTTAACACCTGGCGTGGGGTTGCCTGCATGTCTTGGACAGTTTGATCGATATCCAGGACATCGACTGCGGGTCCGTCCATGGTTTGCATCGAGCCGGGATTGACGAGTTTGATCCCCATCGCGCCGGCGTTATGAAACAGCTTGATTGCCAACTGGCTTGCAGCAACCATGTGTCCGGCGTTGATCATGGCAAGTAAGTCTGCGTGATGCGAGAGCAGCAGCAAAAAGCCTGTGTTTAAAGGCTCAAGTTCACGTAAACCGAGTTTGGCAGCCGGTGCATCACCGGGCATGATGGCAGCATCAATGGCGGTGGTGATGCCCAACTTGAGATATTGATCGCGCAGCCAGGTCGGTGTGCCGATGAGTTGGTTGCAGACGATGTCGGGGATGACATGCTCCTGCAAAGTGCGCAGTGCAGCCATGGCTGGTGTGACCAGATGCGTATGCATGTCGATGCCGCCGGGGAGGATGGTGTGGCCGGTGAGGTCGATGGTTTGCGTGGGTTGGTTGTCGGCTGGTGGTGCGATGATCTTGCCATCTTGAATGTAGAGATCGCGCGGCGGATCGACTTGTGTTGGATCGATCACATTCGTGTTGGCAAGATGGAGGATGGGCGATGTCATGCGTCATTGGACATGATAGCAAACAAATCGCGCTAAACCGCAAGCGGTTTGATGGTGATGTTATGCGTTGCAGATATCGTTAAGCAGCTTCAGTTCTTCACCGGTGAACTTGGTGTTGCTCAGTGCTTTGACGTTCTGCTCGATCTGTTCGGGCTTGGAGGCACCGATCAGGCAACTGGTCACGCGATTGTCACTGAGAACCCATGAGAGTGCCATCTCCGCGAGGGTTTGGCCGCGGCTGCGCGCGTGATCGTTGAGCTTGTGAAGCTTGCCACGCATTTCGGTGGTGATGCGGTCAGGCTTGAGGAAGCTGGTGATGTCTGCTGCACGTGAGTCCTTGGGTATTTCGCCCCCGAGGTAGCGATCCGTCAACAAACCTTGGGCCAATGGGCAGAAACAGATGACGCCCACGCCGTTGGTCTTGGCGGTTTCGAACATGTCCTCGCGCGGTCCCTGCTGAAGCATGTTGTAACAGACCTGATTGATGAGCAGCGGATTAGCTTTGATGCTCTTGGTCTTTTTGACCGCACGGAGCAGTTGGTTGCCACCGTAGTTACTGACACCTGCGTAGATCGCTTTGCCGGACTTGACGGCCTGATCCAGTGCGCCCATGGTTTCATCCAATGGGGTTTTGGGATCCCAACGGTGATGGTAGAAGATGTCGACGTGGTCGAGTTTCAGGCGTTTGAGCGATGCGTCAAGCGAGGAGAGCAGGTACTTGCGTGAACCCCAATCGCCATAGGGTCCGGGCCACATTTTGTAACCGGCCTTGGTGGAGATGACGAGTTCTTCGCGGGGCAGATGCTTGAGGATTTTGCCGAAGCGTGACTCGGCGGAGCCGGGCGGCGGGCCGTAGTTGTTGGCAAGGTCAAAGTGGGTGATCCCGCGATCAAATGCAGTAAAGCAAAGTCGTCGGGCGTTGTCGGCTTTGGCGGCATCACCGAAGTTGTGCCAAAGTCCGAGACTGATGGCAGGCAGCATGAGACCGGTCTTGCCACAGCGTCGGAACCAGTCTTTGTCAACACGATCGTAGCGGTCGGTTGCGGGTTCGTAGGTGACTTTTGGGGTTTTGCCTGTTGCCATGGATTGTCTCCCGTTGTGTTACGTTTCGATGAGCATGCCATCATAAACAAAAACCGCTTCGTTTGTGGGACGAAGCGGTTTTGTTTTGGATTGATTGGTGTTTTAACAGTGTGAGAAGATCAGCGAGACATTTTGTCGCGTTGTTCAAGGCAACCCGTACCACGGGCGTGGCACGGCTTTTTGGAGAAGCACGTTCGCGCTTCAATCACACCATTGAAAACTTCCGGGGGTTCCGGGGGGGGGGGGGCCGGGGGTTAGCGGACTTCGATGAGTTCGACTTCGAAGAGCAGTGTTGCGCTGGGCGGAATTTCGCCGCGTCCCTTGGGACCGTAAGCCAGGTCACCTGGGATGTAAAGCTCTGCTTTGCCACCTTCGTTGAGCAGTTGGAGGCCTTCGGTCCAGCCGGGGATCACGCCGTTGAGCGGGAACTCAGCGGGACGACCGCGGTCGTAGGAGCTGTCGAACTGCTGACCGTCGACGAAGGTACCCTTGTAATGGACGACGACGGTGTCTTCGGGGCCGGGTTTTTCGCCTTCGCCCTGCTTGGTGATTTTGTATTGCAGGCCGGACGCGGTGGTCTGGACGCCATCCTTTTGGGCGTTGGCTTCGAGGAAATCCTTGCCGATTTTCTCGTGAACTTTGCCTTGTTCAGCAGCCTGCTCGGACATCTGGGCCTCGAGTGCCTGGAAGGAGGCCTGCATTTGCTCGGGTGTGAGTTTGGGGACGCGTTTGTTCAGAGAGTCGGACAAGCCATCGACGAGTGCATCAAAATCGAGGCTCAGGCCCTGGCTGTTGAGGTTTTGGCCCATGCTGATACCAATGCTGTATGCAGCCTGCTGGAGGGGGGTCATTTCCATGTAAGTGTTTTTCTGTCGGTTAAAAGTTAGCTGTCTAATCCGTGCTTAGGCGTACAGGGTAACGGATATCGGGGGTAAACGAAAATGTGGCGCAGCGCCAAAGCGCAAGCGGTTTAAAGAAAAACACGCTGTGCAATGCGAATTGCGCAGCGTGTTGTTGATGATATTGAATGAATTGATGTTACTTGACTTCGATGAGTTCGACTTCGAAGATCAGGGTTGAACCGCCGGGGATCGGGCCGGAGGAGCGGTTGCCATAGCCCAGATCACTGGGAATCCAGAGGATGGCCTTGGAGCCTTCCTTGAGGAGTTGGAAGCCTTCGGTCCAACCGGGGACGACTTGGTTCAGACCGATTTCGATGGGTTCACCGCGGTCATAGGAACTGTCAAACTTGGTGCCGTCGATGAGGGTGCCCTTGTAGTGAGCACGGACGGTTGAGGTTGCGGTGGGTGACTTGCCTTGGCCTTCCTTGATGATTTTGTATTGCAGGCCGGATGCGGTGGTTTTGACGCCTTCCTTGACTGCATTTTCAGCCAGGAACTTTTTGCCAGCATCGATGTTGCCTTTGCTCGACTCGGCATCCTTGGCGCCCATCTTGGTCTGCATGGCAGCAAAGGCGGTCTGGAACTGCTCCTGGGTCACCTTAGGAGCATTGCCCTTGGCCGAGTCGATGATGCCCTTGAGCAGGGTCTGGAAATCCAGCACGTCACCCAGACCCACAAGTTGCTGTCCCATGCTGTAACCGATGCCGTAGGAGGCCTGTTGGTCACTGGTCATTTCCGTGTTGGCCATCACCTTTTCAGCGACATCAACGGGATTGGTCTTGGCTTCGTCAGCATGGTTGTGAGCCGCATGATCATGGCTGGCATGGTCGTCGTGATCTTTCTTGGGTTCCTCGCCACAGGCAACCGCGGAGAACAGGCAGAGTGTCAGGGCAATGGTGGACAGTTTCTTAAACATGGGTTTCCTTGGGTAAGGGATTAGTGATTAGGGATTGGGGATTAGAGAAAGACATTTTTAATTGGGGACAACTGGCGAATATCCAGCCCTAATCCCTAATCACAAATCTCTAATCCCTGAACGAATTTACTTGGCATATTCCACGGTTCGCATCTCACGCAGCACGGTCACGCGAATTTCGCCGGGGAAGGTCATCTCATCGCTGACACGCTTGGCAATGTCACGGGCGATGTACACGCAGTTGGCATCATCGACGACCTGAGGGTCAACGATCACGCGGACTTCACGACCCGCCTGGATCGCATAAGCCATTTTCACGCCGTTGTGACCGGTTGCGATCTCTTCAAGCTGCTGAAGTCGACGGACATATTTTTCCAGCGTTTCACGACGAGCGCCAGGACGAGCGCCGCTGATGGCGTCGGCTGCCATGACGATCGGGGTGTACGGGCTCGTTGCCGGGATGTCATTGTGGTGACCGCCGATGGCGTTGAGCACTTCGTCACGTTCGCCGAACTTCTTGCAGAAGTCCATACCGATCTGCGGGTGACCACCTTCGACTTCGTGGTCCATGGCTTTACCGATGTCGTGCAGGTAACCGCAACGACGTGCCAGTTCACCATCGAGACCAAGCTCATCAGCAATGACCTGGCAGAGAAAGGCCACTTCGATGGAGTGACGGAGAATATTCTGGCCATAGCTGGTGCGGTAATGCAGTCGGCCCATGGCTTCGGAGATCTTGGGATGCAGGCCTTGAATGTTGGCTTCGATGGCAGCATCTTTGCCGAACTTGATGATGCGCTGCCCCATTTCTTTTTCCATCTGCTCAACGATTTCCTCGATGCGCGACGGGTGGATTCGACCGTCATCAAGCAGCTTGGCAAGTGCCTCAGCAGCGATGGCACGACGGACGGGATCAAAACAGGAGACGACCACGACGCCGGGGGTGTCATCGACGATGACGTCCACGCCGGTGGCCTTTTCGAACGCGCGGATGTTGCGACCTTCACGACCAATGACCCGACCCTTCATGTCATCCGACGGGATGGGGATGGCATTAACCGTGGTGTCCGCGGTGTGTTCCGAAGCATAACGCTGAATCGCCTGAAGGGTGATCTTCAGAGCGTTGTCCTTGGCTTCTTCCTCAGCACGTTGGGTTGATTTCTGGATCAGTTGAGCTGCCTCGTGCTGGACTTCCTGTTCGATCAGACGCAGGCTTTCGCGGCGGGCATCCTCCTCGGACATGTTGGCCATGCGGAGTGCGATCTGCTTCTGCTCTTCGCGTGCCTTGTCGAGCAATTCCTTCTTCTCGGTCAGCACGTTGTCCAGTTCCGCTTCCTTGGCAGCAACGGACTTTTCACGGCTCTTGATCTTGGCGTCCAGATCATCAAGGTATTTCTCCTTGGTGGTCAGCACATCCAATTTGCGATCGAGGTTGTCCTCACGTTTTTGTAACCGGCGTTCGGTTTCCTTCACTTCGTTGCGCGAACCTTCAAGTTCACGTTCGAAATTTTCACGGCGTTTGGCGAGTTCGTTACGGGCGTCTAGTTCGATTTGTTTCTGCGTGGTCTGGGCATCGGACTTGGCGCGAGAAAGAATTTCCTCTGCCTGTTTCTTGGCGTTACCAAGTGTCTGAGCACCCATGAATTTGGAAACGAAAATCGCTGCGACCGCACCGACGACAAGCCCCCCTGCTGCAAACCCAAGTTGGGCTGCGCCGACTTCTGCAAGATACATCATCATGTTCTTCAGGCCTTTCCCTGTGGACACTGCATATCATCCTCAAGGCCAACGACGGCACCTTGAGGCACACCCACAGCCTGCCAATGCACAAGGATCTGGCCAGGTAAGCCCGATTACCGACACGAAGAACTAGATTGAAACAGGAAGATTCAACACAGACAATCAGATCAGGCACAAAGCGGTTCGGATCGCGCCAAACAGCGTTGGCGCAATGATTCGGGACTTTGGGCGATGATGTTTAAGGTGATATTCACAAAAAACTTACATTGTCGATGCAAAAAAAGTTGGAAATCTTCTTCAATCTATCTGAGTTGACTAAAACCCAGCCTTCTGGGGATACACGATCCCTTAAGGTAATTCGGCCAAACCTCCAGACCTTTTGGGTCCGACTGTCAGATGGACTGAAGATAAGCAAATAAAAACAAGCTTCAGTCAACCGTCAGTGGATCAAAGATCAAGGCATGAACCGGCTGTAAACGCGTCCTCAAGCTGCCCAAAATTTATGCAAAATCGGGTCGCGAGGCCATCATATTGCACTTATGTTAGCCAGCACCAAGCGGGATCGTCAACACCGAAAAGAAACAATTCTCAGAGTTTCCGACAAATACGCCCTGCCGGGTACGGGTTATCGGTCTAAAAATCATGGCCACAAACCATGATGGTGGATGGAATTGAAAACGGATATGGTAAAGTAGCCTTACCCCCCTTCGGAGACAGATATGAAATGCACCCCCTTCGTTTTGCTGCTTTGCCTTGGTATCTGTGCCTGCACCTGCCCGGTGTCCAATGCGTCCAAATCGTCACCTGCCCCCAGCATCCCCGTTCAGGCTCAACCGCAGGAGACTGACAAAAACGGCACAGGTGAACAGCACGCCCACGATCATGAACAGGATCACAGCCACGACCATGCCTCCGAGCCGGAGAAGCCCAAGGTGGTCTACTCGGCTGAGCAACTCATTGACATGGTCAAGGACGCCAGAACCCAGCGCAACGCCAAGCTCATCGAGCAGATCACTGCGTTCGACCAGACCGTCCTGGCCAAACGTCAAATTGAGTCCGACAACACGCGGCACCCGGCTTACGATCAACTCCACGAACAACTGCAGCAGAACATCACCTTCCTCAAATCCGACCGCTACATCTCCCGCCTGGCAGGCACCAGCGAGGACTTTGACATCCCCCTGCTGGCTGAAGCTCAGAAACAATATGTCGAAACGACCGATGCCACCATCGACGCCTACGCCAAAGCCCTGGCTGAGGCGATCCGCAACGATCCCGAGGGGCACATCGGCACATGGGTCAAATCGGATTTGAAAAACTGCATTGATGTTGAACTGATGTGCCAACTCAACGAGTTCTATTGGCATCACGGGCATCTGGACAACCCGCCCGGTTCCTTCGACAGCATCATCAACATCTCCTACCGTGTGCTGGAACTCGAACCCGACACCGCTTCGATTTACGCCGACACAGCCTGGCTGCTTTGGTCGCGATGGGTGACCTGGAAACAGGAACCGGAAAAAATGCCCATCGGTGAGAACGATGACAAGACGGCCATCGCGTTGCTTTTGCGAGGCCGCAAAGCCTGCCCGGATAATGCGTCCTACCACTTTGATGCAGCGATGACGGTGTGGGGACTCGCCCGGCATCACAAGCCCGAGTATTGGGGTTTTATTCTCGATTCATTGAAACTTGCCCGCAAGACCGTCAAGCCGGACAACCAGTGGCTCAATGTCCGAATACGGACGACGCTGGGCCATGTGTATCGCCAGCTCGAACAATTCGACGATGCCCGCAAAGCTTACCAAAGCGTGTTGGAAGTCGATCCCGAAAACGACATCGCCAAACGCCTTCTCAAGGAGATGGACGAAGCCGCGAACACCAACAACGGGCAGGAGATTTGAGCGTTTAGCGACTGATACCAATCCCATTTATCACTCGTGCGTTTGAATTCATTGCGTACTGGGTGTCAACCCGGTGCCCCATGGCGCAACGTTGACACAACGGGCACCGGATTGACATCCGGAGCTCATTCATGCACGCGTTATTAACAGGATTGGTATGATTGATCGCATGAACCCGGTCAAGATGATGGGCCATGTGTCTATAGCCGAGTCATCTTGACTCGGTTGCCTTGAAAAATGGTGTGTTGGTCAATCTTCCTGCGCCGCCGTCACCAGGTTGATCAAATCCACCACACGGCGGACGTTGAATTTTTTCATGATGTTGGCACGGTGCAGTTGGATGGTCTTTTCACTGCGGTGAAGCTGTTGGGCGATTTCGCGACTGGTCTTGCCTTCCATGACCAATGCGAGTACTTCGTTTTCACGCGGAGTCAGTGAGTCGAGCATCAGTTGAACCTGACGGGACTGATCCACACGGGCGCGGAGCCTGTCATGCCGATCCACTGCCTGCGTGATGGCATCAAGCAGACTCTGCGGGCCATCGGACTTTTCAATGAAATCAACCGCGCCGCGCTTCATGGCGGCGGTGGCTGTCCTCACCGTCCCCAAGCCGCTGTAAAACAGCACAGGCAAGGTCAATTGACGCTTCTGCATCTCCTCATAAACCGCCAAACCATCGAGGTCCGGCAACTTCATGTCCAAGACCACGCACCCCAGGGCATCCGTGGTAACCGCTTTTAAAAAGGATCGGCCATCGGCATAAATCTGGACATGCCAACCATCGGAATTGATCAGAGATTGCAGGGAATGGCGAACCGCAGGCTCATCATCAACAACGTAGATGGTGGCTTGATTCTTGAAACGATCGGACGTTTGGGTTGATTGGGACACTTCAGGCATCAGGCCAGTACACCTCATTGCTTTGGTTACTACTTCTTCTTTCAATGACCGCCGATGGACCTCACATAAGGATAACCACCAGTTGGCAGGTATGCTCTATAAGCGTACCGGCATAGAGCCCGTTTTGTGACCTGAAAGGGGAAGTCAAGGGTAATTTTGACAAAAAACCCTCACCGGCAATGCGAACCATCAGAATTGATCGCCTGTATGCTCAGGCAATAAGCCTGAGATACAAACCTGTCACGTCATGCACACCTTCATTACGGAAGGGAAACTTGGGCTGATCTGGATACCCCCAGCAGAGCCCAATGCATCGGTTGACAACTGATCAAGACAGAATTGACATTGCCCCAGTCAAATCAATCAGGACCTTGGTCTATTAACATCACATGCTTGAGCCGATGAATCAATAGGTGTAACACCCTAATTCAAATATTTGTTTTATTATGGAAAATCTTTGTAGACAATTATTTGTATTGACCTGCCAACCCTTCTTCAATTGCCTGATTTAACCAATTACCCTAGTTTATCAAGAAGCACTTTCGTGAACGTATCCACCGGAGCTTCCTGATTCGTCCATAAGCTGTATTGCGCAGCCGCTTGACGTACAAACATTTCCGTACCCTGAATGGTCAGACAACCTGCCGCCCGAGCCTGGCGGAGTAACAGGGTATTTCTGGGATTGTATACCGTGTCAAATACCACGATGCCCGGCCCGTAACCTGCAAAGTCCGCAGGCAATGGTGACGATTCGACATTGGGATGCATGCCCAGTGGGGTACAGTTGATAAAGACCTGACAACAGCTGTCACAGAGCTTATCCATTGGTGCTGCAACGACTTTGCCGCTAACAGCTTGACAACAATGCGATTGCAATCACC
>PAIY01000266.1 GCA_002704825.1 Phycisphaeraceae bacterium
GGACAACACCTACCAAGGTGTTATTCTTTGATCATCGGTGGTCCTCATTTACTTGCGCATACTGGGACCCATTCTCTTGCGCACTTCCACATCATTGGCTTGATCGTAAATGCCCAAGGCTTTGGCGGTCTCGGCGTCCAGCTCGATAAGGTGTTGACGAAGGTTAGCTAGCTTCTGATCCAGCTCAGCTACTCGGCGTTGCAGTTGATCCTGTGCATCGGTGTTGCGGCCAAAGAGTTTTTCCAGTTCCTGCTGCACCAAGTCGGCCAGCTTCTTGTCACCTTTGAGTTTTTCAAGGTCAGATCGAATAAGCGTTGTCACGTGATCTTCGACCACCTGAGCAGGCACACTATATCGCTTGGGGCATCTATCCTTCTGCCCGGAGGAATGGCAACTGCACACGTAGTACCGTGTCTTGTATCCTTTACCACTCTTGGTGGTACTCCCCGTCATCTTGCCGCCACAGACGCCACAGTAGAACAAGCCAGAGAGCAGATACTGACTTCGCATGGCATTACCCCGGTAATGGGTATTCTTGGCTTTGGACTCTTGGCGACGTTCCTGCACCTTGTCGAAGGTTGCCTGATCTATCAACGGCTCCCAAGCATCGTCAGTAATAATCAAATCACCTTCAGAACGTTTTTCCAAACCTTCATCCAAACGCTCAACACTTTGGCCATTGACGTAGCGATGCCACTTGCTTTCGGTTCGTTTGTTGTAAACCAGTTGGCCAAGATACGCGCGGTTCTCAAGGATCGGCAAAAGTGTCTGCGGAGTAAAATAGTTCCCACGTGATGTACGGAATCCTGAGCTATTGAGTTCTTCACGACAAGTCCGGCTTGGCTTACCTGCTGCAAAGTCGCAGAACAGTTTTTGCAAAGCACGAACACGCGCAGGATCGGAAGGCACAAGTGTACAGGTCTCGTGATCCTGTTTCTTGAACTTGCGCCCCTTGGGCAATTCCTCAATGACCTTGCCTGATTCTGGATTGAGAATCACCTGTGATCCATCTTCCATGTCTCGGACGATGCGCTTGGGTGTTTTGCCATCCAGTAACAAGCGATCATAGCCAAAGGGAATCGGGCCACCCGGCCAGAGTCCACGCTGAACACGTGAGACGATGCCACGCATGGTGTCGCGAGATAGTTTACGTAGATAGTCGCCGTTTTGATGATGTTCGATGTAGCCCATCAAGCCAGATTCAAAGGATTGATCGGTTTCACGGCCTGTTGCAGCATAGACGACACGTTTACCCGCTTTCATGATCCGGCGTTCTAGCATCATCCCATCGACTGCATCTTTGGGGCGGGCAATGCGGTTGCGATCCCATGCAAGGATGATCTGCACATCGTCATCATCGGTAGCAGTCTGCATTAACTGGTCAAGGCCAGGTCGATGCATCTCACTACCACTGATCGCATCGTCTGAATAAATCGCTTTGAGCTGCCAGCCTTTTGACTGGGCATAAGCTTCGAGCTTGGCGCGTTGCTGTTCAAGTGATTCTTCCTGACGATCCGAAGAACGACGAACGTAACCAATAACATTAGTCATGATGAGGTGACTCCCGGGAATGAAGTTGTTCCAAGGATAACCCCAACTCATTTAAAACTCGAGAGGCTTCTTCAAATTTCTGGCCATATCGAATCCGCTTGACCTGATTGAGCTTGACCTTCTTGGTGAATTTTTCATCCGTCCACTGCTTATTGCAGACCAGATCAATCACCATGCGCATATGGGATCGGGTGTCCAAGGTTTCATCCTTGCCGATCAAATCACCTTGACGAAGAAGTCCAGTCAATGCTGCAACAAAGCCTTGTATCTGGTTAATCAAGGCGTCCTGTTCATGACTTATGGATTTGCCACGTACCAAAGGGAAGGCATTCTGAGCACCGGGGAAGCCATTCTGCACAACTTCCCACCATGGCAAGAGCTTCTGCCGTGCAGGATGCTTGTTTGGATCATCGACGACCTTCAACCAACGCTTGGAGCAATAGCTCCAGATGTTAGGCAAACTGGCTTCCAATTGCTCATACTCGCTGATCTGTAATTCCTTGAGCTGTTCACGTCGCAGCTGAAACTCCGTGCGAATCACTTTTTCATCCTCAGCAGGAATCATGCCCCAGATATCGAACATCCAGAACTTCTGTGATCGGTCTATGATCTCTCGCCATTTGTCATACAAACGGGCAGACATCACGCCAGCACCAATGCTAAAGCCGGTCAGCTTGCGATTACTGGTATGCGGATCGATCTTTTGAGCACGCGTGTTAAAGCAATCCATCAATCCACTATGCCAATCGCTGGCAGTCATAAGCAGGTCAACGCATAAATCCAATCGACTCAACTTGACCGTTTCAATCTTGGCCCCGACATTCTCCAGCAACTTGAGAATCCGTTGTACCGCTGCATCCACGCCATGTGTCCAAAGTGTCTCGGATCGAATCTCGACCATGACGCTGGGGCGTGATTTTGGCTCCATCCAGTTACCGATTTTCAGATGGTAATCTTTGGCAGTCAGAATCCACTGATACCCACGATCCCCATAATTGGGCAATGCACACACCCAATCAGCTTGCCCGTCTGGACCAGTAATCACACAGCTTACTTCCTCCTCTTGCTCATCTGCATCACAACGGTATTCAGTCAGTTTCCGAAAAAATTCACCCTCAGAATTCCAAGTAATATCCAGCGCAAGGTTCAGCGTATCCACCCCATAGGCAAGAACCGAAAAGGGTATATTTTTGGTGTCGCGCACGTTTGCGGGGGGGCTGATAGTCACTCGCCCCCCCGGAAGTCTGAATCAGGGTATACCACACCATGTGGCTGGCTGGACGAGCGGGCGGACAAGCCGCCGCGCTTCGCCCCACCAGCTCTCGCCGTTGCGGTATTCGTTGAGTGTTCATTTGGCTGGTGTTTTACGGTTGGATGTTGATGTGCAACATCGACCGAAGCCCGTTCGCTCTTGCGAGCCTCCGGCACGGCTCGCAGATCACGAACAGGCTTCGGATCAATCGTATTGCTGGTCTTCGGTACCCCGTCCGGATCACCATCTAAGCCCCCTCCCGTCCCCCGATCATCGGGGGAGCCCCCCGGAAGACCTTTGAGGTCGCTGGCGATCTGGCGAGCAATGAGCGATGCAAGTGAACGACGAACTGCGTTTGAATCACCATTGGGACATGATGCTTCGGTGACGGGTTCAGATTTGACTTGCCATGTAGAAGACACGGCAGAACCACCTTGAGCATCGCCGTCGCTGAGTCGCTTGGGTCGATGCTGCAAGTTGCTTGCTGTCGAATTGTCCTGCATGCATGTCATGATGCAGGACATTGAACCGATTATTCATGGACTAGGGGTGGATCAAAGTCACCCCGAGTTCCGTCCACCCCCACCACTGATAATGTGATCCCACTGGCTGCGGTATTTTTTGATCCCGTCTCGCCATGTCTCAAACTGGATATCAGCCAGGTCAGGATCGCGTACATCAAGACGCTTCTTACCTGATACCTCTGCACAATCCTGTGCCCACGCATGAAATAAATCCAAAATCTGGCGTGCGGTCATCGGACCACCGGGACCATATTTCACCGGCCTTGGTAACAGCACTTGACCAAACCGTTGGGCAATGGCCCAGATGTATCCACCAAACCAATACTTGACTTTTCGACGGGTTAATTCGTGGCCACTGTCGAGCCCTTGAGTTGCCCAGTCAGCAACCTTTTGACGCCTTGCCAATGTCGACTCGCCACCCGGTTGACTTACCCAATCACGCACGAATTTGGCACCCGCAATGTATGGATCAAGTCGGATTAGCTTTTCAAGCCACTCATGAGATTGCCTGCCTTCAACCCGTACACACTCCCGTTTTGCCATCCGCAAGACGGTCAACGGAAACTTTCGGTATACGCACATACAAGGCAATGCCACACGGATGTAATAATGCAGACCAAGGGATGATTGAATTCGCCGATCAAATTCAGCATCTTCCAGTTCGTGGATTGTACCTTTGGCTATCTCCTGAAGTTGTTCGAGTTGTTTTTTATATCGACGATGGTTTAAGCGGATGCCGATACGTAAAAATTGGAGAATATTCATGGGAGAGAATTCATCTCTGATAAATGCCTCAAAATCTTCTGGCTGTTTCTTGGCCCAATTGGACACAAAACGCGAATCGTCCAACTCCTGCTGAACGTTCTTGGTTTGATATGGCCACATATCTTCAGGCTCAAAGATAAATGCAACAGCTTCAGTTACTTTCCGATGATCCCGGTACAGATCAAGCCAAGCTTCATCACACTGCACACCGGGCAGATATTGGTCCATTGTTTGAGATCGTACAGACTCAATCCACTGATACATAATTTCAGCATGTGCTACAGCCTGATGTGCAACCATTAAAGCCAAGTTTGTCGTTTGTAATTTACACGCCCACTTGTGGATTTTCAGCTTGTATTTGGACTGTTTTATCTGTCGTTTTCTTCTTGAATGTAAATGTGTCATTATCTACCACTTGACTGATACCGAGAACCTAACCGCTTGAACAAACTATTACTCCATCGGCTTAAGAATCTGAATCTTGTCCAGATGGTTGGCATGCAACAACGACAGAAGGTACACGAGTTCGCCATGGCGGGATTCGTTATCGCATTGGATCGTGCTAACTCCTATCTTTGATGACACGAAAGATGCAGTCGCAACGTGCTATTGTAAAAGTATATCAATATTTCAAAAAGCCACCATGATTGCGCAATATGCGTATGGTTTATCTCATAGTCAAATGTTATTAATAAACATGTATCATTCATGGGTCATTAAACCTATCGGACATTCGCTCATCGGTTTGTCCTTTCTCATTTCAGATTGTACAAGGAGATCACATATGTCTTTAAATAGATTCCATTTTTGTTTTGTTGCCTTCTTAGCAATGTTTGGAGCAACTTCGTCACTACTTGCATGGCCAGCATTTCCCGGAGCACAGGGATTTGGCTCGGAGACTGTCGGTGGACGCGGCGGGACGGTTCTTTTCGTTGACACCTTAACGGATACCACTTCTAACCCACAACCGGGAACTCTACGTTATGCTTGTGAAGTGGCGACTGGGGCGAGAGTGGTTGTATTTCGTACGGGTGGCGTAATCGAACTGGTCAGCAAAATCCAAATCATCAACCCATATCTCACTATTGCAGGCCAGACTGCACCGGGCGACGGAATATGTCTCAAAGGTTCGCCAATCTATATTAACACGCATGATGTCATTGTACGTGGCTTACGCATTCGCCCGGGTGATGGCCAGGTTGGGACCAGTCCCGGTACAAGAGACTGTCTGGCAATTGGTGATGGCTCCTATAACGTCATCATCGATCACTGCTCATTTAGTTGGAGCCAAGATGAGAACGTCAATATCTGGGCCATGACCAGTGCTAACGCACCGCATGATTGCACTGTGCAATGGTGTATCATTGCAGAAGGACTTTACGACAGTAATCATCCCGATGGACCACATAGCATGGGATGCCTCATCGGCGGAGGGCAAGGTGGACGGGATGTGTTGGATATTTCCATGCACCACAATCTGCTGGCACATAACAATGCGCGTAACCCTCAGATATCACGCGGTGTTCATAGTGAATGGATCAATAATATCATCTACAACTGGGGTACGCAGACTGCCATTATTATCCCCTATGGTAATGAAACACCTGCCAACGATGCCATGACCAATTGGGTTCGTAATTACTGGATCGCCGGTCCGGATAGTGTTGCCATCAAAGAGATTCGTTACAACAAATTAACTGCCGGAACTATGAGTTATCTAAAAGGCAATTATGGTCCCAATCGCGCCGAAGGAACGACCGATGGTGTCATGGAAACAGCCATCATCGACAAGGCGGCTTATGCCACCATCACAAACTATGCGTTTACTCCCTGGGGCGTGATCGATCAGGATGGGGAGGTAGCACTATTGAACGTATTGACTTCAGCAGGCGCATTAGCACCAGCAAGAGACACCACCGATAATCGCATCGTAGATGAAGTCATTTACGGCACGGGTTCGATCATTGATTCCCCTTCCGATGTGGGCGGTTATCCAACCTATGCCTTGGGCACTGCACCGACAGATACGGACAACGACGGTATGGCCGATGACTGGGAGGCGAACCGTGGACTAAATGTCGGAACCAATGATTCGGCTGGCTATGACCTGGATAACAACTACACCAATATCGAAGTTTATATCAACGGTTTAATCGATCAATTGATACTACCGGAAAACCTTTTGGGGTACTGGCATTTTAATGATGCCAACCTTACGGCTGACTTGGGTAGTGGTTACCTGACGATGAGCTTGAATACCGGTAGTCCATTGTATTTTGGTGGTACACTTCAGAACGCTTTACCGGGATATGATGCTGGCGATGGACTAGTAATCGGTAACGGTACGAGCAACCATGGCGCGACTTTGGTGTTTCAGGTCGACACGACCAATCGCCAGAACCTGAGTATGAGTTTTTCCTGCGAACGTAAAAACCAGGGGTTTACCAGTAATCAGGTGTCTTATGCGACATCAAGCAATGGACCATGGACAAACTTTGGCTCACCGTTTGTGCCAGTCAAGAATGTGCCCAATTCATTTACCTTTGATTTTTCCAGTGTCACTGCGTTGGATAACAACGCTGCTGTTTATATCCGGGTTACATTGGATGGTGCGGGTTCCGATGCGGCCAATGCCCGCAACATTTTCGACAATGTCCTGATATATGCTACCCCCATGCCGTAACCTGGGGCAGACTTCAGTCAAAAACTGCCACAAATTCCGCGGAAGAGCCCAAAAAAAAAGACCACCGGATAAACGTCCTGTGGTCTTTTTGATTTTTCAATGCAGGTCAGGCTACGGCCTCCAGCGGCACCCGGAGGAATAGTGTTGGCAAGCCGGTGATCCATGAAAAACATCGTTGGCGATCAGATACAGTGCATTTTTCCAAGAACCACGACCCAACAATGCAACTTAAAACTCTCTCAATCACGTCCAGCCTGTCGAGGGCTATGTCTATCAAACCTGCACCTTGCGAGCCGATGAGTATGTGATCAGAATATGTCTGTCATGATCATGATGTTGTTTGATCCTGATCCTGATGCTGATGATAGTCTTCGCGAACAGTGCCATCGTCCTGAGTATCGCGATTGATCTGACTGAGTTGTCGCACCAAAAGGGTCAAATCATAGATGCCACCCCAAGTAAACCAGATGGTAGTCAGTAGACAGGCGGTGGCAACGACGATGAGTCTAAATAGCCACCATGTCGCCCAGGCATCGTCAGAGATCGGGAAAAACAGGCCGTAGATCGTGCCGATGAGAAATGTGATGAACCAGAAACCTGCCCAGATGAGTTTCAGCATGTAGATGGCTTTGTCACCTTTGGTAAATTCACTGGTCATACCAAGGCGACGCCAAAATGCCGAGATTTGAAAATCTTTACGTTCATCGGCAATGGCATATTTCCCACGATTGAGCATGCGGTCCATATCGAAATCCGGGTCCTTGGTGAGTAATGAGCCGGTGATGTAAGCGATGATGGCGCTGATGGCTGAGATGAAAGTCATCTGGATGCCATTTAATGGGAATGTTTTCGGTAGATCATAGAGCCAACTGTCGGACTCCGCGGATTTGAGTAAGACTGGTAACAGGTAGGGCCAGATCACATTACGTAATAGCACACCACTTAACGCCAGAGATGAACCTGTAATCATCGCTGCCCATGCGCCGCATGTATTTCCCCGTTTCCAATAGAGTCCACCAATGATGACTGAGCCTGCACCCGCAGTGTAAATGGCCGTGGTGATCGACAGGAACATGAGAATATACTCACGCAATGGGAAGATCAGACTGAAGCAAAATACGAACATTGCCACACCAATCACCGAGAAACGCAGCCATCGCATGTGTTGTTTGGGCGACAAAGGTTTTTTTCGCAGTGGCATCACGACATCTTGAATAAAGATACTGCCCCATGAGTGGAGTGTCGTATCGTCAGTGGTCAAAGAGGCACCAACCACTGCTGCTGCAAAGAGCCCCAATACTCCCACAGGCAACACATGTGTCAACGCCGTGGGGACAATCATCTGCTCGCGTAATTGTGAGGTCGCCATGTTGTCGAGTTGGCTGTTCACTGCCGCCGCTTGCTGTGCATAGTCTGGATTGTGCATGAGTGCATACATACATATGGGGACAAAGAGCATCATCAGGTAGGTTACCACGCCGCGCCATCCCGCAAGAATACCCGCCATTTTTGCTTCATGCGGACTACGTGCCGAAGAGCGATAGGCATTGCTGTTAAGCCAGGCGCGGTAGGTATAGATCATCATGAAACCCATGATGAGGAAAAACCAGACATCAAAGCCTTTGACATTGTCTTGATCAAACGGGTTAAGCATGCTTTGCCCAGATGGCGCTTGCTTGAGAGTTTCAACGATGCTGCTCCAGTCGAACTGCCATGCCAAAACGACCGCAATGGTTAAAAAAGCGATGTTAAAAAACATGCCCTGTACGAAGTCAGTCACCATCACCGCGATTTGCCCACCACCAAGTGTCAAAATTACCGCAAGTGATAAAAGTACGAACATCACAGCCGCGAGTGTCAGGTTAATTGGCCAGCTGCCAAGATGCACGATGTAGATAGGGATACCGCAAAGGTAGATTAGGAACCGTGCGGTGACCGCGGGGAAAATACCATAGTTCAAAAGCCCAGCAACCCACACTAATATGCCGGAAAAAATTCGAAAACGCCTGCTGTAACGCATCTCAAAAAACTGCGGAAATGTCATGGCCCGTGTCTGTCGATAGCGATAGGCAATCCACCCTGAAAGTGCGACGATCAATGTGATGGGTTCAAAGAGCGTCCCCCACCATGCCGCCGCAAAACCGGCAGAGTAGAACTTTTCAAAGTGTGCAACGATGGTGATTGCGCCCAGCCCCGCGCTGCCTTCAGCCATCGTCAGCAGGTAACGCCCCGCCAAACGATTGGCCGCCAAGAAATCAGCGACACTTTTCGTATAGCGATTCATGCGAGAAGCCAGAGTCATAACCAGTATCACAAATGTGGCAACTACAGCCCAGTCTATCCAATGCATCAGGGCACAGCCTTTCCTGGTGTATTCAGTTCAGAGACATGACAATTAGTTCATGATCAATATACCTGTCACATGGCCACAAGGCCATCGTATATTGCGCATTCAATGTGGCTTTTTGCGTCATACTGCCACGCCAAAAAACAAGGGCATTCTCACGTACGATCCGTGTGTTATTGATCAAATAATTGATTTTTTTGAATATTCAGTCTGAAACGTGACGGGCTGATTCCAAGCTTTTGTGCAAAGGCTCGCGCCAAGTGTCTGGCATCACGATAGCCTGCGAGTTTTGCTATTTCGGGGATCGCAAGCGTTGTCTCAGTCAGCAGTTCTTTACAACGCTTGAGTCTTTCCTGATGGATCTCATGTAGAATCGAGTGACCAAGTATCTTGCGAAATTTTTGTTCCAATCCGCGGCGTGAAATGGCTTGATGATGAATCACATCCGAAACGTTAATGCGGTTGCCAACTTGTTCACGGATGTAATGCAATGCTGTTGCCAGTTCCGGATCGTCCACAGCCACAATGTCTGTTGATTGTCTTGCCACAACGCGCGTTGGTTTCACTGTGATCGGACGTTTGGGCGGTTTGGCACTGAATAACAGACGATCAAGTAATTTCGCAGCAAGAAACCCAACACGATTGGCAGGCAGCTCGACACTTGATAATGGGGGATGACTGGCCAAACATAATGTTTCGTCATTATCCGAGCCCATGATGGCAACATCCTGGGGTACGGATAAACCGGCTTTCTGACATGCTTCGAGAACCTCCAAAGCAAAGCAGTCATCACATGCAAACAAAGCCACCGGGCGGGGCAATGTCTTAAGCCAGATCACCAGTTTTTGTCGGTTTTTAGGGCTGAATCCCAGAGATGGTTCATTGTCAGTGGCTAACGGTGCATGAAACAGGGCTGGTTTATATCCATTCTTTGCCAGTGCTGCGACATAGCCATCCTCACGGTTCTGTGAATAGGTCATTGAGGAGTGGCCGACAAACGCAAATGAGGAGAAAAAGCGGTCGAGTAGATGCACGGCAGCAAGTTGACCGATCATTGTATTGTCCGCACCGACACGTGGTAGGCCGATGCCTTCCAACGGCGTGATATTGACAATCGGCTTGCCGAATTGCTCAAATACCTTTGCGTGTTGCACGGTTGGGAATCGTCCCACAAAGCCATCGGGACACCACTTGGGGATTTCTTTGAGTGTTTCAGCAGAAGGAAAGGCAATGCGTAATGACCATGGATGCCAAGGATGCACATAGCTTGAGACGCCGAAAATCAGACCGCGATCCCATGAACCACCGTCTCGCAATATCAACATGACACGTTTGAGTGTGGCCATCGTGAAAACTCCCTTAACCAATCGTAGAACACCAATACGCAAAAAGCTACATCCATTTCGCAAAAAGCATCTGCCCTCTAGCTGATTGGGATGGTAAATTTTGAGATAGGCTTACGGGATACATTCCCTCCACATGAAGAAAGTGAGTTTAGCATGGGTCTGAATTACCAATCAATCAGAAATCAAATACCATATCACCCAAACAGCGATTTTATCGGTCGCGGTTTCACACTCATTGAACTACTGGTGGTGATCTCGATCGTTTCGCTACTCATTAGTATTCTCCTGCCGGCTTTAGGAGCGGCCCGCAAGGCCGCACAGGGTATCAAGTGCAACACGCAGCTTAAACAAATTGCCATGGCTGGCCTGATGTACACCAATGACAATGATGAATGGTTCGCGCACCGTGATCGTTGGTTTATGGAATACGGTAGTACCAAGGCGTCCGATGCCACCAAAGGTAAATCGCTGGGTGGCACGCTGCGATACATGAATCTGCATCACTCCGGCAATGATCCGACAATTCTTACTTGCCCAACGATGGCTCCCAATTACTCAGTACGTACCAGTATCAAAAACCAGCGAACCATGGCAGTGAACGCTCGTATTGGCTGCTTCATCAACGAAAACAAGACATTTACAAATTCATCTACCTTCCCACCATGGTTGCTCAGACAGACATTGCGAATCACTCGTGCATCATCTACGTCGTTTTATATGGATGGTTATCCCAGTGTTCAAGACTCATCTGGTTGGTTCTATTCAGGCGCCATCAGTAATAGCAATGTTTTTGATATGTATTACCCACATAATCAAGCAAATAATGTCTCTTTTGTCGATGGGCATTGCCAGACCGTTCCCATGGATCAGTTTCAAAGCGAATATGCTAGCTCGGATAATTATTTCTGGGGTGGGGCATATTGAACTTGTGTTAGAAACTGTACCGTGGTCGGCATGTCAATTGAAATATCGTCACAGGAATTTGCTTGATGAATTTGAAATTAAACTATGTGAGAAGCGTTCTGTTCACTTTACCGATTGTCTTATTCATACTTAGTGTCGGGACATGCCATGCCGGTGAATTAAGCAGTGCAATGAGGGATCAACTGCTGGCACAGCGTGCAGGTTTTGGCAGTCATGTCACAGGTGGTTACAGTGGTCCAACTGTGCATGTTACCTCAAATGCAGATTCCGGCCATGGTTCACTACGCGAAGCACTTACGGGTGATGAACCCGCATGGATCGTCTTTGATGGTGATTATGTTATACGTCTGAAAAAAGGTATACAAGTCGGTAGCCATAAAACCATCGATGGCCGCGGGAGTAAAGTCATACTTACAGGACATGGGCAATACGGTCTGTTGATCAATAGTGTTGCCAATGTCATTGTCGAGAACATCATTTTTCGTGATTTTGGTGATGTGGCCAAGACTAAATCCAATGACCCTTACGATGCGATCAATCTTGGTGGAGGCAAACGCGGCACACCTACGGATCGTGTCTGGATTGATCACTGTGACCTGAGTAAGGCAGGCGACAAGCTCATCGGCATTGCCGGAGGCGCAACCCATATAACTGTGTCTTGGAATCATTTTCATGATCAGGAACAGGTTTTTCAGATTGGGGCGATGGCCACACAAGACAAAGATGTGGTGACCACCATCACTGTGCATCACAATTATTTCAGCAACACACAATACAGGCATCCTGTCATCTCTTACGGGAAATTGCACGCTTACAATAACTATTTCCGCGAATGGAAACTCTATGGAATTCGATCTGAACGCATTGCTCAATCGTATCTTCAAAACAATATTTTTCAGGCAGGTGATAACAAACGAGCGACACTCATCAGACCGGCTGGTAAAGGACGCAATGATGCGCGGACATTGCAGGACACACGTCTGGGATATCTCAAATCAGTTGGTGATCTGAAACTCAATGGCGCTAAAATCAAAACCAATGAGCCTGAAAAAGTGTTTGATCCTTCATTTTATTACATAGATGAGATTGAGAAGGCCACAGAAGCATTGGCCATACGAATTGCCAAGCAGGCCGGTTGGCAACCTGCTGACTTTTTCTTTATTGATACGTTATCCAATAACATCAGTACTCAGTGAGTGTGATTGGATTTTAATTTTTCAGATATTTTAGTTCTGAATGTGTATTTGAAAGGTTTTCATATGTTGCGTACATGCGTTGTGGGAATGTTGATATTGTTTGTTGGCTGTGTGTCCCAGGCATGGAGCGAGGCTTTTCCCGGTGCACAGGGATACGGCGCGGTTGCAACTGGCGGACGTGGCGGGAAAGTTGTTTTCGTTACTTCCACTGATGATAATCCTAAAAATCCAGCACCAGGTACATTGCGATGGGCTTGCGAGAAACTCAACGGGCCGCGCATTGTTGTCTTCCGGACCGGTGGCGTAATTTTGCTCAACAGACCGTTGACAGTTAAAAGTGGCGATCTGACGCTGGCAGCACAAACTGCCCCGGGGGATGGCATTTGCCTTGCCGGCTCACCTTTGCGCATTAATGGCTCCAACGTCATTCTTCGTGGACTGCGTATTCGTCCTGGTGATGGTGCAGGAACCAAAGGTTCGAATCGTGACTGCTTGCAGATTTCCGGAAATGTACAAAAAGTGATTGTAGATCACTGCTCAATGACATGGGCGACGGATGAAACGCTAGACATCAGCACATGGCCGCATGTAAAAGATGCTAAATTACGAGATATCACTGTCCAGTGGTGTGTCATAGGGCAGGCATTGAACAATAGTATTCATCCCGAAGGCGCACATAGTGCAGGTGTCCTGATTTGGGGACAGGATATTGACCGTGTTTCTCTGCATCATAATCTCATCGCATCCAATGGGATTCGCAACCCGCGCATAGCTGGCAACGTCAAGGTGCAGATTATCAACAATCTCATGTACAACTGGGGCAAACAGGGAACTAATCTTTCAGTCATTGGTGCGCATCAGGACAAGTGGGGCTCAGTCACACCTGGCGTTAATCCCGTCGTTGATTTACAGGTCGGACTCTTTGGCAACTGCTGGCTTCCAGGCCCCGACACGGATATGAATCGTCATCCGATCATTGTTCAGAAGATGCCGAAGAATCCACACTGTGCTTTTATGTCGGACAACCTGTTGCTGACCGATTTTAATCCAAAGAATGCCAAAACAAAACATAAAGATCTGATCAATAAGACAAAATGTGTTGCACCTCAAGGGCTACATATCAAGCCGTTTGAAGTAAACGTGCAACCCGCAGCGTCAGTATTGTCGACCGTGCTTGCAAACTGCGGGGCCATGAACCCACAAAGAGATCAGATTGATAAGCAAATCATTGCAGGTATAAAAAATTTGACCGGCAAGATCATCGACTCTCCCAAAGATGTCGGTGGCTATCCTGATTATCGAAAGGGACAATCACCCATCGACACTGATCAGGATGGCATGCCCGACACATGGGAAACGACACATCAACTTGATCCCAAGACGTCTGACGCTAACGGTCGAAAAATTGATGCTGACTATGACAACATAGAAGTATACATCAACAGCCTGATCCAGATGCAATCATCAGACAGTGCGATGTGAGATGCATTCACTGATTCGTTGTGCCCCCGCTGCGATTTTAACCATACAAATTACGTATACCGTGATCTTGATGAATGTACACCATCACGGCACCACTATCTGTTTATCCATATTTACGGAACTAAATCATGCTTTTGAATTGTTACTACTTTGGACCACAATATCACACATTGTTGCCTAAACATCTAGATTGGGATCTTCAGAATATGGCCAAAATGGGAACGGATATTGTATCCTTCTGCATGGAGGAACCATATGCCTCGGATTCTCAATTGATGATTCACTATCATACTAAAGTCAGACATATCATCGACCGTATTCATAAGCATGGTATGGAGGCTCATGCAGTACCCAGTCGGTGGGGACGATTGGTAGCAGGATGGATCGACGGGACATCACTTTGGACACTGAAAAATGCTAACACATTGGTCAATCGTGGTGATCCGGAAGTTAGTACCGATCTGGTTTGTGACCCGTGCAATGGCCGTGTCATCGAACATTTTCGTGTTAATCTCAAGGAACTGGTCATCACGCTCGGGTTCGATGGTATTGTTTGGGATGAGCCACGTCCACCTGCTGCGGATGTCGCGACGTTACTTGATGACCTGAGTGGTTATGTTAAGTCACTGCGTTCCGAAGTAACCATTAGTCTCTTTGCAGAAGCTGGTACGCTTGCTTTCGCACATGATCTGGCCAAGACGAAACATATCGACTATCTCGGTGCAGATGGCCATCTGCGTAGCGAAGATCATCATATGGCACGTATGAAGAACACCATTTTTACAACACATGATTATTTTACACCTGTACTCAAGAAAGCTGGCAAGAAAACATTCTTCCTGATAGAAGGCCAAAGACATCGCGATGAAAATCTTGACAATTACCTTGAAAATGTAGGGCGTGCTTTTTCACTACCAATGGATCAGTTGATGTACTACTACTGTGCACATGAAATGAATATGGAAAATGGTGAGGTGATGACTGAAGCGACTTGGAAGGAGGTCTGTCGTATTGCATATTTAAAAAAATGACAGATTGTTTCATCCTTCAATTTTTGAAGACCCTAGCATCGATACTAAACATACACATCAATTGGGTATGGATTCGAAATCAAGTTCATTTTGCGATATATAAGTTCTCGCATATTTTCTCTAAATAATTCCCTAATGTGATCAAAAAAATCACCTTCGGTATGATTTATAGCGATCAAAACCCGTTTGAGTCAAATCGAATCCAGCCCCCGCTATTGAAGTTTCCGCTCGAATTCCGAGCGGCCCCACGGTTAACGGAAAACGCCGATGCAACAACGCGTCGGCGTTTTCCTTTTCTATACACTGTCGTGAAAGAACTTATAACACCACCCCATTTCGGCCTTGTCTCCGGTGTCTCTGACCTGATAAACAGCATTTGGGGGTTAAGGTCACTACTGAGCGTATTTTTCTCGAAATGTCTCTTAATCAGGGCCAGAGACATAGGCCTGGGTTATGAGAGGGTTGCGGTTGGTCAGGTGAGTGCAACAGCGTCACCATATCCTCAATACCGCTGCGTATCCCTGCTCCATATCGTTCCAATCTTTTTAGAAACGCCCGCGAATGAGACACGTATATGCTGCAAAGGCACGCATGAAATGCATTGACTTCAAATCGGCTCCGATCAACAATGAATCTGTTCAAGAGCAGACGCAAGCAAAGGATTCACCACAACACATGCGTTAAAAAAAATCATTCCGGGGTCTGAAATACCAACTTCCCGCCAAGACCTCATAACCAGACAGTCAAGCGGAAATTTCAGACATCATGAAACGCCCCAAACCAATCGCAATTCTAGTTGTCATCCTGGTCGCCACCAATTCAATCACAGCCATGCTTTGCATCAAAGCCTATACATGGGATCAGATGGGGCTTCGCACGGAATTAAGAACACAAGCAACATCCAATGGGGCAATGTGGGCGATGAATGACTTTCGAACGGGTCAATTACGTCGACTCCGCTTGGTCGCTGTCAACAATGGGACCATCCAAAACACAGGGCAACATTACGGGCCGTTTGAGATTTGGACATGGCCCTACGTCGAAGGTTTACCAGGCAGCCAAGAGGCCAATGAGCATTTTGTTGCCATGTACAACGGCAAAATGAAGTACATGTATGAGCATCCAGATGACTTCCTTAAAAACGTTGTCAAACAGTTGCCGAAACTACCTGAACACGATTAGATTTGTGACGGTGCATTCACCGTCTGTGAAAACTGGAGGCCATGGTTTCAAATCAACTGGACATCGTGATGGCTCAATGGGCAAAGTTGGGCATTTGGTTTGGCAGTGAAACAGCATGCAATTCACCCGACTTGGAAAACCTGCTGCTCGACACGGCCAAGCTCGTGCCAAGCAACGCCAGATTGTTTTACACGTGCGTGTCCTGGCTCAGCCAGTATGGCAATCTCGTGGAAGCTAATCGGCTCAAAAGCCTTACTGAAAAACGACTTGCCACGGAACATCAGCCAGCTCTTGCAGCCATACTCGCATTGGCAGTAAAACATGGTGCTCCCGACGATCTGCTCATCGTTGCAGAAACGTGTCATCCATCCAAAACCATCCGCCCACTGTTCGACGTGCATCAACAGTCCAAGACTTTGTCTGGCATTGCAAAGACCAATGCGTGTGAAGAATGCTTGAAATGGAACCTTTGGGTACAAGATCAGCCCCCCAAGCTCGATGTGCTGCGCCCAATGACTTGGATCATCGAGCAGAATCCATCTTTTCAGGCACGCATGAAGGGCTGAAGCACCCAAAGGCTTATCCACTGGGTAATTGCATACGATTCACGGCCAACAACTCCGCAGAGGAAAGGCACTCCCCTCACATCATTCATCTCGTCGAACGAAATAGACGATACACATTGTGGATATTTCCCACTTGCCCACTATTCTGCAATTGGTACAATAGTGAAAGTGATGGCAATTAAAAGGAGATAACGCCATGACGACTAAAACCGCAGACAGTAAAGGACGGGTTACGCTGGGCGAGCGGTTCGCCAATCGGACCGTCATCATTGAGGACATCGACGAAACCGAAGTCCGCGTGACGTTGGCTCGCGTTATCCCTGAGCGTGAGGCTTGGCTCTACGAAAATGACAAGGCCTTGACATCGGTTCGTCGTGGCTTGGAACAAGCACGCGCGGGCCAGACTGTCAAAGGCCCCAATCTCAAAGCAGCAGCCAAACTCGCTGATTCAATACCAGATGACGCCGACTGATCAAGGGGGTGATTGCCCATGCCATTTGAACTCGTTTGGACTGAAGAAGCAGCCCAGACTTTTGAACAGCTACAAGCCGATGCCGAGCACGCAAAGGCCAATCGGCAGAAGTCCAAACGGACCAAAGCCAGCAAACAGGAAGGCTTGTTTAAGCAGGTCGTCAAATGCGTGACATTACTCGCAGAGAACCCACGCCATCCCAGCTTGAACACGCACGAATACCATTCGCTTGAACACCCCTACTCCAAAGACGCTAAGGTCTTTGAGGCCTACGTCCAGAACCGAACACCTGGAGCCTACCGTTTATTTTGGTGTTACGGTCCCGAGCAAAAGGACATCACCATCATTGCCATCACGCCCCATCCGTAACTCTCCCTCAAGCCGTCACCGAATGGTTCACCTACCTCAATGCAATCGAAACCAGAACTTTCCAACTGCTCATCCCTACTTGCCCAACTGTCTTTTGCGTGACAGGCGGATGCGCTTGGGCAAGGACTCTTCCTCCAGTTGGCGCCCCACCAGATCATGATTGGCATCCACCAGATCATGCAAACGATCCGTCAGCCCCAGAACAAACAGGACTGAAGCGTATCCCCCCAGGGAAACGCCAGGATCCCCCTTCTCAATCTTTCGCGACATCCCCGCTCGTTCAGCCATCAGCGCCATTTGAATTCGTCTCCGCCGGCGTGCATCGCAGATATCCTGCCCCAATTTGCGAAGGGCTTTTTGAACCGGTATTGGCAGATGAGGGCTTGAGGGCATGATGCACCTTTAATGTCTATTTTCAAAATCCTTTTGACATATAGTGATCATTATAATGAACGCTAAAACAATGAGAAAATGATTCTATTACCAGCTTTATAGAAGTGCGGAATCCGCAGTGTCGCTTGCTCAATTGTGTTCCAACAATCGCATCTGACCCAAAATCCATCGTGTCCATGGCGATGTATGTTTAAATGCGATCCGCTTAATCTTCGCCAATCAGATCTTGGTAGGCAATTACACTTGTTCGTTTTTCTGAATATAAAGAATAAGCGATCAGATTTTCAATCATTTTCGTATCCACTGCCGACGTTCCTATATATCCCGACCGTATTAAGCCAATAACATCCGCCTTTCGAAGGTATCTTCCACGTAAAACATCATAATCAACCTTGCCCAATCTACTTGAACCCTCCTTCTTTGAAAGGGATACAATAGATTCTAAATGATCTAGCGAAATTACAAAACCGGCATTGCTCATATCTTTTTCAATGCGCCTAACAAACTTAAAATAAAATGGCAAATTATTAAGCCGATAATCAATTCTCTTATTAGGCGTCAATTTCATACGCCTCATGCGATTTACCTCATCACGATATTGATTATCTGGCCTATACACCCACTTTTTACTATGAAATCTATTTTTGCTCTTTCTATTTTCGGGATCAAGCATCTTGTATTGTATCAAGACCGCATTGCCCATAACATTGTTAATGTAAATCAGATCCGCACCAGTAGCTTTCTCAACAAGCCCTCTATTGGCAGTAAATACACTTAACCTGATATTTCCTTTGGTAAATTCTGCCAATCCTGTCATATCTGAACGAACCATGTCCCAGCCAGGCATATCTCGGGCATCATGCTCAATCACCCGATCCTCAAGCAGCCACGCAGGCCCTTTCAGAGAGCCAATAGCACTTTCATCGCTTATATTTGAAAAAACATGATCTGCCTCATCATGCATATTAACTCCAAAAATTGACATCGCATCATACAGAACGGTAGACTCTAATCTTTCTCCTAAAGTTCGCGATTTGCGACCATCTCTATCTCGAACGATTGACCGCAAAACATCACCATCTAATGACTTGATCGCATCTAAAACGTACCGCCCCAAGCGATTGCTTAACTTCTTAGAAATCCCTTTATTATCACACAATTCTCGGAATTTTCTCTTAAGCAATTCATTATCAATACGTGATTCAATTTCTCTAGCCGAACAATGGAAAATCCTCCTCCCGAGCACAAGCTTAACCCTTGATGTTGTCGTCGCAACAGCCTGCTTAGATCTGACGAGAGCAAGGTACATACTACTTGGTTTGTCCGATTCAAAAACACAAACTAAACAGATTTGAAGCTTAGAAAATCCCTCGAGCTGTTGATGTGGACGTGTAACACTAAATCGCTCAAAAGAAAACTTTGACTCCGATATATTATCAGACTCATTCTCATCTAAAACGATAAAACACAGAGAACTTGGCATTACATAGCTCTTAATCATTCCACACACCAGTATCGTTTATTGCTTGCAAAACCCCATCAAATTGTTAAAATAATTGGTTATTTTGCAGGCTGAAAGCAGAACACCCCATTATTAATGAGTTCATCAATAACAAAATAAGAAATCTTCAAACTATCAAAAGAGCTGGGGTTCCGGTACCCACACAACTTCTCAGAATAATTTGGAAAACAACCAACAAGCTTCAATATACAATCACGCTTGTCATATTTTCGATATGGACTGGAAAATATCAAATTGAAAGAATCTTCCAATTTCCAGTGATTAAAAATCTTGTTTTTTTGCCAAAAATGATAGTGTCTATGATATACATTTGATAGGATCACAGCATCAACTTTTGAATATTCGGCATCAGACGAAAAGGGTGTTTCTGTAAACATTCCACCCGATTCAAACATATATGAATACCACCTTTGCACATCCATTATATCATCACAGCACACAACTAAAACATTTAATTCTTTACTCTGGACATTGCAACCAAACTTAGTGTGTGCCGAAACAAGAAAATCTTTCAACTTATTGTCCATATTAATTTGAGGAACTATACCCCCACTCGCAACCCCTTTAAACATTTTTTCAAGAATACCTATTGTTTCATGATAATTCGAATACCTTCCCATCGCTCCAACTTTAAATCCATCTGATTTATCTACAGTATGTTTCCTGCTATAATCCGCACATTTCACCTCAATATTAAATCTATAACCATCAACCTCAAACGAACAATCTACATCCTTAGGCGGATTAGTCTTTGGCTCATACTCAAATCCATCAGGATACATACGAGCAATTGATGCACACACTGATGTCTCGCAAGCACTCTGCAAAAAAACTGCCTCATTAAAATTATTTCCAATCAATTGCAAGTCTTCTTGCATCCTTTTGTATTGCTTGTTTTTTAAATGCTTCTTCAAAACCGACAATGCATTCCTCATACCTTCCATATAACCATTATAAGCAGCTTTAGAAAGGTAAAGATGCCTACCATTATCCATGCCTATTTCCATAATATTTTCACCCAGATCACAATATTAAGATATCAATTATTTACATCACACTGCTCAACTTCTAGAAAATGATAGCCCAACATCAAATATATGTCATAAAAATTTTCAAAAAAGTGATTTTTGCGCAGAGAAACGGCATAGGTAACAAATAGAGGGAGACTGTTTTTCCCCAGGAGCCATGCTATGACCGATTCCGTTGATCCCCAATCCATGACCGCTGACGAACGTCGCCAAGAGGTTGTCAGCATTCTGCTGTCCGGCCTGTTGCGGTGCATCAGCCGGCAACATCCGCCCCACAGCCAAAAAGTCTCGCCAATTACCCCGAATCGACTTGATCTTCCTGCAACTTCGAGGCTCAATGTGACTCCGTAACACTCTGGTTAACAGAGGCTTGTCTCTTTGATTTAAAACGAAAGGAGTGCTCATTGAGCGATCTTGGAGCCCAAATCGCGGCCTTGTACAGCATGACCACCGACGAACTGGCTAAGCAGTATGCCCAACTGCATGGCACCCCCTGCCGCACCCGGCATAAGGCTTATCTGATCCGCAAGATTGCCTGGCGATTGCAGGCCAATGCCGAGGGCGATCTGTCCGAACGTGCTCTGCGGCGTGCAGCCAGATTGGCCAACGACGCGGAGGTGCGCGTCATGGCCCCGAAGACCATGATCTGCCCACCACAGCGTGGGGATTCGGTCACCATCACCGTGCCTGTTGCGGCTGCGGCATCCCAATCATCCGATCCACGTCTGCCACCACCGGGGTCGGCCATCATCCGCAAGTACAAGGGCCGGACCATTCGAGCCATCGTGCTGGAGGATGACCAGGGGTTTGAGTGTGAAGGCGAACGATTTAAAACCCTCAGTGCACTGGCCCACAAAATCACCGGCAGCCACATGAACGGTTACCGCTTCTTTCGCCTTGGAGTTCAACGATGAGTCGACGTGCCCGTAAACCCGCAATCGAGAAACAGGTCATCCGCTGTGCCATCTACACCCGCAAGTCCAGCGAGGAAGGCCTGGACATGGAGTTCAACTCGCTGGATGCACAGCGTGAATCGGCTGAGGCGTTCATTGCCAGTCAAAAGGCTGAAGGTTGGGTTGTCTTGCCCGAGCGGTATGACGACGGTGGCTATTCCGGTGGCAGCATGGAACGTCCTGCCCTTGAGCGTCTGCTGCGTGACATCGACAAGGGCCAGATCGATTGTGTGGTGGTGTACAAGGTCGACCGCCTGAGTCGATCCTTGATGGACTTCGCCAGAATCATGGAGACGTTCGATCGGCACAACATCTCCTTCGTCTCCGTCACCCAGCAGTTCAACACCACGCATTCCATGGGTCGGTTGACGCTCAACATTCTGCTGAGCTTTGCCCAGTTCGAACGCGAGATCATCGGTGAACGCATCCGCGATAAATTGGCTGCCCAAGCGCGCAAGGGCAAGTGGACAGGTGGTGCACCGGTGCTGGGTTACGATGTGGATCGGTCCGGCCCAAGTCCTCGCCTGGTGATCAACACGCGTGAAGCCAAACGCGTGCGCGAGATCTACCGCATGTACCTGCAAGAGGCCTCTCTGCTGCCGGTGGTCAAGGAACTCAAACGTCGTGGTTGGCCCAACAAATCGCGCGTCACCAAGAAGGGACGCAAACTCGGTGGCCGAACGTTCGACAAAGCCACGTTGTACATGCTGCTGACCAACCCCATGTACATCGGCATGATGAAGTACAAGGACGAATATCACAACGGGGAACACGAGCCCATCATCGACAAAGAGCTCTTCGACAAGGTGCAGAAGCAGTTGAAGTACAACGGACGGACTGGTGGCATCGAGGTCCGCAACAAGTATGGTGCCCTGCTGCGTGGGATCTTGCGATGCAAATGCTGCGATGCCGCGATGGCCCACACCTTCAACGGCAAGAACAGCCGCAACTTCTACCGGTACTACCGTTGCACCCACGCGATCAAGAGCGGCCACGACGAGTGCCCTGTCGGCACCGTGCCAGCCGCGGAGATCGAACGCCTGGTGNTCGANGAGATTCGCAGCTTGACNNAAGACGAGGNCCTGTTGGCACAGGTGCTAAATGACGCCCAATCGTNCGTCAAAGCAGAGNTGGCCAGNGTNAAGAAGGAACGGACNGANCAACGCAAAGAACGCACACGNCATCACAATGAANTGCAGGAACTGGTCATCAATGGCATGACCACGCCNGANGTCACNCGNCGCATCGCAGAATTNAACGAACTCTTGGCATCAGACGANCAACGCCTNACGCAACNGGACACCAAGATCGGNGAACTNGAATGNCANACGATCACCAANGAGCANGCNAAGGCCGTCTTCAGCGACTTCGANACCTTGTGGGANAACCTGATCCCGCGNGAACAGGCCAGGNTNCTCAAACTCCTGATCTCCAAGGTGGAATTCGATGGCAAGGCCGGNACCGTCTCCGTCACCTTCCGCCCCACCAGCATNCATTCACTGATCAGCCGCAAACTGGAGGACGCAGCATGACCACCGTCACCCGAGAATTCCACTATGGCATCAAATCCAAACGCAAGAGAATCATACTTGGCCCTGCCCCCAAGGAACCCAAGCTGCCACCCCGCATCCCCCGCGTATCCAAGCTCATGGCCCTGGCCATCCGCTTCGACCACCTACTGAACAAAGGCATCATCCATGACCAATCCGAACTCGCCCGTCTGGCACATGTAACCCAACCACGTATGACACAGATCATGAACCTTCTCCACCTGGCTCCAGACATCCAGGAAGCCATCCTGCATCTGCCGCCAGTGAAGTCCGGCAAAGATCCGATCAAGGAACGCGACCTGCGACCGATTAACAGCCTGGTGGGCTGGAAGGAGCAGCGGAAGGCGTGGAAACAGCATTGCATAACAGTCAACACATCCATGTGATGATCGGAATGACATCGCTGGAACGTTAACGGAAATAGAACCGACGACAACCACATTAGCAAAAGGCCTCCTAAAACCACAAACACTTGTATTTCTGTTCTTTACAGCAGTTGCGGGAATGCCCCTCAAAATTTGCAACGTGCCTAAAGAAGAAGGCTCAGCAGGAACTGATTTTCATAACCAAACTGCTAGAGTGACCAGTGCGAATTCTGGCGTCGAGTAAAGGCTTTACTGCAATCCTCTTCAGCATTAAGTACAATTCAAAGAGAGGAAATACACCCATCCAATGTTAGTGGTGATGTACACTCATTTTAGGTAACATGGCCGAGTATATGACCTTTTGGGTGTTTCACTGAAACACTAGGGAGAAGCAAAATGACAAAAAGACGCATTTCATTCTCAGCAGTTAAAGTTGATTCAGGAAGCAATCGCTTTTACGTAGCTGTATTATCAGGCAAAAAATTATATTCGATTTCGGAAGTTTCACGTGCACATGAGGATCCCGAAAAAGGCTATCAACGCCATTTATCAGAAAACAGAGCAAAAAAAATTGCTCAATACATTGACAATGGAAATTTAATACCTGGCTCCATTGTAATGAGCGCCCAGAAATCTGCTGGTTTCAGATACTCAGACAAAACTAAAAAAATATCATTCTATGATGAACCGGGGAATTTTTTTGTTATTGATGGCCAGCACCGTTTATTTGGAGCTCACCTAGCAAAAGAAGATCCAAAATTCATTGTAACTATATTTGATGCTCTTGAACTACAAGGAGAAGTTCAGTATTTCCTTGATGTGAACAGCACTCAGCGTGGTGTTCCCAAAACATTGCAGTTAGAGATCCTTAAATTTAGCGAACCAGAAGAATCTCAGGATAAGATCAGAATTAAACTTTTCAAGGAATTAAATGAAAATCCAAAATCTCCTTTGTGTGGCAAATTATCTGCCACTAAAAGCGTCGTAGGCAAACTATCCCACGTTCCCTTTCAAAAAGCACTTGAGCCATTGTTTAAAATGTCAGCTTTTAATCAGGCTACAACAGAGCAAAAAGCCAAACTGCTGATGAATTTTTTAAATGCAGTTGAGGATATTTTATCTGATATTGGCAAAGAAGATCGACTGACAAACACCGCCTTCTTCCGCTCCCTGTTTCTCTCATTCAGAGAAGTTTTGAATATTAGCAGACTTAAGTATGGAAATTACAAAGCAGGATCCATACGTAAAGTATTAGAACCCCTTAAGTATATCGACTGGGAATCTCATACAGGAACCAATAATGCCGCAATCACTGCTTTTGGTGGGCATATAGTATCACTAATAGAAGGTGATGAAATCTCAGATTCCATTTTATAAATTATGGCTTCCCTGCAAGACTTATTAATAAAGCGAATTTTCCGGAATCCTTTGAGTGAAATTGGGTTTCGTGTTTCCGATGACCGTGATGGCCAATGGGATTTGAAGTCGCTATTACTAAGCGGAAATTTATCCGTAGACTCAATAACTTCTTCAAATAGATATAAACTTTCTTTAGGCGACGACATCTATTACGACGCTCTCGAATCGACTTTTTATTCAGGCGTTGTTCGTTACGTCAAACAGTGCTCAGTTTGCGAGAAGATGAGAAATGAAAAAATTTCCCCCGCCGCATGGAATATAGTTACATTGTACTATGCCTGTTTTTTTTGTGCAGTAGAATTGCTTCGGGTTTCAGGAACATGGAGTATATTTTTAACATCATCTGAAGCCAGAAATATTAATGAAATTAATATTTCTGGAACTAAATTTTCATCCGGGACGTACTTCATATCCATCGATCACGATGGAAGTTATTTCAATGTATTTATATCAAAAGCAAGCAATTCAGGAGGAGGATTCCATCAAACTATTTGGGAACGATTTAACGCATTGATCAATATAAAAAAGTCACACATAACTGACACAAAAGACCAACAAATATACAGCGCGCTTTCTGAAGGAGTTGGTCCTGAAAAGGGCCCTTCAAATTTACGCAACAAGTGGAATTATCGTGAACCTCGCTTGTTCAATACATCTGGTGAGATGATCGCTAAAAACACTCTATACGCAAAATATGGAAGAGAACAGTCATGGACAAAATCTTTTAAGCGCATTAGTTCTGAAAACGACGAAGTCTTTTCATTACTTAACATCTACAAAACAACATCACTGCTTATAAACAACGGGCTCAGGTATGTCTTACCCGAAAAAAAGTTAAAGCTAATCGATAAACTTAGTCAATAACTCTAAGGGAAGACAGCATCCCAATCCCCCGATGTAAATGAAGTTTAAACTGCATCACAAAATCAGTTTTTCCATCCAAATTACTGCGATGCTTAATTAATGCCAAATATAGTTCGTGTTGTTCTCCGCCAAAAGTGCGCCAAGTCATCTCAACATTACTATCCAAAGGAATCATCGCGGGCGGAGGAGGTGTATCATCAGCCAACGATAAACAGAGTGCCCACCGACATAAAATATTCCAATGCTCAATTCCTGTTCTTTGCTTAACGGTGATCAATTGCCGTTTGGCTTTTTCTGAAATACGTACAGTATCAATACTCATTGAAAATACCCCTCTACGACCTGTGTGCTCCTGCATTCTTCATCATAGGAAATTGTATATTCACTACGCGTATATTTACTGACCTGTGAATAATATTCATCTACGATTTCTTCATCGGTAGAAAGCAAGATGACCTGGTGAGCTGCATAAGGGAAATAGCGTCGAACCAAATGATCTCGATGACTCGAATCAAGCCTCCCCATTGGCGTGTCAATGATAACTGGAATAGGACGGCTTGATGCTTTCTGCAATCCCCAGAAAATAGCAATAGCTAAAAGTTGACGCTCTCCTGCAGAAAGTTTTTCTGCAGGAATCACTTTGCCTTCTCTGTTCGTAAGAATAATGGCAAAAGATGATGCTTCAATATTTAAGCGATGGATTAGAGACTTCTTTTTGATGATGTGTTGAAAACTTTCAAGAATGTACGATTCGAGCTTTCCAAGGTGTTTTGATAGAAGCTGAACGCGAAATTCCTTAAGATACTCCTGCGCTTTTAGGCTGTAGATTACCGTTCGTTGCTCGTCTTCATACTGAGCAGTTTCCTGAGCCGATTCTCCAAGTAGCCGAACGACGCGCTCCTTGAGCTGATCAGATTTTGTTCGCAATTGATCAAGCAATTCTTGTTTAGTCTGAACTTCCAGTTCAAGTTTAGATAAAATTGAGAGCGAATCGCGTCTCTGCACAAATAATGATTTCAGATCACCTTTTTCTGGAGTCGCGTCAAGTTGTGCTTTTAGTGTTTTTAGGCGTTTATCTATCTCCGCCCGCTGCTTTTTCAGTTGTTTATAATGGGCTTCTGTCTTTGGGAGCGATTTTAGTGTTGCTTCTAACAGTGGAATTACACTAGATGGCATATCTA
>PAIY01000267.1 GCA_002704825.1 Phycisphaeraceae bacterium
GGATATTCAGGTCTTTACAAGTCAGACTTTTGAAGAAGCTGAAGCTGTCCTTCAGTCAGAGAAAATTGATATTGTTTTTATTGATCTTCAGGTACCGGGAAAGAACGGTGCTGACTTCATTGAGTATCTAAAGAATGACCCAGGTCTTAGTAAGATAAAAAGAGTAATCCTCACTGAAACAAGCAAAGACTCCCTGCTAAAAACAAGTTTAAAAAAGGAGGTAGATGCTTATCTTCATAAGGAAGATATCTTCGAGAATTTTCAATTGGTAATTGATCAGCTGAAACCTCTTAGAAAGGAATAGAAAGACATCTGACCAGAACCGAAGTGGGTCTATCACGTCTATCATTGGGAATGAAGCATAAGCCGAAAAAGCAAAGGGTCTCTACCTCAAATCCCCTGATCTAAAACGTACAGGTTTTTATAACCCAATTGGGTCAGTAGCATCCATGCTTCATGCGCATCAGCTGCATCATTTGAGGTTAGAAGCTTTCGGGATGTGCTGCTAAAGAAGTTTTCATATTCAGTATTGAGCAGATCAGAAAGCGGGATGTTTATTGCTCTCTCGAAATGATTGTTTGAAAATTGTTTCGAATCCCGAAGGTCAATGATTACCTCATCGGTTAATTTAACGGTATCCAAACTAACAGTATATGAGCCCGATCGGACAATCTCTAACATTTCTTTTCCTGAATATTGAAAATCACTTTTGTCAGCATAGTTTGTGATAATCAGGAAAAACCCAAATAATGAGATCATGATGATGGATAAAGGTCTGATTGAAGATTTCATAGCTATTAATTTTAACTGCATCCACCCTGAACTTTCTTTTTCTTTCTTCCCTGAATAGGTAGGATGGGTGTAACATCCACCTTGGGTAGTGCTTTCGCTCCGGTAAAATATTGCCTGGCAGCCATTCGTCTTCTATAGATGTCCCATTCGCTAACCGAGGCCGATTGGCTTGGTGTTTCGGGATCCAGGATGGTAGATTCCCAGGCATTAAGGCCCCCTTTCAAAAGGTAGTTATTTTTATATCCCAATTGCTTTGTGATCATCCATACCTGTGTAGCCAACTGATCATTTTCACTGTAGATAATATTTTTCATGACCAACTGGTCAAAGAGGTAGCCATAGGTATCAGAAAAGAGACTGTCAATCGGGATATTGATCGCTCCCCTGATCGGGTCTTTAAATTCCTCAGCAGGACGGACATCGATGATTTGGATCGAAGGGTCACCTGAAATTAACAGGTCGGCCAACTCATCCGTGGAAACGTAGTTTTTCCCCAATAGCATCTCCTGTAGAAGTTCTTCTTCATTCAGGGTGAAAGAATCATTTCTTTTGTTAGGTAAAATGGCTGCGGTCAATCCCAGTGCTAATACAATGATCGAAAAGATTTGTCTGGTATTCATTTTTCCTGGTTTTATAGTTCTTTTGAAATATCAGATCGTCTGAATTTTTTCTCTGCCCATTCACCAACCCAAAACATGAGTGTAGCCGCGGCAATGATCAGAAAGATGAGCAGACCATCTGATATTCCCAGGGTGGTTGAAAGTTTGATACCACCCAGGTAATTTTTCATATAAATATCTTTCCATAGGGGATAAGTCTCCCCAAATAAGAAGATGCCTATAAGTGCACCTCCCAGATAGGCCATGGCGTCCAGCTTGCCTATGGCTGCAGCACAAACACTTGTTCCTGGGCAAAATCCTCCAATGATAAACCCAACACCCATGATCACACCACCAATAATAGCTGAATTGATATAGTATTCATTGACGTAGATGATACTCATGTCAATCAATTCCCAATGATTTAAAAAGAGTAATCCAAGCATGGCAACAATTGCAGCAGTGAAAAATACTTTTAAAACAGTGGTGTCATATCCATAAAACATGCCGGCCAACTTCCGGCTGGAAGAAAACCCAGCTTGTTCCAATGCAAAGCCAAACCCAATTCCAATAATAAAGGCGATAAGGAAATTGAGTTCCTGAGATATTTCATATATAGGAATAATCGGTGCCATATCAAATCCAGTTTTTTCTAAAGAAATAAGCAAATAGGTAAGCAGTACCAAAAATGGCGATCATGGTTACGAAACCTGCCAGGGATAAAGTAGCCATCCCACTTAAAGCCGCACCACTTGTACAGCCTCTCCCAAATTGTGATCCAAATCCAAACAATGCGCCCCCGAGGATAGCCATGAGCATTCGCTTTCTACTTGTGATCCCTGGTGCATGTTCTGTTTTTAAGGACAACCTTCCGGCAAGCGCTCCGGAGAGAAATCCACCCACAAGAACACCCAATACCTGGAAGACCAGCCAGTTTTTCATGGGGCTGGACTCCCCTTCAAGGTATTTTCCATAAAAGTCTGAGGTTGCTGCTTTTTCGTGAGCAACGACTTCAACGCCAGTAACAACCACGCTCTTCATCGCTCCACTGGCTCCCAGTCCTCGTCCTGTCAGATAAAAGGAGAGCAATAGTACTAAGCCCAAAATGACCCCGGCCAGGTAGGGGTTCATGTATTTGGTTTTTCCAGTAATGTAATTATGGTGTGACATATCTTTTCTAATAAAGGTACCTGCTTGCCTGTCCGGCATAAACGATAATAAAACGTAACATGATGTTGCCAAAAAGGATAAGAATGACCGGTATCGCTACCGGTATTTTTTGTCCTCGTAATTCAAGGAATTCCAGGATCGCCGGAATGATCATACCAATAAAGACTACAAAGATCCAGAAGGGCAGGGTATATCTCCCACCCAGAAATAAATGAGCAGCCTCTATTTGAACTTCTGTGCTGGCCAGTAAGCCCATGAATAAATGGATGATCAGGAAGAGTTCGGCCCCAATAACAATCAGATCTATTTTGCTGAGTAAGTTCCTTTCCAGTTTATTTTTTGAAAAAGCCACAATGACGGCCGCACCTGCGGACAATCCGGATGCCAGAAATAAAGGACCCAGAATGGATGTATTCCATAAAGGCCGTGCATTGAATGCTGACAATAAAACCCCTGTATAGATGCCTAATATGACAGAATAAAAAACCATGATCCAGGCAAGCGTTTTTCTGTGTTTTATGAAGAAAGCTTCTAGCTGGTTCAGTATCTTAAATTTCCAGTCCCACCAGGGAAAGACTTCCCTGACGTAGGTAGCACTCCAGATAATGGAGAGTGGAGTCACTACCATTAAAGTCCAGGCACCCCACGACATGGGTGATTCCAGTCTTATATTGGTATACAACCTCCAAAAGTAAAGTTTGTGGTGCAAGTCCAGGAAGAGGGCACCCAGGCCTAAAATCAGGAGGAAAGGTGTAATCATAGGCGCCCATTTAACGGTAGCCGGGTACTCTTTTTCTTTACCGTTGAGATAGTAAAAGGAGGCAAAGAAAAGGATTCCGGCAGTCAGTCCGCCAACAAATAAGTAGAACGCAATTTCCCAACCCCATATGTGAAGCACCGGGTCTATTTTTTCATTCATTCTACCGCTGATGATCAATTCTTCTTCCATGGCAATCAGATTAAAAAGTAAAGTTGAGGGTCTGTTCCAGCTTCTGTTTTAAGTCTTTTGTATTTCCTTTCTTTGATCTTTTTGGAAACGTCACTATTCGGGTCATCCAGATCTCCGAAATAGAGACAATTCGTTGGACATACTTCGACACAAGCTGGTTTTTCACCTTTCCTTACTTTATGGATACAGAAAGTACATTTATCTACATACCCATCAGGATGGGGATACCTGGCATCATAAGGGCAGGAGGCGATACAAGCACCACAACCAATACACTGTTCCGGTGTGACCAGGACAACTCCTCCTTCTTCAATGTGGCTTGCTCCCGTAGGACAGCACCTTACACACGGAGGATTGGCACAATGATGACATCGTTCTGATCGAAACTCAAGTTCAAGATTTGGGTAGGTCCCGGAAGTAGCTTCAACGACCCATTCTCTACAATAACCGATAGGTACCTTGTTCTCAATCTGGCATGCAATGACGCAATCACTGCATCCTACACACTTTTTGGTATCGATGGCCATGGCGTATCTCATGCTTCTTCAGGTTTAGGTTCTTCAGTTAAAATGGTAACAAAATTTCCCCGCATTCCTGTGCCTCCCATAATCGGGTCCGTCAAGACTGTACTCATCAGTTCGGTATCACTCGCACCTTTTCCATAAGCCCGGGATAGTTTGCTGTTGGTATGACCAAAGCCATGAACCATATACACAGAATCCCAGCGGATCCTTTCTGTAATTCTCACCTTGATTGAAAATGTTGAAACAATGTCAGCCTGGTTTTTCAGCCATACATATTGACCGTTTTTGAGGCTCCAAAGCCTGGCCACCTTGGGATTTACCCAAAGTTCATTTTCAGGAGTAATGTCCACCAGGTTAGGGTTGTTTGAAGTTCTGCTGAAGGTGTGAGCTGGTGTTCGGCCATAATTTAACCGATAAAACCCTGCTGGTGGCTGCTCATGTTCTGTATAAACAGGCATAGGGTCAAACCCTTCATTGGCCATGTCAGAGGAGTAGAGTTCAATTTTGCCAGTGTTGGTGTTGAACTGGAAATCCTGTCCATCAACTAAATACAGGTCATCATATTGACGCTTAAATTTTTTCACACCAATCTTTTTCATTTCTTCCAGTGAACTCCCCACTTGATTCAATTGCCAGTCAAGTACCTCTTCAATATTTCTAAATCTGAAATACTCATCCAGGCCAAGTTCATAGCCCAACTGCTGTGCAATCCACCAATCTGGTTTTGAATTGTATTTAGGTTTAACAGCCGGCATGCGTAGTGAGATGACAGGTTCGCGATGGGGAGAGTTACGAATGCTGTCATAACGCTCAAGGTAGGTGCATTCCGGAAGTACTACATCTGCATACCCCGTGATTTCCATTGGCATTGTGTCGATCACAACTAGCATTTCCAATGACTCGATGGCTTTCAATGTCTTTTGTTGATCGGGGAGGGTATGAATGAGATTGGTCCCATTGACGATCCAACCCTTGATGTTACAGTTTCTGTTTACTGACGGAATGGTTGCTTCACAAAGTCCATTGGATAAGATTTCCGTTGCCAGGTTATATTGACCGGGAAATGCATCCCGCCATGTTTTTGAAGGTTTGGGGTAGGGGGGATGCGGAAAATCCGGAATACTGACAAAGTCCGGGTTATAGAAGCCGCCACGCCGGCCCCAGGAACCTAATAGTGCATTGAGAATNGCCACCGCCCTGAGTCGCTGNGTATCGTCACCATACCAGGTCACATGCCTTCCGGGGTGAACGATGACAGATGGAGAGGCATTGAACATNTCTTTTGCGGTCTCTCTGATCACATTGGGATCAATGGANGTGATGCCATAGGCCCATTCCGGTGTATATGGCTGAACATGTGCTTTGAGCTGTTCTAAGCCAAAGGTGTATTTCTCCACATATTCTTTATCATACCAGCCTTCTTTGATCAGCACATGTATCCAGGACAGAAGCAGTGCCATGTCTGTAGCAGGTTTGATGGGCAGCCAATATTTTGATTTGCTGGCGGCAGTGGAAAAACGTGGGTCCACTGTAATGATGGTAGCCCCTTTGTCAATGGCTTCAGACATTTCCTGAACCTGTCCATTGTGCATGTTTTCACCAATGTGTGACCCAATAAGCACCAGGCATTTAGTGTCCCGGATATCTGTTCTTTCAGGGGACAGAACCCCTTCGCCAAAAGTGGAGTAAAATGCGACTTCCCTTGGTCCGCGGCATTGGGCAAAGCTGGGAGCGCTGATATGTGGAGAACCGTAAGCCTTCAGCAGGTGTCCCAGAAACTTACCGCCCGAACCATGTGTAAATAATGCCAGGCATTCGGGGCCATATTTTTCTTTGATGGCTTTCATTTTATCGCCGATCACTTTAAAAGCCTCTGGCCAGGTTGCTTTTTTAAATACCTGTTTCCCGTTTTCCTCAACACGGATCAAAGGATGTTTTAACCTGTCCTCATCATAATACATGCCCACACCGCCTGTGCCGCGAGGGCATAGTCTGCCGTTGCAATGCGGATCGTCTTTGTGACCTTCAACTTTCCAGATCTCCCCCGCTTCATTTTTGGTCACCCATCCGGCGCATTTCCAAAAGCATACTTCACAATAAGTTGGGGTTCTTTCCAGGGACCTGGGAGTAGGTATGACTTCATTGACGACATTGCCGTCTAACCAATTAAAGGTCGTTCCGGCAAGAGCCACCGTACCTGCACTGGCACCCGATATTTTGATAAAATCCCTTCGATTGGTTTTCATTTTCATTGGATTTGAAGGCCAAGTTAGGAACTATCGAAACGGACAACGATGACGTTGATCAACAAAAGGTATGATAAAAACCCAGCGATTTCAGACCTTAAAGGGATATATGAAACAGTCGCTCGGGTTCCAAGGGACAAAACTATTTCACCTGCTTATATGGTTATAGATTCTATTTAATTAGGGTCACTCGGCATAGCCGAGCGACTGTGGGAGATGCAATATTTAATGAGTGAAGGTCTCTTCTGTTACAGATAAGTTATCCAAGTAGAAATATGCTGCCTTTCCAATGCTAGATCTATTAACTTTGTTACTATTTCTGAGAGAATCAAGAGTCAAATTATTAATGTTATCTCCAAACAAACCAATTAAAAAATACAATTCGCCTCCTTTTGCTTTGTATTGGAATTCCACCTTATGCCATCTATCTCTATCAATTAATGAATCATAATTCAAAATTGTATAGCCTGAGCTTTTCAAAATGATGTTATTGATTTCATTGGGATTATTTTTTATTCTATTCTTCCTCTTTTTCTTTATTTCTAAATCTGGATTCAGCAGAGCCCGAGAAAAAGAGTACCCTATTCTATCACAGAAATAATCACTTATTTCAGCCCAACTAATGAACATACTAACATTGTAAACAGAATTTTCAATTAGTGGGGATATCAACTTTCCTTGAATATATTCTCTATAATTCTTAAAGGAAGTATCAGCATGATATAATGCTAATCCACAATATATATCACTATCCTGGGAATTCTGGTTGCCCATAAAGTTTTGTGGAACCTTAACCAGAGTAGAAATGTCTGATTTAGTACAAAATAAATCTGGAGTAGATTGGTTTGGAACTGTCCAATTCTCACTTAAGCTTAATTGTCCAGCATTATTTGGTCTATTTGTAACAGCTTCAAAACTACCATTGAGTAAAAGATTGGAATTATTCTGGGCAAATATTCTTAAACAGCTTATTGAAATTAGGATAATAATCAACTCCAATTTCAAGCTATTGTAACTCACTAAATTTAGGGCAACTAACATTACTCCTAAAAATATAAACCCTTGCAACAATATGCTACAAGGGTTTGATTATTATCTGAATATGTTGTCTCGTTCAGTCGCTCGGGTTTCCCGAGTGACTTATAGATTCTATTAATTAGTGTCACTCGGCACAGCGAGCGACTGTGGGAGCTGTCAATCAATGATAGGATTAACAAATAAGCTGACAATTCAAAGCAGGACTAGATTCCAGCCTGTCTACTTCTCTCAGGATTAAAGTAATCCCTGTATTGTACATTTAGGCGGCCCGCGTAGGGATTAAGATTTATCCTTGTAAACCAATATCAGAATTAATGTAAAACCTGTCAACTTATTTCAGGACGGGACATTAACCAATCACACCGCCTACTTCGCCAATGATACTGTCTGCTTAGCTGATGGTACTGACAACTTAGCTAATGATACTGACGACTTAGTTGATGGTACTGACGACTTCGCTGATAGTACTGACAACTTAGCTGATGGTACTGACAACTTAGCTAATGGTACCGACAACTTAGCTAATGATACAGACGACTTAGTTGATGACACTGACAACTTCGCTGATAGTAATGACGACTTAGTTAATGATACTGACAACTTAGTTGATGGTACTGACAAGATCTGTTTAGTTGCTCAGGTTTCTTGTGGTTTCTTTTAAAAGTGTCACTCTGCATAGTGAGCGACTGTGGGGTTTCACGGAATTGACTTGGGCCTAGTTTGGCGAAAGGAAAAATCTAACTTTAGATTTTCTGAGTAAAGCCCCTCATACATTATAATTGCATTTCTCAAGGAAAAGCATCCCCAAATGTGTTACTCTATAATTTCTTAATGAAAATTTTGGATGTGTACTACTCTCTTTTATTATACCGAGTCTTTCTAGATTGTTCAAAATAACATCTGCTTTCAATTTATCGCCTGATTTTTCCGCTGTTGAATCATCAGGTTCATGACCTAATGATCTGATCACATCATTAACATGAATAATCATTATAGTTGCATCAGGTGTCTTTTTGAATTCAGTCCACCGGGCATAAAGAAACAAAGCCTCCTCTTGAGATAATTCAGATAATATTTTTACAAAAACTTCACTAAAATCAGTTCTTGAATCCATGTCTGTTGCATTAGCTAACAATGCAGCCCACATATCCTGAAGTGTCTCATTTTCTTCAAGAGAAGAAGATTCTAAGATTTCATAAAAAGTTTTAATAGGAATTTGTTTTGGTTTTATTCCTTTTTTCTCGTGGAACTCCTGAGTCTTATTGATTAATCTTACCTGGTTCTTATATCTAAGAAATTTAACATTATCTGCAAGTATTCCTCCGAGTTCTTGAAGTGGTGGTTTTACAATATAGTCAACATAAGAAAATGCCTTTTGAATTAGCTCATTCATTTTACTCGGATAGTATAAATAAATATAACCTTTTTGATACTAATTATTTAAAGTCAGTCAAAAGCTAACCATTATTTATAAATAATACCTTTCACTGAAGCTAAATTCATCTGTCTAAATTTCAGATTGTGTATATTGAGTTCTCGGTATGGGTCATAAAAGTATTGCAATATTAAGACGTGGGTCTACTTCTCTAAATGATTCTGGCTTTGAGTATTTGGTTTTAAAGTCTAGCTCCAAGCAGTATCAATTTTTTGAAATAGAGAGTAATGTAATTGGTGGTGAATTTGATTACTCAGCTTTTAAGAATCACATCCTTAAGTTTCTCAAGCTCCCCCATTCTGAAGATGAGAACTATTCTGATTTTAAGAGCATAGATTTTTTTAAGAGCAGCAATAAGCCTCATGCAACATCCTATGTATATCATGCTGTT
>PAIY01000268.1 GCA_002704825.1 Phycisphaeraceae bacterium
GTTGTGTCGAGTAAGTTCGACCCTTCAATCATCACGTGCCATGCAAACACTTGTAAAAACGACGTGCATCATGGACCTGCGTGGGAGTGACGGAAGTGGGCGATTGCTTATGCGAGTTGCTTTATGGTCAAATAACAAAAAACGCACATCGGGGAACGTGCGTTGAGAATACTGTGTTGTGAGATCGTGTGTTTATTCTTCGTCGAACTTGCGGTTGACCAGTTCGGCGAGTTGGTTGGTTGCCTGTTCGGCGTCGGTGCCTTCGGCATCGATTTCGAGTTTGGTGCCCTTGGTGGCTGCGAGCATCATCATCTGCATGATGCTTTTGCCGTCAACGGTCTGGGCGCCTTTGCTCACGGAAATTTTGGATTGGAAGCGGTTTGCCAGATCGACAAATGCCATCGCCGGCCTTGCGTGGAGGCCCAGTTGATTCTGGATGGTCACGAGCGTCTTCACTGGTTTTCGATTCCTTGGATGATTCCTTCACATGGCGAAAAAGTTTCGCCCAAAACATTACCGCCGCCTGCGATAAAGCACGGTGTTAACCAATCACGAGCGTCTGATGGAGTCACTCGATCAGGCGCCTAGCTGTTGAGAGTCAGCTTCTTCGAGCAGGCCAAGCACGTCTTCAACACTGGTGGCTTGACGGAGGAAGCGACGGAACATGTCCTTTTGCAGGTTGGAAAACACGGTTTCCATGGCCTGGAGATGTTCATCAGGCTTACCCTTGGGGGAAAGCAGAAGTACAATACTGTACACCGGATTTTTGTCCAGTGCATTAAAGTCAACACCGGTCTGGCTCACACCAATGGCGGCAGTGATTTTCTTGATCTTGTCGTGCTTGACGTGAGGAACGGCAACACCTTTACCAAAACCTGTCGATCCCTTCTTCTCACGAGCAATGATCTCCGTGATCAAACCATCACGCAGGCTCTTGGGGGCGGCACCGGAGGCAACGAGTGAATCGACGAGTTCGGCGATCACTTCATCACGTTCCGTTGAAGTCAATTCGGGGACAATAGCCTGGGGCTCGACAAAGTCTTGTAGTTTCATTCTTGAATTCTCACGATCTTAAGCGACGGGTACAACCTATCCGTGCGGCGTTGAAACATTGTACAGCAGGATGGCTTGGTGTGAAATTACTGATGCCAGAAATGTCAGAAAAGACAGATAAGGCTGGTGAACACAAACGTGTTTCAACGGTTTTCTGATGAACACCAAAAGACGTATTCGAAAACGCTCATGGCCACCAGCCTCGACCTGATAATTGCTGTTAATTCACTTGGTGCTTACGGTTACGTAATTTTTCCTTATGGTCACGCAGTTGGCGTTCGATCTTGCCAAACACATCATCAATCAAAACGTACAGATCCGGCCCGGATTTTTTCGTAATAAAAGGAGACGATTTTTCGACTTCGACAATCACTTCAACCTCTTCATGTTGATGGTTGTCGGATTTATCGATCAGGATGTTGATCTCCTGGATACGGTCAAAAAGTCGGGGCAAACGCTCAGCACGCTCGGTGGCATGGGTCTTAATCGGGTCGGTGACTTCGAGATGTTTACCACTGACATTGATCTGCATGTGATTCTCCTTAATGCTGGCTCTTGGCCAGGGTTGTTGGATCATCCTCTTCCGGCGACGCGTCAGACGGATTAGCCGCGTCTACATGGGAGGACTGCATGGGTTCACTCGCATCTTCGTCTTGCGTGGATGCGGGCAACTCGGCGGTTTGGGAAGGTGGGAGGACCACCCCGCCGGAGACTGTAAAACGCAGTGCCTCTTCAACCGTAATGGGTAACTCGATCATATCGCTGCGCGGGACCGAGATGGTATAGCCTGTAAAGGGTGTGGGGCTGCTTGGGATAAAGACCGTCGCACACGGGACGCCTGCAGCACGTTGGATATTGACCATGGTCTCACCGGTGACAAAGCCGACTGACCAGATGCCGCGACGTGGGTACTGCACCGCGACCACGCGACTGAACTGCTTCATCCGGTCCTTGCCATCGGAGACGAGAAAATCGGTGATTTGTTTAACCGATGGATACACCTGCTTAAACAGCGGTAACCGTTGAATGAGCATTTCCCCACGCTTGTAGAGACTGTGCCCAATGTAGCTGCCCAGCAATAAGCCGACGATGTAAAACAAAATGAACGCAACGATCAAGCCCAGTAAATCCAGCGGGAATTGATAGTGGTTCCAGAGCGTGCGGATCTTGGCGCGGCGGACGTGATCACGCAGCCACGCCTTGGGGTCCGTTGCCTGTCGCAGTTGGTTGCGCTGTTCTGCGGTGAGTTCCGCTTCAACGTCGATGATTTCCTGCTCGTATACTTCCGGCCAGGGAGACCATTGCGACAAGCCAGCGCGAATGCCTTTGTTGATCGGTTCGGCGATGCGTTGCTGCACAAACTGGTAACCCATGATCAGAATCCAGACCGTGAGAATACTGGGCAACAGGATGGTTAGTCCGCGCCAGAAGAACTTTCTGGAATGACTCGTACGGGGCTTTTTAACTGTCTGATCCGACATATAAAATGTATCACTTGCCACTGAAGTCGGCCGAACGTGCATGGTTTGACACGTGCGATTACAAAGTCTCTATCGGCCCGACGATCAGATATGTTTACCTTAGGTTCGCGTTTGTTTTACGTCAATATTCATATTGGATAATCACTGCAATCCACATGGCCAAACGGTTAAGTGGATCACATTATTTCCATGTCATTCTTTCTACGGCATCCGTCGCTGCGGGGATCGTTAAAATCCCAAAAAGTGCCTGCTTTTTCTGATATCCCCCAATGACCCATAACTGGTCCTGATGATCGATTAACAACGCATCGTCATGCGGCTTAAGCAAGCTGGATAGATGTCTGAACGTGCTGCGTTGCGTATCCAACTCCCAAACGGCAGCCAACTCCGTGTCCTTCCGATTGAACTGGCTTTCACCCCCAATACCGATGATCCGACCGTTTCGTTGCAAGATGCGATGATCCGCCACACCCCGGGGAATCTCCAAAGTCGGCCCCACGGTTAATGTCGCCTGGTCCGGGTAATAGGGGTTGAACTTGAGGCACCATGTTTCGCGAAGGGTGTTGCCAGTGCGTGTATCCTGCCCGCCGGTGATCCAGATCGTGCCATCGACCAAACGCGCGGCTGCCAGATCGTCTGTGGGGTAAGGCAGGCGACATGGCAAATAACGCGATGTCCCCAGGCGCGTGTCCACCAGTTGCAGGGTGTTCTTGCCTGTCCCGCCAATAAGCAGCAGTTGGTGGCGCGAAACGGCCACGGCAGCATGATTGAACCGGGCGGTCTGCAAATCAATGTAGCCTTGCCAATCCGAACCATCGGGCTTGAGAATATGTGCAGCTTGGCCAGCAATGACCACTGCGCAGCCGTTGTCCAACAAGGTCGCTGTTGGGCCAAGTGATTCGTCAATCAAATCAGGCAACACAGTGACCTTGCCGGTGGTTGGCTCAATGAGCATGGCATCGATAAGAGATTTGGTGTGCGCCAGGTCGGTGACATTGCCACTGCGTCCCCCTGCAACGAGTATCCGGCCGTTGGCCAAGGTGACCTGTGCATGTTCGAAGCGATCGACAGGTAACTTGCCGATCACTTGCCATTGGCCGGTGTCCAGATTAAGCGATTGGATCGCATCGGTGGTGTTGCCTGAGGAAGTGACGCCGCCGGTGACAATGTAGTGGTGATCGGTCTTTGAGCCACAGGCAAAGAAGACGCCGGTGGGCATGGGTGACATGCGTTGCCAGCCGAGTGTTGTATCCGGTTGACCTGCAACAAGCTGATGCATGATCAGGACGGATACCACAGCCAACAAGGCCACGCCAAAGATTCGCTTGTGAAAAAGACGGGGACTCTTCACGGATTCCATCATACCGAGTTGTCAGGTGGATGCGATGTCGGATGTGGGTTTGAACTGTGTTTTTTCAAAGTATGACGCATCACGTCTCAGATCGTTAACCTTCAATCAACATCACGCCCGCTGCGCTCAAGACGCAGAGTCGCAAAGGAAGACGGGGTGATTAACTTGCTTGGCTTCGCGTCTTGGCGTCTTGAGCGTAGCGGGCGTGAGTTGTTTAAAGCAAATCAGAGTCCGACAGTCGGTCAACAAAAAACCGCGAGGGTTGAACTCGCGGTTTTTGTTGGATTGTGTTTTGTATTGCAATGTCTGCAGTGTTTATTTCATCACGCGGTAGCCGATGTCCTTGCGGTACTGGGCACCTTCGAAGTGAATCTTTTCACACGCGGCATTGGCTTTGGCCTGGGCTTCCTTGAGATCCTTACCCATTGCACAGACGTTAAGCACGCGACCGCCTGCGGTGAGAATCTCGCCATCAACAGCCTTGGTGCCTGCGTGGAAGACCACCACGTCATCCATCGCTTCTGCGTCCTTGATACCCTTGATGACTTTGCCCTTCTGGTATTCGCCGGGATAACCACCCGATGCCATCACCACGCAGCAGCAGCAGCGTTTGTCCCAGTCGATGGAGACTTGATCCAAGCGGCCTTCGGCGGTTGCCTTGAGGATTTCGAGTAGATCTCCCTTAAGTCGCATCATCATGGCCTGCACTTCGGGATCGCCAAATCGTACGTTAAATTCAAGCACCTTCGGACCAGCCGGGGTGAGCATCAAGCCTGCATAGAGCACGCCCTTGAAGTCGATGCCATCACGTTTGAGAATGTCGACCGTGGGGACGAGGACATCACGTTGGACCTGCGAGAGCAACTTGTCGGTTGCAAGCGGTGTCGGCGTGTAAGCCCCCATGCCACCGGTGTTGGGACCTTTGTCACCTTCGTAGGCTTGCTTGTGATCTTGAGCCGGTTCCAGGACGTAGATGTTCCTGCCATCGACCAGTGCGAGGACGGAGAGTTCCTGGCCTTGAAGTTTTTCTTCGATGACAACCTGAACGCCTGCATCGCCGAAAATCTTCTTGCCCATGATGTCTTCGATGGCAGCGAGTGCTTCTTCCTTGTTGTCACAGACGTAGACACCCTTGCCCTTGGCCAGGCCCGCTGCCTTGACGACCATACCACCTTCGCGTGATTCGATGTAGGCGACGGCTGCATCGTAGTTGTCGACCACCTTGGCTTCGGCTGTGGGGATGGAGGCTGCCCGCATCATCTGCTTGGCCCACGCCTTATCGCCTTCAAGTCGCGCTGCTGCCATGTTCGGGCCGAAGATCGTGCGACCTTCCTTAGCCAAGCGATCCGCCATGCCCTTGGCCAGCGGATCTTCCGGGCCAATGATGACCATGGAGACGTCATTATGTCGGCAGAAGTAGTCGATTTCGTCGACGGTCTTGGTGTCCACCTTTTCGGGGTCGATCTTGAGATTTTCACCCAATTGAGCCGTACCACCGTTACCGGGGGCAAAATAGAGCTTGCCACAGGAAGGTGATTGTTTGAGTTTCCAGCCCAGGACGTGTTCACGCCCGCCGCTGCCGAGAATCAGGATATTGGTCTTCTTTTTACTTGCCATAGTCGGGGCATGATAGTTTAGATTGCGGTGTTTGTGAAACGCTCAACAACAACGACTCAAACATTGTCATCCCCGAATTGAGCATCTTTGTCCAAGACCATTTCGCCACACAATCATACAGATATATAGGCTCTATCAATACCTGAGTAAAAACCAGCCTCACGCCCGCTTCGCTCAAGAAGCCAAGTCGCCGAGCCATAAAGAAAGCGTTTTTCTTTGCGACTTTTCGGGCTTGGTGTGAGAAACTACCTTGAACACACCGTGTCATCCCAAACCTACAAATCCCCCACCAAAACCTGCATCCGACACAGGATTCTGAAACTGGCCGTTGACTGCTGGGATTTGGGCGCTAAGATTCAAAACTAAAGCTTTCATTAAACAACCAAAGGTTTCATTTGACTGATTTAAACGAACTCTACCCTAAGTTTTACGCCATAAAGAGGTTCCGTATGAGAAAAGCAATGTCCTGTACGCTAAGTGTCTTCACAATATTGATTTGCACAAGTCTGCCAATAGCCCAGGCTCAGGAAAATCCCATCATCGACCTGACCAGTCCCAAAGCCATTTCGGACGCGGTGATGGTTTCCGATCAGGTGACCGTCACCCCCAGTGACGATCCGGCACACCCGGGTGTGATCATGAATGTGGCCAAGGGGAATGCGGGGTACCCCGGGTTCAAGTACAAATTCGACCCGCCACTGGATCTCTCAGCCTATGGTCATGTCAAGATCACGCTGACCAATCTCATGGACAAACGCACCATGGTGGCGCTGCGTATCGACAATGCAGGTGACTGGCGTAAGAACCCGTGGAACACCGAGAACATCTACCTCGAACCCAACAAGACCGTCACCAAGATCGTCCGATTCGGATACTCCTATGGCGGTAAGCCCTCCTACAAACTCGATTCGTCAAAGATCATCCAGATCATGGTCTTCACCGGCAAAGTCAAAAATGATGCAGGCATGAAAGTCCGTATCGATGCCATCGAACCCGGTGGCCAACCCGGTGAAAAGCCACCTGTGAAACCCGAGAATGTCCGCATCTTCCCCAATGAAGACGGTGTGATTCTGGGCAAAGGCGTCAAAGTCAATGACGGCAAATTCTACACCCGTGATGTCACCACCAAAACCAACGGCGATGGTTCACTGGTTATTGATATCACCAAGACCAACAAGGATGCCAAGCTCGGCATCAAGCCCCCCATCGGATTGTGGAATCTCAAACACTATCTGCAACTGAACGTAGCCATCCAGAACTCCGGCAAGACCCCGATAACCCCTAAAATCCAGATGGTTTCCAAGCGTGGTAACACACAATGGATCACGGCGGATGCTGCCATCGCACCGGGTACAAGCAGCAATGTCCTCGTCCCCTTCTTTGATGAAAACAACACATGGAACGGCGACAACCACAAGAAGTCCGGCCCGCAGATGGAAAGTAACAATGTCCGTGCCATCAGCTTCACCACCACCGATCCCAAAGCGGGCGATCAGATGACCATCGAGTCGATCACCTGCGAACTGGTCTATGCTGACCTTCCCGACTGGTTAGGCAAGCGCCCACCGGTGGACGGTGACTGGAAACAGACCCTTGATGAAAGCTTTGACTCAGCCAACATCAACGAAAAACTCTGGCGCATCTATGCTCCGAACTACTGGGACAAACGCACCCACTTCTCACGTGAAGGTTTGATCCTCAAGGATGGCAAGATGCATATGCGTCTGACCAAAAAACGCGGCCATCACAATGACGATCCCAAACACGAACGTGTCACCGATTACCAGGTCGGCTTCATGGACTCCTATGGCAAGTGGGTTCAGAAATACGGCTACTTCGAAGCACGCATGAAACTCCCCACCGCCCCCGGACTCTGGCCCGCCTTCTGGATGATGCCCGACCGCGGTGAAGAAACCGGCCCGCAATGGGTCCGTCAAGACACCGGCAAGGGTGGCATGGAGTTCGACATCATGGAACACCTCACCCGCTGGGGTCCGTATCGCTACAACGTGGCGATGCACTGGGATGGGTACAAAAAAGGTCATAAAGCGATCGGTTCTTCGTGCGTTTATGCCAAGCCTGACAAAGACGGCTTCATCACCGCCGGCGTCCTCTGGCTGCCGGGCAAATTGGTGTACTACGCCAACGGCAAAGAAGTCGGACGCTGGGAAAACGAACGCGTCTGCAATCAGCCCATGGACCTGATGTTCGACCTGGTCACCGGCGGCTGGGACAACGACCCGATCGACGATGCCCAACTCCCTGCCGACTTCGTCATCGACTACGTCCGCGCCTGGCAACGCAAAGACCTGGCCTCGGAGGTGGATGGATACAAGTAAGTCACATTCACCAACAACACCAACCCAATGAAAAACGCATGGCCACATCGGTCATGCGTTTTTACATGGGGACGCAATACGCCTAACAATCGGGTCAATCGTGACGTAAAACTGCCCATCCCAATCGTCAACCGATTAATCTCAAAAAACATTTTGATCAAACATTCTGGCATTTCTCACGCAAAAGTCAGCTAATACCCGTGACTTAATCGCACATATTGCGTATACTCAATTGTACGAGGTCAATCATGAGTGAATCGAAATCGCAACCGGGTCAACCCTTTTCTGATGTCGCAGGTCGACTGATTCGACAAGGTGGGCCGCCGCTGTATCGGCAAGTGGGTGACATCATTCGTGAGAAAGTCATGCGCCGGGAATTGGCGATTGGTGATCCGCTGCCACCCTATCGGGACCTTGGCAAGATTTGTGATGTGAGTGAAATCACGGTCCGACGCGCGATTGCGGACCTTGTTGCTGAAGGGTTACTTGTCAGCCAACGCGGTAGTGGCACGTACATTCTCAAGAGTCCCAGTGAGTCACCTGCCATCCGTAATCGCAGTCGCAAAGCGGCAGGTGGTGATGGTGAGTCAGCCGAGAGTGACATTGACCGATCGACTTTGCCGGTGGGGATTGTGGTCACCTCGTTGACGGATGGCTACCCGTTCATGTCGCAGGTGATTCATGGCGTGCGTCAAGGATTGGGTGAGGCACACGCGTTACAGTTTTTCGAACAGCCGCCATTTACCAGCCTCACGAGTTTGCCGTTGGATCGTTTGGCCGGTGTGCTCATTCACTCGCCGGTGAACCTGCAATTGGTGGTGCGCTGTCAGCAGTTGGGTTTGCCTTACGTGCTGATGCACAACGATCTGTCGGACAGCTTCAGTCACTGCACACTCATCGACTATGCCCAGGCGATGTTGCTTGCGATCAGTCACCTGAATGATCGTGGGCGCAAGCGCATTGCCATGGTCACCGCTGCAACCAATCGCTTCAGCACACCGAAAATGATGGCTGGTTACTGGATGGCGTTAACGCATCTTGGACTCGATGCCCCGTCACTTCCCATCGTGCATGGTGGGTATGGCGAAGATCATGGCTACGAATCCACACATCAACTTCTCGAACAACCGACGCCGCCGGACGCGATTGTCTACGCTTCGGATTATCAGGCGCGTGGTGGTCTGCGTGCTGCGGGTGAACGTAACATGCGTGTTCCTGATGACCTTGCCATCATCGGTTCGGGCAACATCCTGGGCACCAATGTCACGCCCATTGAGATCACCACGATCGACCCGCACTACGACCGCATCGGCAAGACCGGCGCGACGGTTCTCCGTCAACTCATTGAAGGTAAACAGTCCGAACCCTTCTGCCATGTCGTTGCACCGGAACTGATCGTCAAGCAAAGCAGTTAACCGTTGACATCACTTTAACCCTTTAAATACCGGAATTTTTGAACATGTACCGTATCCAGCGCCTTGGCCAGGGCCCCATCATCACTGCTTCAATGTTGCCAACCGACATCGGCGATAACATCAACGGCCCATCCCTGATCCGCGTGCCGAAGTGGGTCTCCAATCCCCTGGGCAAGTATTATCTCTACTTTGCGCATCACGGGGGCAAGTACATCCGCTTGGCCTATGCAGACCAACTCACCGGTCCCTGGCAGATTTACCAACCCGGTGTTCTGCATCTGGATCAAACCATCTGTCAAAGACATATCGCTTCACCGGACGTGCATTTGGATCATGAAAACCAGCGATTGATCATGTATTACCACGGACCTTATGGAGATGCACAACGCTCGTTTGTTTCGACCTCAAACGATGGCTTGAACTTCACAACACAGACAAACAATCTCGGGCCGTTTTACTTTCGTGTCTTCGAACATGAAGGCTATCACTACGCCTTTGCCAAGAACACGAACATCGACACCGTGTTATTGCGAAGCAAGGATGGCATGACGAACTTTGAAGAAGGCCCGCATTTTCTGCCCAATGCAAGACACACCGCGATTCTCAAACGCGGTGATCAACTGAGCCTGTTTTATACAAGGTTCCGTGATGCGCCCGAACACATCATGGTCAGCAACATGTCACTGCAAGGTGATTGGCAAAACTGGCAACCCGGCGAACCGAGCATGGTCATGAAACCGGAGATGGACTTTGAAGGGGTCAACGAACCCCTGATCCCATCTCAACCGGGTCCAATCGCAGGCATGGTCAACCAATTGCGCGACCCTGCAATATACGAAGAAGATGGCAAAGTCTATCTGCTTTACAGCTGCGCAGGTGAACACGCGATTGCGATCGGGCAGTTGTTTGAAGAATAGAGCATTCCCACGAATGTATCTCCACCCTCCGTCACTCCCGCGCAGGCGGGAGTCCAGTGATATGTGCAAGCGTCAACTGCATGCCAATGGATTCCCGCCTGCGCGGAAATGACAAACAATATGATGCTATGGAAATTAATTTTTGAACTGCTTCAGGGACAAGCAACTGGTTTCACCTGAATTAAAGCACATTGTCTCAAGGCAACCGAGCCAAAATGGCTCGACGATATACACATAGCCCGGTCATCTTGGCCGGGTCTGACAAATGACATTTCAACCAAGCGTACCAACAAATAACCAATGAATCACACCGTCACGCCAACTGGTTGGGCGCGCGTTTTGTGAATGTTCTGGGTCGTGTTTTCAAACCGTTCCAAACGCTGTTTAAACTCATCGAAACTTCGCCCCCAGCGTGGGGACCAAAGCGCTTCAGCAAAGGCAATCAGGCGCGGGAAGACCTGTTTTTCCAGTGCTTTTTCATCCGGTACGTGTTCGGTCCAGATCGGTGATTCACTGCCAAGGATGTTTTTCTGATGCTCAGGTTCAAGACCTTCGGGTGTCGGATCAAAGTGATAGACCTTCTCCAAAGGCAGAACGAGCATCCAATCAGGCTTGGTGTGTTTGTCTGCATCACGCGGCGGGTAATCCAGGTAAACCCATTCGTGATTGGAGTTGATGACCTGATGTCCAAGTCTTGCTGCGGTGGCTGCTTCGTGTGCATGCCAGGCATGAACGATCTGATCTTGGGGCGTCTGCTCATCGACACCATCGGTCCAGACGATACTTTGGCGGCCTAGCGTCTTGGTGCAGTGTTCGTGCATCTGATTGAGAAAATGCGTGCGCAAAGCGACGTTGGTTTTGATGCCCAACTTGGTTTTCAACGCGGAACACAACGGGCAGTTATCCCATTTTTCGCCCGGTGTTTCATCGCCACCGATGTGCAGATGGTGATCAAAAATCTGGGCCATCTCCGAGAGTACGGTTTTGAGAAACGTAAAAACAGCTGGTTTTGCAGCACAATATGGCAGTCGGCCGGTGACCTGCTTGTAAGCATCCCAACCCTCATCGCCAATTTCGATGGGTTGGCCTGAACAGGAAAATTCGGAATAGGCCACCAGCGCACTGTTGCAATGGCCGGGCATTTCGATTTCGGGAATGACGGTGATGTGTCGGAGTTTGGCGTACTGGACGATGTCGCGCATCTGCTGCTGCGTATAGTATCCGCCGTAGCGTTGTCCGTTTTCGGTGCGCCATGCTGCGACCTCGGTGAGGCGTGGGTAGGCTTTGACTTGAGCGCGCCAGCCTTCATCATCACACAGATGCCAATGCAGTCGGTTGAGTTTGATCGCTGCCATGCGGTCGATGTGACGCTTGATCCATTGGACGGATTGGAAGTGCCTTGCCGAATCGAGCATGAAGCCACGCCAGGCATAGCGGGGATAATCCGTCACTGTGCAACAGGGAATCTCCCCGGACGGACCAGCGATGCCAATCAATTGGACGAGACTCTGCATGGCATAGAACAGACCTGCCTGATCGGTTGCTGCGATTTGAATCTGATCGGATTTAACCGTGAGTATGGACGCTTCGGCTTTGCCATCGCAAATTTCAGGGTCCATCTGAATCAACAGGTTGGCAGCATGACCATTAGGCATCGCCTGGTATTTGGCTGCATAATCACGAGGCAAAGCGCGCCCGAGCATGTCCTGCAGCAGTGTGACTTGCTCGGGGAGTAGCGGTTCATTGGCCATCAAAAACCAGTCGCGTTTGATGGACAAACGACCTTCGTCAACCTTGCATGAAACAGGATTTGGAATCAACATCAACGGATTATCTTGCATAACAAATCAATCTTAACTCAAGGGTATAACGCAGTGAGTTACCGACAGTTCATCGCGGTTTCAAACTGCTTTGCAGTTTCAGCGTCACGCAGTGACGCAGCTATGAGGGATTACACAATGCCAAGCGTGGTGAAAAAAGTTTCATGGCTCAGGCATGGTGCGCCGGTGAAATTTCGTCACTTAACACCAGTGGATCTTCACTGACCAGAGCTTGATCCAGCGCAACGGATGCTGCCCCCAGACAAACGCCATGATCCATGTGCGCCGATGCCACGACCTTGATATGCCGCATGGGGATCGGCACATTTTTCTCATTGACGCGTTGCTGGATGTAGCTGAGCATCTGCTGGTTGGCCAAGCCGAGATTGCCCCCGACGATGACGATCGACGGATCAATCAGGTCGGTCATGAGGACGAGTGTGTCAGCGATGTGGTCGGCAATTGGTATCAGTTCATCAACAAACTTGCCATCACGGTCCGCCATGGCCAGCAGGTGTTGCGCCTCAACGGTGCCGTAGGGTTTACTGTCGAGCAACGTGTCGATTTCACCAGCGCCAAAGTGAGCGCCGCGACAGAGCTTGCCGTTGAGATACAGGGACGCACCGAGACTGCTGATGGCGTAGGCCTGTTTTTCGTCGGAGGTGTTGACCAGGAAGTAGAGAAAGTCATCGGTATCGACTGCGTTGCCACTGGTGGCCTCGGCCTGGGCGGCAAAGTTCGAATCGTTGTCCACGCAGACCGGCACATCGAAAAGTTCCTGCAACGACTGAGCAAGATTGAAATTCTCAAGCTTGAATCGTGTCGACCGCAGGATCACACCCGTGTTGGGATTAACGATACCGGTCATGCCCACGCCGATCCCAAGCAGTTGACCTTTGGGCTTGCCATGACGCGCAAACCAGCCGGTGATGCGGTTGTGCAATACCTTGGCAAAGAACTCGATCGGTTCACGCAACAGCATGCGATCACGATCCATGACATGGCCCTGCGCATCAAGAAAGACCAGCGATGCTGCATCATTCTCAATACTCACGCCAAGCACCCACCCCAGGTTTGGGTTGATCTCAAGGAGCACCTGCTTCTTGCCCATGCCCGGGTTCTCACGTTTGCCATGCGTTCGGATAATACCGCGTTCGATGAGGTCGCGTGTGATGTAGGTCAGGGACGAATGTCGCAGGCCGGTTGACTCAGCCAACTGATGGCGCGAGAGTGGGCCGGACTGTTGCAACAGGTGGATGACCAGGCGCCGGTTGTTGACAGCGGTGCATAGTTGATTGGATTTGGTCAGAGGTCGGTTCATGTGATATCCCGGCAGGTAAAACTTCAGGAACAAGACGAATCAATCGGTGCTGTGATCCCAACGAACCCATTTGAGTTTGGTGTGCAATTCAGCAACCGGGACCGCCTTGGCATGACCATCGAGAAACAGGATGTTGGCAGCATTGCTATGGCGTCCCTCATCAGGCAGCTTGGTCAGGAAGTCAGAGCGATCAAAGCGATACGCCGGTGCGTAGGATGCAGTACGCGGTGCCGGGTTATCCCAGAGGGTGATGTACTCGGAGGGCGTGATGACGATGGAGTCACGTTCGCCATGCCAAGATGCGTCATCCGTGCCGTCATAGCTGCCACGCGATCCCCCCATAACGGACCACCCCCCGCGTGGGCCACGGGAGTAGCCATCGTGGTTGAGACTGTAGCTGCCCCCTTTTTCAATTTTGTAGAAGTCGTAATCCAGGGGTGTTGCTGCACCGTAGGGGTCCGCGTCATTGGGGCAGGTCAAGAGGAAGCGACCGACGCCGCCATCACCACTGGCTTTGCCCATGGCCTGGGGATATTCCAATGTGAGGTAGGCACTCCAGAGACTGCCGCCTGCCGTGGAGACGAGCATGTAGCGTTTCTGGGCCTGGAGATGGTTTTCATAAATGATGCCAACCTGACGCTCTTTGTTGAGACATTGAATGTTGCGAGCCGCCTGCCTGGCTGAGGAAAGAGCGGGTAAGAGAATGCTGATCAACAGCGAGATGATGGAGATGACCACCAGAAGTTCAATCAATGTAAAAGCTCGACGCTTCATGGGAACGGGCTCCTTAGGCTTATTCCAAGAATACAGAACACCGTGCGAAAAACAAAGTAAAACAAGGCAACTGGGAAGATCATAGCACCCCACACCGGGGCAAGTCAACATTATTTAATTCAATGAGATTTATTAAATACCGCACTTTTCAATCTTGATTAACGCAAATATAGACACAAACATGCTTTTACGAACCCGGGCATCCCGGTTATTTAATTTTACTTTTTTCATTTATTGAAATTTATATTGACTCAAACCGGAACATTGCTACGATTTCAGACATGAAACATTCTCGCATCCTATCGTCTGTTCTGATCCTGCTCACTTGCTGCATGATGACTCACACGATTCATGCCCAGCAGGAAACCCCCGACCTCACCGCCGCCCCCCAATCGCTGAACAATATCCAGGGGATCTGGGTCTGGCGGTTTGACTCCTTTGCGACGCCTGACCAGCGCGATGAACTCATCGGCTTTTGCAAGACCTATGATATTAATCTGCTGATGGTGCAGATTCACACCGTCAAACACAAAGCCATCCTGCGCGATGCCGACGCCCTTGCTGCCCTGATCTCCCAAGCTGCGGATCACAACATCAAAGTCGAAGCACTCGAAGGCGGGCCGGAGATGGCGGAGAAAAAGAATCTCCCCTCCACGCTGGCAAGACTCAAAATGATCCTCGACTTCAATCAATCACTGCCCACCGGCAAGAAGTTAGTCGGCATCCACTACGACATCGAACCCTACACCAGTCCGCTCTGGAAAAAAGACATGGACTCACGACAGTCCGTCATGACCAACCTGCTGGACTTTGCACATATCGCTCGCAAACAACTCGACGCACAAACCCCCGCCATGACACTGGCCTTTGATATCCCCTTCTGGTACGACAACAAAACCAAGCCAGACGACAACTGCGTGCTGACCTACAACGGTCAAAGCAAAAATCTCTACCAACACCTTATTGATGTCAGCGACTACATCGGCATCATGTCCTACCGACAAACGGCCAAAGGCAGCAACGGTGTGCTGGCTCACGTACAAAACGAACTGGACTACGCACGCACGGTCGGCAAGAAAATCACACCTGCCCTGGAAACCATCGAGCTCAAGTCCTCCCCCACCATCACCTTCTTCGGCAAGACGCCCCAACAGTTCTGGACGCAGCACAATCTCATCCGACAGGAACTCAAAAACGATCCGGCCTTCGGCGGCGTCCTCACGCATTGTTACTATGGCATGAAAGATCTGCTTGAAAACGAGTAAAGTTTCTGCGACATTCTCGCTCAACTCAACTTCTCGGAGATATCAAACATGCACGGCTTGATGATTGACTCAGCCCGGGCAATGGAACGCCCCGACTATTACAAGCGCCTGTTTCACTTCATGGTCGAGCGCGGGGCGAATACCGTGCTCTGGCATTTCACCGATGATCAAGGCTGCTCGCTGGTCTTCGACACGTTACCCCAGGCAGCAAGTCCAAACGCGCTAACCAAACCACAAATGCGCGAGTTGCTGGATGTCGCCCAATCACTGGGTTTGCAAGTCATCCCCGAGCTTGAGACCTACGGGCACACACGGTTTATCACCAACCTGCCTGAGTATGCACACCTGCGTGAAGGCAATGAACATTTCAGTGGCATGTGCCCAGTCCTGTCAGAGACTCGCCAGATCATTTCAAAACTCATCCAGGAAGTCGCAGAATTATTCGACAGCCCATGGATTCATGTCGGCATGGACGAAGTGGTCGTCGGAGATCACCCGCAGACCGCAAAAGCCCTGCAGGAAAAGTCCGCAGGCCAACTCTATGCAGAGCATGCGAAATTTGTTTACGACACGGTCAAATCACATGGCAGGAAGATGATGATGTGGAGTGATCACATCGTCAAAGATGCATCCATCGCTGATGACCTGCCACGCGATATCGTGATTGCTGCCTGGCATTACACAGCCGACGTTGACCCGGAACTGATTCTGCCTCACCTGCAACGCGGCTTTGACGTGCTGCTTTGCGGTGCAATGATCAGCTACGATCAGATGCTCTATCCCAGTCACGATTACGGCCTTGCCAATCTGCGCACCATGGCCGAGATCGAACGGATGCCACACCCCGGACCGGGCAGAATCATCGGGCAGGTGACCACCATCTGGACGCCGACACGGTACATGCATGATTCGCTGTGGCTTGCCAAGGATCTGTCGTTGGCCATTCTCAAGCACGGCACGGATGTCGATTCGAGAAAACAGGCTGCGGACTTTGCTCGTGATTTTCATGGCTTTGAACCGACCAACGATTGGCTTGACGCGGTCGATACACTCTATCGCTTATCGCCCATGCATCATCAATGGATTGCCCTGCTGCGTGGACATGATGCGGATGGCAAGCTGTTACAAGTCACAGACCAGGCAATTGAAGACTGGCAAAAAGCGCACGATGCGATTGCCAACATGCGCGATCAGGTTCAGCAAAATCAAACGTCGTACGACACATTCTGCCTGACTTTGGACATGGTTGCGTCACTTCATCAACGCGCACGCGAATGTCAATCAGGACGATTCGAGCAGGCCATGCAAACCACGAAACGATTGATCGATTCAGTCGAAGCGGTGTGGGACCGTGAGCGTTATGCAGATGACACGCGGAAGTTTTATGCCGACTGGGACCGCGATCGTCCCAACCATCTCATTGAGCAATTGCATGCCGGTGAAGCGTTTTTAAAACAACTCGCCCATTGTGAAATTCCAGGCTGCAACTGATCCGTCACCATTGACCATGAATAAAACGGGTTGACGGAATCGCCTTTGGGCAGCAAAAACTCACCGGCCAATCAATACGAACCCTGCGCCGCAGACGGTGCCTGCCCATCACATAACACCGGCGTGGTGGTCGAGCCGACACCTAATCGTGTCGCACCCATCTGGATGTACATCCGGGCTGTTTGAAGATCACGAATCCCGCCGGAGGGTTTGACTTCAATGCGCCCCGCAGCCGTATCCACCATCACCTGCACGGCTTCTTTGGTCGCCCCACCAGAGGCAAAACCGGTGGAGGTTTTCACGAAGTCAGCCTGGGCAGCAATTGCAGCCTCGGTGGCTTTGGCGATCTGATCTGCATCCAGATTGCAGGTCTCAAAAATCGTTTTAACTTTCACGCCTGCAGGCTTGGCCACTTTCGTCACAGCTAAAATGTCCGCCTCAACCAACTCCCAGAGTCCGCTGCGGATCAGGCCGTAATTCACCACCATGTCGATCTCAGCGACACCGAGTTCAACATACCGTTTGGCTTCATCGGTTTTACTCTCAGCAAGCGTAACACCATGCGGGAACGCCAACACGCAGGAGACTTCCGTCTGTGTCCCCTTGCACATCGCAACGGCTTTGGGGATATCCACAGGACGAACACAAATCGTTCGGACATTGTAGTCAATGCCCAGCTGCATATGCTCAATCGCTTCTTGCTGCGACATCTCCGGCTTGAGAACCGCGTGATCCAGGTAACGTGCAATGGGAAGTTCAGTCATTTTCTTGATCCTTTATCGCACCAGTTTACCGCATCACCAGAACCGTGTTAATTGCCATGCCTCTGTGAGTGACGAGATACAGCATCATGACATGGCAATAGCGCCCCTACCATTGGGGTATCACACAAAAAACACTGCCACGCCGAATGTCCGACGTGGCAGTGAATGGGTATTGATTTAATTCGTGACTGGAATGTGAAGTAAGGGTTATTTCACTTCACAAACCTGCGTCTGTTCGTTGCCATCACTGTCGATCCAGCTCAGACGGTAACTGCCACGAAAACCGCGGAAGCTGACAACGCCATCGGAATCGGCCTTGGCAGTGAGGTTGGTTTTCCATTCATTGTGGATCAGGTTGTTGAGTGTGTGATATGCCGGTTTAGGCTGCATATCCCGTGTAAACATGCCTGAGACGCTGGGTTCGCCGGGCGCACCACAGTCATCGACGGTGTTCCACCAGGTAATGCCCATCATGTTCTTGATGCTGAACCACAGGCGATACAGGTTGCGCGTGATGACGGCTTGAATGGCTTGACCACGTTCGTCATTGTTGGGCGCGGTGATGGTGATTTCGCTGAGATGGATCGGCAGGTTCACTTTGCTCAAGCGCTCCATTGTCTCCCAGATACTTTCAGGTGACTGGCGATCGCTGACGCCGTCAGCAATGTCGGTGCAGATTTGCGGGTCAAACAAGTGCATCTGTGCGCCCATGATATCGATCTTGCAGCCACGGGCTTTGAGATCGGTAATCTGCTTGACGTAGTCTTCACTGAGGTTGTAGTCGTTGATGTTGAGCTTGACATCCTTGGGGAAAAAGGCGTCCGCCATCTTGAAGGAACGGTAGGTGTAATCGCCGGGCATCGGGCCGTAGTGACTCTTGCATATCCCATCGGTCGGGACCATCACGCCACGCCCAAAGTCCGTCGCGCTCTCATTGCAGATATCCCAACTGTGCAGACGCCCCTTGTAACGCAGGGCAATGTCGGCGATGCGTTTGGCCATGGAGTCATTGAGGATGCGGGCGAACTCAGGGAACATGGCTTCCATTTGCCTGGCAGTGAACGCTTCGGTGAGTTTGCCACTAAGCGAGTCGTTGCTGTTCCATGACTCAGGAATTTGACCGCCATACGGGTAAGGCATCTTGCGCATCAACCATTCGGGTGTATGCCATTTGACGTTGCCCCAGACAAGGGTGTGCCCATGCAGACGGATGCCTTTGCGTTCGCAAAACTCAACCACGGGATCGGTAGCTGGCCGACGCCAATGCGGCTCGTTTTTCGGGTCGGTGACTGTGTTCCAATATTCAGCCGTATCGCGGTACTCACCTGCGAAGCGGGGCTTGCCTTCTTCGAGTTCGAGTTTCTTCCAATAGAAGGCAATGGTGCCTGAGTTGAACAATGTGCCAAAGAGGTCCTGATGCTTCTGATTGCATTCATCGGAGCCGAGTTGGTTGAAGTTAAACAGGTGGGCACCGAAAATAAAATCATGCGACAACTGCTCGACTTTCACGTCGGTATTGGCAGCAAGCTTGTCCAACTGGATCGCTGCATCGGCCTTGCGATTGGCTTCGATGTCCTTGTCGATGCGGGTCTGCACCTCGTCATTCCATCGCTTCCAATAGCCTTCACACATGGCATCACGGTACTGATCGGTAAGGGTCTGTGTCATCGTGGCTTCATCTTTCCAAATTCATTCTTGTTGACATTGGGGACCTGAGACTTGGCGTAGTTATAGCTGGGGCCAAGCAAAAGAAAAGACAGAAATTCAATTATTTTATATTTTTTGACCTGCAAACCGAGCAATATGGGCCATTTGGGGTACCATATTCAGTATTACTGAATATCAGATTGGGATATGCGATGGAATTTCAGCCGGTTAAATCCGTGGTCAAGGCCTTTGCGATACTGGAACTGCTCACCAGCCAGACGTTGGAGAACAAGACGCTGACGCTCTCGGAGATCTCCAAAGCGACGGGCATTTTGCCGGTGACGGCAAGGAATCTGCTGCGGACCTTGGAGGCATGTGGCTATGCCAGTCGCGTGAGTCACGGGCATTACCGCGAAGGTGATCGCTGCACCAAACTGTTTCGGACCGAGGGCGTGTTGCGCAAGCTTCGTGAGATCAGCGAGCCGTTGATTCGTCAGACGGTGTTGGACCTTCGGGAAAGTCTGCTGCTGGTGACCATGATTCGTAACAAGCGCGTGGAGCTACTCCGCTGTCAGGCAGATGGTGATGACCTGGTCGATCCCAAGTGGTCCGCCAATGAGAACGCGTACCAGATGCGAACCACGCGCGCGATCCTTGCATGGTTCACCGACAAGCAGCTTGACGCCTACATCCAAACCAACGGCTTACCGACACGTGAAGATTGGCCGGAATGCGATGCGTTGCGCAGCAAGCTTGCAGCCGAGCTCAAGCAGATCCGCTTGCATGGTGGATGCTGTGACATTCATGGCGGATACATGGCGTTGGCGGTCCCGATCATGACTACGGGCAACGAAGCCGTCGCATCACTGGGCTGCTACGTCCCCATCCAGCGGACTGACAAACCACGCACTGCCGGTATTTACAAAATGCTCCATGATTGTGCGACGCTGATTGAGCAACGGATGTGAGACACCCAGTAAAATCTCATCGACTTTAGGATCGGCGTATGTCATCTTTCAAACGTCAAGTTTACTTGTTGGACGCATTCCAATTGCTCCCATCCCAGTGATAAAAGTCAACCGTCGATGCATCCATGCGATAAACGCGCGAGCCGACATGCTTGCCAACCAATTGCGTACTGCTGTCGTAGTTGGTCAAGGTGAATAGTGCATCTGTTGGTGCACCGGATTGGATCGAGCGTGCGAACCCGATTGCAATGGAACTGCCATAGCCTCGCGATTTGATTTCCAGATGAGGCAATTGGCGAAACGTCATGTGGTCCGGCGCTCGACCTGTTCCAGCATAGATATCCCCCACCGCCTGCCAGTCAATGTTGTGGTAAGCATGAAATCCGATATCACCATTAACCAGTAAAAACTGGGTCAGATCATTGTCATGGCCGGTCTCATCCTTGGTCACCAGCACGCGGATATTTCGGACCGTCAGTGAGGATGCATCATCGACATCGGGCTTGATTGAGAAGACGGCAGTGGTGGTGACATTGTCATTTTCATGAAACACGCGTGCACCATCAACGCTAAGCGTCGTGCCCGGATCATCAATGATAAAATCAATCACCCGGTTGCCTTCGCAATAGGCGTTGTACACATTGACACTGGCCCCATTGACCACTTGCATCCCAACGCGATTGTTCTCCATGCGTGGGGTGTAGATACCAATCTGATGGGCTTCGGAGATGTAAAATGCTTTGGCATCACCGCCATTGGCTGCCGAACCCAATCCCCCACAATCGTAAAGACTGACAATGTTGGATTGATCGGTGATCCGAAAGGCATTGCGGATAAACCCACTGTTTAAAACGCGATTCATGCGCACTTCATAGCCATAGCCGTGAATCCCAACACCGTCGTACCAATCGAACGTCAACACATCCGAAGCGCTGGCTTTGATCTGTTGAGAACTGCCACCGGTTGCACCGTCGGTTCCAAAATGCAGTGCCTGTTTGGACGAAGTGAACGAGCCCTGATAACCGGCACGCAGGACCAGGTGGCTCACGGCAGCGCCATTGGCATCATGCGACTCGGTACTGATGCCATGGGTGTCTGACATCCAGATGAGTTCGGTCATCGAAGGTTGTTCTTTGCTGGCGCGCTGCGGTGAACCTGTGCCGGTGAAAGTCTGCTGCGGGTAGAGTTCAATGGTGCCTGTTAAACCAAATGAACCCGCACCACAACGGACATTAAAACGTGTAGCCACTGCCTTGCGGATCGCATTGCCGTTGTCGGTTCCGGTTCGCGTAGCGTAGTTGTAGTCCCCAACCGCGCCCCACCATTCGATATTCACCCAACCGGGCGTCGGCAGGATGCGCCGGGCATACTTGTTCGTGCTTGAATGATCGTTAAAGACGATGGTGATGCCATCATCATCAGACACCGAACCGCTGGCAACACGAAACATTCCGCCACGCGATAAATCACTGACCAGAATGACATCACCAACACTTAAACTCGCACTGGATGTTGATCGGATATCAGCAAGATCATCAACGACTGTCTGAGCCTTCACAGAAGACAGTCCCAAAAAACACATCGTCAACACCACACAGATTACACTGATTTTTTGCATCTCATTTTTCCTTTACAACAGTGAATTGGATGTAGGCAGACGTACCGACAGTTCATCCAAAAGTTTGGATTGATAAATGACATTGAATGATCAAACAAACGCCAGCAGACTTGTCCATGGTGACAGCGGGTAGCCAGCTTGGCCGGTGAAACATGCTGTTATGGAACTTGAACTTCAAGAATCAGAATCTCACTGGCAGATAGTTCAACAGTCTTCTGTCCTGCTGACATCTCACCCTTGAGCACCTGAACATCCCTCGTCATGGATGCGGGTAATTGCAACCGCCCTGCTTTGGCATCTCGGCTGACGCCCGCAAGGATGTAGGTTTTACGATCCAGAGTGCCGACGCAGTAACGGACATCGCCTTGGGTTTTGATCTGCTTGACCCAATCAGGATCAGGCTGCGTTGATACCAAAGCGGGTGCGACCTGCGAAAGCAAGCGCGTATTTTCATAGACCCGCTGTTTTAGCAGTTCTTTTTCCTGGTTGTGATGCTTGAGTGTGGGATACCACCAGAAGAACCAACCCCGCGAACCGAGGATCACCGGCATGAAGACATGGTATGTCGCCTGCTGAGCAGTGGGTGCAGTGGCCTTGTTGAAATAGGGTTGCCCCCAGACCGCGATGATCGGTTTATCGCCCATGCGAACGCGCGTGAGTTTGGCGGTGATTTCATCGTTGACCACCAGCATGATCCCATCGACATGCGAAGCAAACGACGGATCGGGAATATCATAAATCAACCAGCGTTTGCGACTGTCAATCTTGTGAACCATTTGATGCACAGCCTGAAACTGCTTCGCTGAGACATGACGCATGATGTGCATTTCGTCGGACGTGTAAAACAGGTTGGCAGGATGATCGTTGAGTTGTCTGATCCACGGTTCAAGTTTGGCCAGGCCGGACTTTTTTTCTGCCATGTCACGCGGGAAACCCACCATGACATTCAGGCCATACGACTGCGCCTGATCCAGAAATTTGAGATGACGCGTCATGCGATCGCCGGGATCACCTTCAAAGCCGTAGTTGTGAATGGTGGTAAAACCGTTATCGCGTAACTCGGCAAGTTGTTTCTCCGACGGCCGACCAACGCCGTACATCCCGATGGGGAACGTGGGCGTCCCATGAACATCCTTAAACACCGGCGGATGGCGCAGGTCTTCATCAGTCACCGCCATGTCCGCACCTGCAATGCGTTCGATCTCCAACATGGTGTTAGCCAAGCGAGCGTGCGTCTGCTTGTTGTGAACGAAGACATAGAGCGTGTTCTTCCCCGGCGCAACATCAGCTACCTGAACATAGACATGCCCCTGTTCAACCTGGGCATCAAGCCATTGTCCGTCGGACGTCATGAGCTTGGCAATGACCGCAAGGTTTGAGCGTTGACTTTCGGCAGCTTCAAGGTGATACAGAAACCGCAACTGCTTCTTGGCTGTATTGGGTAAGAGCAGTTGGTCCTCGGTGGACTCAGATTGGGCGGTGATTTTCGGCTGAAAGTCTGTGATTTGCGGGGCGGTCAGATTGGTTGGTCGTAACGAGAGATCGTCATACCAGATCGTCTGAGCCGAACGATTTTGAACGTAGATGGCGGCATTGCCTTTGACATGATCGGGTACATGGAAAAAGATCTGACGCTCCGTCCAATCCTGAGCTGGTGGCAGGTAATAGCTTCGGTAAAGCGGGCCGGTCCCGGTGAGTAGAATGTCTGCGCGGAGGTCTGAGCCAATGGATGTTTTGTATCGGAACTTTAATTCATAGACCTTGCCCGGTTCGACCGTAAAGGGCTGAATTACCCTTGCCTGAAAGGCTTTTTCGGGCGTGTGGAATTTGATTTTGATAAATGAATTGCCGTCCTGCGATTCTGCGACAACGTCTGCAAGACCTTCGGGCATGACACTTTTCTGCCAATGCGTGGGAACGGTATCCGTATCGGACGCCAGATCAAAGCTGCCGTTGGCAAGCGTCTGCTCGCCGAAGACGATGTCCTGGGCCTTGGTTGCCAATGGCGTCAGGACAAGTGATAACCCGAAACCGATGATGAACATGGTCAGCTTAAACATAGATATTCCTGATGGTATGAAGCTTGAAAATAAAGGTAAACAGCAAACCGGCAAAGACGATCAATTTGTCAATCAATCGTGTGCACTGCTACGGTAACGGTGAATCATGTGTGCATCGAAGGCACCTTCCGTGTTTGTTCCTTCGAGGTAGAGATTGTCGCCAAAGATATTATCCAGCCCGAGTCCACCTTCATCCCGCAGGACACCGCCAATGCGTGTTCGAAGCAAGGGGGAGACTTGATAGTCCACATGATTATCCCCCCAGACGACATTGCCTTCCCATGCACCGGGGACATTTTGTGAATACACACTCATGGACAGAGACGTGATGCTTGAGAGGCCGATGTTGCGATCACAGAGCATGGGCGCTTCACCGTTGGATTGATCCCGCCATTCGAGAACACCGGTGCTGGCGACCGCAAGGTTACGGATATCCAACATGGCATAGGAGTAATTCTCCCAGGCGATGGTGGGTGTATCACCGGTCCAGATCACACGATTTTCCACGGGATTGGTGATGTAGCTTGCAGGGAAGAGGTTTTGGTTGAGCATGATCCAGTAACGCGCTTCGACGGACTCCCCGTTGCCGTTGTTGCCGGTGGTCTCCGCGCCATCGGGAACGCGCAAGCCATCGCCTTGCAGTCCGGGGAAGTATCCCTTGTTGCCCTGTGCATGGACGATCATGCCCTGATGAATGCCCCGCAGTTGCGTTGCACTTTTAATTCGGTTGGCTGCCAATCTCGCAGAGCCCAGCGCGGGCAAAAGGATGGCAATGAGCAATGAGATGATACTGATGACCACCAACAGTTCGATCAAGGTAAAAGCTTTTTTACGATTCATAATCTCCTCTTCATTCATCTGGCGATCAAGCATGACCAGCTGACTTGCATCCACACGTGTAGCAATGATCGTATTGGGTTAGTCAAACGGCCGCACTCAAACAAACGCACAACCCGCCAACCTAACCATACCATACGACAGCCTTGCTCTTGGACCAAGAACTTGATCAGATCGTTTATGTCATGTTCCTTAAAACGGCTTTATCAAAAACTGTCTTGCCGTGCTGATTACGATTGATCTTATCCGTGCCTTGGATTAATGTCTAGAATTCACAGACTGTCATGCACCGACTTTATTGCAAAAACAGTGCCGAATTACGGATATTATGCCACATAACGGCTATATCTATAGACCCTCAGACGATTGGTGACATAGAAACGGAACTTGATGACACAGGATCACGCTCAAACACTCGCAGCGCATCAAATCGAATATGCCACAGGATGGCTATCAAGTGTGCATGCCGGACATCATTGCCCGATGCACAAACATGCGACGGTTGAAATTGTGTATCACGCATCGGTGCATGGGATCAGTGAACTCGATCAGGACAAACCCCTGCACTTCCAGCAAGGCAGTGTCACCATCTATCCTGACAATCTCTGGCATGATCAACTCTCTGAAACCGAAGGCGAAGACTACTGTGTGCATCTGAAATCGGATCACCCAACACTCAAGCAGATCGATCAGCCCATTCATATTTCGTTTCTTGCTGACGCGTATACACAACGCGAACTCCGCGATCTGGCCATGCTGACCACCCCCCAAAATCAAATGGATCTGATCTGCGTCAATCATCGCACGCATGCACTGTTCACACGATTGCTCCAAATCGCTACCAGCAAAGAACAATCGCCCGACACCATCAGTAATGCAGAGAAATATGCAGAGCAGGCCTACGAGTTCATCTCCAGACAGTTCCGCAAAATCCGAACGCTCGACGATGTCGCCCAACACGTCGGCGTCAGCCAGGATTACCTGCGGCATATTTTCCAGGAACAATACGATGTGCGTATGACCGATCACTTGACCAGTTCACGCATTGAACATGCCAAGGGCTTATTGGTCTATTCAACGCTCTCAGCCAAAGCCATCGGGATTCAATGCGGCTTCAAAACCGCGCGCCATTTCTCCAGCATCTTCAACAAACATGCAGGCATGTCCCCCATCGCATATCGCAAAGCCATGCAACGCCAGTCACCTTGACAAGACCACGTGTAACATCCCGTCCAAACTGACGGATTTATTGTGAGAAATGTTGCCGATTGTGTGTTCATACTTTGAAAGATGTTACGATCCGCATACAATTTACACGTGTGCAACAGGACATTATTCAAATTCTGACCCGAGACGTTCATGAGCGTAACCATTAAAGACATTGCCAACGAGACCGGTCTGTCATGGCCAACCGTCAGCCGCATCCTCAACGGCAAAGGTCAACTCTTCAAAGAAGAAACACGCGATCGTGTCATCAAAAAAGCACAGGAGATGGGCTACGTCCCCAACGCAGCGGCGCGGCGAATCAAGTCCGACAAAACGTATCACATCGGCGCATTGCTGTTAAACACGCCCGATCATCCTTTGCATTATCCAGCATCCTTCGAAATTCTCCAAGGCATCAACCAATCACTTGAACAAGCCGGCTACGTGCTGTCCTTGATTCGCATCAGTGATATTCATGAAAAAGATCCAGTACAGTCGCGTGTCTTTCGTGAAAAAATGCTTGATGGGATGGTCTGCCTCGACGCCTTGCCGGAGAACCTGGTCCAGGTCGTCAAGAAACTGGTGCCCCGTTGTGTGTGGCTTGACTCCAATCACAAGGAAACACAGGCCTGTGTCTATCGTGACGAAGAGAATGTCGGCGAGGTGGCAGCAGAGCAAATGCTCGCACTGAAGTATCCGAAGATCAAGTTTCTGAGCGTGGTCCAAAGCTATCTGAAAAACAATCGCCACTTCAGTCACGATGCACGATTCAGTGGTATCAAAAAAGCCTGCAAAAAACATGGTGTTCAAGTCGAGCATGTGTTCATCCCCCACTGGACCACCCCCATCGATCCGCAACTGCTCACAGACCTTTGGCAGGAACCGGCAGGATTGATTGTCGACGGACCACACGATGTGGCACGTATCATCCGTAAATGCGGGATGATGAGTTTACCGGTCGGCCGAAAAATCGGCATCGCTAGCTGTGACATGACTGAAGACCTGCGCATCGCCATGCCGGGTCTGGCGCATGTGAGTAACGACCGCTATCACATCGGCCAACTTGGCGCGGAAATGATTCTCAAATTGCTCAAGAGAAAAACCGAGTCCTGCCCCGCCGTCACCGTCACCGGCAAATGGGTCGCAGGCGATACGGCGTGCGGTCCGTAATCAATCAACAAAATCAATCATCTGTCATTTCTCCCAAAGCCGTGTCGCTCCTGCGGCACGGATTGCCTTAAACACATCAGCACATCAGCACATCACTCATACCAATTCCCGTAAAACGCGTGCTTGCTTGAGCAGCGTATGTCAATCCGGTGCCCGTTGCGCATCCGTCAATCCAAGGGGAACCGGTTAACACCCGGTGCTCATGAATGGACACGCACGCGTTCTTGATGGGAAGGGCAATAAGCCCGTATGCCCGACGCCCGACGCCCGACGCGGCATTGAAATCAATCGTCATCACACCAACACAACAAAGGCAGCCAACTTTCGTCACCCGCCTTTGTCATTTTGATATTCACTTCAATATTTCGCTGATTGCCCAATCACTCCCCGAACACCATGATCGGCCAGAGATGCGGGCGACGGTCACAGTGCATGCCCTGCTCCGTTGCCAAACTCGCGCCCTTGCGTGGCCAGGCTCGATCCGCATCGATGTCATGAATGTACATCCCAAAGCCTGCTTTGTACCCCTTCTCAAAACGCATGGGTTCGAGATAGCGAGCGGGGAAGATCATCACATAGCTGTAGCCGTCGGATGTGCGTTGGTATTGACAGGTCACGCCGCGCGACGCTTCCTCCTTGGTGGGCATATCCAAACCGCCAGCATATTGCATGTTCGGCTCGTAAAATCGCAGCACGGTTCCAGGACCATTGGTTGCTTTGACATTGCCTGCGTAAAAATCATAGCGGTAGTCATCCAGATCAAACCCCTTGGTCTGATTGGTGCGACCGTTGGCTGTGGTGTCGAAGTACAACTCCACACAGCCATCATGCATGTACATCTGGCCCGGATTCCAACGTGACGGCTCGGTGAGATGAACCATATCATCCACCGTATGAATCCGCAGGTAGAGATGATCCTTGTCCCATGCCAATTGATAGGTCACATCCAGATCACCTTTGTAGCCATGCTTGAGCGGTGGTTCATCCTGGTTGACTTTCTGCACGAAGACATTGTCCATGGCAATGGCAGGAATCTTGCCCCACAACGGTGAGGCAGGGTCGGCAGGCAAAGGACTGGCGGTGTGCGGGATGTAGAAATACCCCATATTCCAAGGCACATTGAAGGCTGGGCCAGCATCCTGCTTCACGTGAATCTGATCCGACCAACTGAACATCTTCCCATACGAATGGTCAGCAGGCCCGTTGATCTGAACCGTCTGATTCTGCTTGGCGGCGACGGTGTAAGGAATCTGTTGATCGGTGAGTTGCACCTTGCCTGTGAGTTGGCGGTTGGTCTGGTTTTTCAGTTCCAGTTTCACATGCCCATCAACGTCGGGAACCACAGCCACGTTGAGCGTGTTACTGCCACCAATCACATCAGCCTGATTCATGGCTGTGACAAGCTGCTGCGTCTGCCCCTTTTTACCGATAATGAAGATCGGCGCCGGAGCAAGTTGCAACACGGCTTGACCATCTTCCATCGGAGCTTTGCGGCTGTTGCCCATCATGTCCATGAACTGTGGCGAGAGACCATGCAAATCAACATGGATCTGCGGACCGCGTTCCAAGCCATCTTCGACGCGATCAATCGCACACCAGATGGCAATGACAGGCTCGCCCTGTTCATTCTCAAATGCATAGCCACGAATCCCACCCATCGGCCGAATGTCCGCAATGAACTTGGGCTTGGGCAGTAAATGTCCGAGTGTGTTGGGAACTTTGCACATTGCCCATGGGGAAAGGTAGAAATCCAGGTACGGCCTTGCCATCCAGATGTTGGTTGAGCGCAACTGCGGCCAATGTTTCAAACTCATCACGAACATACGGCAAACCCACGTGGCATGCATGTACTCGCGCCAACCCCAGTTGTAAGTCGGGACGCCCGAGAGGTAGGAATCGCCCCATGCGTCCGCTCCCCATTCGGGTAAATCCATCGGGAGCATGTTAAAACACTCGGTAAAATCGATGGGGGTGTTTTCGTCGTAACCATAACGCAGCATCTGCTCCTTAAGTCGCTGCGTCTCGGCATCCCAGTCATTGGTACCCCCTGAACCGTCAAGGTTCCAATACGGGTGTACCGCGATGGCATCCCACTTGACCTTGCCACGACTCTCCTTGAGATATGCTTCCATCTCGTGAAAACCACGAGTCATGGAATAACCGGATGTGCCACCATCGGGATACACCGTGATGTCAGGGTTGGCACGTTTGAAGCCGTGATACGAAGGAATCTGAATCAGTTCGGAAAATTCCTTGAAGCGTTTTCGCTTGAGTAAGGGGGCGCCTTCGACTTCGGTACACAACGCCCAGTTTCTAACCCACGGGCGGAGTTTGGCAGCATCATACGCAGCCTGTTCAACACGTTTGGCTAAATCTGCTGGCGGCTGGGACATGCTCTTTTTGATACTTTGTAGTAACGTCCGTTGCTCACCCTTGACGACATCCGAAGCAATGGCAAGGAGATTCTCAATCCCGTATTGCTCAAGCAGATCATGTTCGATTTGATATTGACTGCTGTAACTGGTCGAACCAAAGCCCCATCGCTGGAAACGTGCCAGGGTGTCATGGGTGCGCGTGTTTCGAAAAGCATGTGTCAGTGAACCGAACAGGTTCTTGGACGGACGTTGATTTTTCAGCGAGGTCATCACATCCAAGCGATAAAAATCGGTATAGGTTTGCTGTGATGATGTGGTGTATGTTGCTTTGAGAACAAAGACACCCTGGCCGATCTGTTCCTGTTTGAGATTCAATGGCAGGACGGTTTGGCCCCTGGTATCCAGTGTAAAACTCTGATCATCGGTGAAGAGGACTTCCTTAAAGACGTTCTCCAATTCCAGGTGAACCTGCCCGGTCATGCCCGGCTTGCCTGACATGGCCAAACGTGCATCAAGCGACTGCCCGACCTGCAAGGCATTATCCGGATCACGGGTCAACAACCAACCTTCCACATCCGGGCTGGTGAATTCGGTGAGTTGAGTGCCTTCCTCAATTTGGATGCCATCGATCCAGAGATTGCTTGAGGGACCTGTGAGTAACAGGTTGATCGCAAGGTGGTCGGAGTTGTAAACGAAGCTGTAGCGTTTCCATTCCGTAGTGGCTTGAAACTTTGTATCAAAACCGGCTTGCCAACCCTTGGCGCTCCCACGTAACGGACTGAATGCACCAAAGCCAAAGCTCTGCCCTGCCTTGTCGGACTTGGCGTAGCAACTGATGGTGTAGGTTTGGTTTTTCTTGACGGGAATCGTGAAGGACATCATGGCCTGACGTGATGGCGCGTGCTTGATGATTAGACACTGCTTGCCGAGGTATCCGTCGTTGGAGATGCTATACGCCTGTACATCTGTCGGAACATACCGGGCGCCGCCCCACCACCATTTCCAGTACCGCAGTCCCTGTTCAAAACTGGGATTGGGCATGATGTTCCGTGTGATGGGTGCTTGAAAGTACAAGCGGTCATTGCCCCAGAAATCGGTCCCTGCAATGGGCGGTTGCGCTTTTTCATCGGCCTTGGCGGTCATGCCCAGATCAATGACCAGCGAATCCTGCGCACGCGGTTGGCGGTTGTTTGTACGGATGATCATCTCATAGCGATCGCTACCGGGCTTGAGATTGCTTTCACGCATGTCAAAGCTCAGGAACTCTGACGTGCTGACAGAGAACTGTTGCAACGGATCATTGGGTGCGTAGGTCAATTTCAGATCATTGCCCTGCGTGACGAGGCGTTGTTCTTTGGCGAGTTTGCCTGCGGATTCAAAGGTGATTGTTTTGCCGTTGACAGCGATGGGTTGATCGCGGTAATGCTTGGAGAAGATCAGCCATGGCGTGAGTGTGATCGTGTTGCCGTAGTCTTTGAGTTGTTCCTGCGTGATGCCCATGTCCCATGCCAGAATGATCTTGCTGCCATCACCTTGCTTGAGCGTCTGGGTGTACACTGCTTTTTTACCATCCGGCAGGAGATAGGGTTTACGGTAGGTAATCGTTTGAGCCTGCTTGTCGATGAGCAGTTTGGCAGGATCATCTTTGATCCCTTTAAACGGATATCCCGCACCGGTCGGACCATTTGCAGACCCCCAGCATTGAATATTCATGATCACGCGACCATCAATGATCACTGAGATTCGTTGATCGCGATCCGTGAGGTAATGCCCTGCATGACCACGCACTGTCACAGACTTGTTGCCTGCGGAGAAGACGGGCCAATCGTATGTTTTGTCATGTTTGACAAACGAGCCGACATTGAGCTGCGGCTTCTGGACATCCACACCGGACGCCTTGAAAGGAGGCGACATGTCAGGCAAGAGCGATTGGGCATGCGTTGTCGCAGCCACCGCCAAGAGGACACCAAGCAACCAGCCGCAAACGATACGTCGAGATAAGGCCATGGGAACTCCCTGTTTCTATGAGCCAATGCCTGTCATCATATCACGATCACGGCATTTTACACTAATGCACACGTGTGCAAAGTATATGCAGGGGATGATAGCGAGGTCAAGATGTCGCGTGAAAATTTTGAGATGACAGTGAGATTAAAGCCGTTGAAAAGAAATATTCTCCATATCATCACATGATTCGTCACTCCCGCGCCCCCGGAAGTCGGGAATCCAGTGGCATTCTCAAGACGCTTGCAGATATCACTGGACTCTCGCCTGCGGACATGATGCATGTCGTTTTTAAAGTTGAGCACCGGGTGTCAACCCGGTGCCCGTTGTGCATACGTTTATCCAAGGGGGCACCGGGTTAACACCCGGTGCTCAACTTGTCGAAGAATTGTGTCGTGTAAGTTCGACCCTTAAATCATCAATCATCACGTGCCATAATCATCACGTGCCATGCAAACACTTGTAAAACGACATGCATCATGTCCCTGCGCGGGCAAGACGGAGGGTGAAGATTCATTCTTGTAAACGCTCAAATGCGGTGATCATCCGGGATCGCAAGACATGTGTCGCGCAATAGTCAAGGCAACCCGTGCCGCGGGAGCGACACGGCTTTTGAGTGAGAATAAAAAAAAGCCGCGTCCGGGTGGGGACACGGCTGTGATGTTATTTGAATTGTCAGACCGCATTGCGTTGATGCGTTCAACGGTCAGATGGATTGTCAGAAATTATTGCAGTTCGAAACCGGGATCGATGTTCTTGCCATCGAGTTCCAACGCCTGATCCGACTCATTGATTTGGATGATGTCGGTTCCAGTCGCGGTTTGGATTTGCAGCAGGTGTCCGTCGACGCCGTTGCTTGCGAGCGTTTGGACGGACTTGACGTGTGCGTCTTTGCCGGTTGGGCGTGCGTCGATGACGGTGACGAGCGCGACATCCTTGCCGGTGACTTTGAAGCAGCTACCGGTCAAGGGTGCGGCCGCGATGCCGTCCCCGCCTTCGGGTGTCCCGCTGTAGTGATGCTTGGCAGCGGTTTGCCAGAGATCAACACTTGCAGGCACATCCATATTCACGCCAACCATCAACAGGTCCGCGGTCGCCTTGTCGCTTGCGAATTGCAACCGCCCTGCCTGGTCCAACGGGTGTCGGTTGGTCAGACGGCGTTCGGGTTGCGGGCGTTCACTCCAGAACAGGCGCTTGATGTCGTAGGTGTGTTCGACACGTTCGGTCATCTTACCGACACCGACTGCGTTGCCGAAGCTGTGGAACATCCACTGGTATTCGTGCAGTTGGTCATCGAGGGAAACCAGCGTGTCGCGGATGATCCAATAGCGGCGATCGACAAAGAGCAGGGTTCGACGGTGTCTTGCCAAACCGGGGAAGCATTCGTCATAGCGGGTGCACCAGTATCCGACTTCCGAACGAGGGTCATGGAAGACCGGGCGATTGGGGATCTCACCCAGACCGCCGAGTGCGGAGACCACCTGCAGACGCTTGCCGTTTTCGACATCAACGTGCAGGGCTTTGCCGTTACATTGCTGTTGGGTATGTCCGTCGACGGTGACAAGGTTACGATCATGCGAACGTTCGGAGATCAGCGGATCGCAGAGAATGGGTTCGTCATTACAGGTTAATTCAAAGTTGAGTTTGTCCTGACCGCCCCCATGGGATGAGCCTTGGAATCCGTAGCGGAAGAACATGCTGCAGGCGTCGGCTTCCCAACTGCTGCGGAGGATGGCAATGCCTGCCTGGTCAAAATGTGAGTCGAGGAATGTCGGCGCCTTGGCATTATCCGGTTGTTCGTAAACATAGAACTCTGAGCCTTGAGGCCAATGTCGGAACATGGGCACCCACGGGCGTTCATGCATGCGATTAATCGCCCAACCGACTTCGGGGATTTTGTATTCGCGGTAGAAGTAGCATGTCGCGTCCCAGTGATTCACACGATCGCGCATGGTCAGCAAACGCAATGACGAACCGGGAATCAGGCGGTTGATCCAACCCCATGAGGCCTTTTCAAAACCCGGGCCGTAGTCACCAGCCTTGAAAAAGTCATGTCCCTGAACATTGCGCATGATCCGGGCGTTGTACTGGATGGCTTTGACCGCTGCTTCGCAATAGGGACCGATTTCATAATGACAGCCATCATCCATGATCGTGGACATCAGTCGATGCATGTTGGCCACGCATTTGTCCATGGTGACCTTGGCACGAATGGGGTTCTCATCAAACAAGGCAGAGAGATACGAGCCACCGTTGAGCCAGGCAGACCGGTTGTTGTCCATCTTGGTAAACTCTTCATGCAGACAGCAGAGTTGATGGAACAGGCTCATCATGGTTTCAAACTCGACACACTGGTCAGCAGAGAGATAATTCTTGCCATAGATCACATCGTAGAGATGCGCGGTGCTGAACCAGATCATCGGGTCAATGATGTGATTCTCTGCCAGACCGCCCCAGAACTCGCCGGTCCACGTGCCTTTTTTCAGTCCGCCCATGAGGTCACGCCAGATGGGTGATTTGGTTCGGTAGTAGCTGAGTACGTCTTCGAGAAAGGTGGCAACGAGCTTGCCGGTGTGATCATCCTGATCGACGACGTGACACATGGCAGCTTTGAGAGCGGTTTTGTTGACGCCGGGATGAAAGTCGAGTTTGACGCTGTTAAAGCCGGTCATCCCCATGTTGCCCGACGGGCCTTGCATACTCAGGTAATCCAATGCTGCCAACTCCTGGCGATAGCGGTCGAGCTTTTCTTTCCAGAAGGGTAATTGGGCATTGGCTTGTAAACGCGGGAAATCCTCAGGTGTCATCCAGACACACGGATGGGCAATCTCTTGCCAAAGACTCATGATCAGTACTCGCTTGGTGAAGTGACGTGGTCAACGTCATAAAGATGAATGGGGAAAACACAGGAAGCTGCGATTTGAAACATGACCATGTTTTATCAAACAAACTCATGTCCCAATCCCAGCCCCTTTTACACACGTGTTCATCCTAGCGGTCGATGAGAAGTGGTCAATTGGTTTTGATGAAATTTTCGACAAAATCATCAGTTCTTTGTGATTGTTATAACAATCCTGTACTGCACATGAATAGACTTGCCATGCGACATATTTTTATCAATTTTCATCACCCCAAAGCGCATAAAAAAACACCGGCATGTTTACCGGTGTTGCGGTTGGTGTTGTGGTTGGTCTTAATGTTGGTTTGAACCGATCCGCTCAACGCAGTGTCTTGGCATACGCGCTGGGCAGGACGAAGTTGGCGCCTTGATCGATCAAAAATTCGACAATCCTGGTGAACTGTTCGAAGCGGTGATCGTTCCACATCTGCGGATGTCCCTGCAAGGTGAAGTAGTCCCGCTTTTGCACATTGCGGATATAACCGCGCACGAAAGCTTCGAAGTCTGCAGCGCCGACGGTGGGCTCAATGCCGACACCCCAGACGCGGTCGAGAATGACGATGTCGCCCTGCTGGTTGGTTTGCTTACCCAACTCGTCGATTGCGGTGGGATAAATCCATGTCGTGATGTACGGATCATCAATCATGACTTTGTGCGTGGTCGCATCCTGACTGGGCGTGCCCACGCCGCCGGGTGGTCCGAAGCTGGTGAAGTGGAAGCCGAACTTTTCGTAAGCCAGACGTTGCGAGTCTGCCAGGCGTTTCATCTGCTGATCGTAGCTGCGCCCTTCAAACTCGTTATGCTTCTTGCCATCGGGACCGGTATAGGTTTGGTGATCCCAGCCGTGGAACCAGATTTCCCAATTACCTTTTGCCAGGTGATCTTTGACCCATTGGCAATACTCAGGCGAAGCGGTGGCAATGCCTTCGGTGAGCATGCCCATGGTGGCTTTGATCTGTTTGCTGTCGATGTATTCGACGACGCGCAGCCATCGTGGCGTGGGTTGATTGCCTTTGACAAACAGGTCATCGAGTTTGAGCACAATGTTGATCGGCTTATCTGGCTTGGGGATGTTGTCCCAATCGATGGGCTTGGGTTTATTCGGGGCTTTGTAGGGTCGCGGGGCTTTCACCTGGACATCAGCAGGAAAGCCAGCCATGACAAAGTCATCCAGATCGATCACGCAATTGGCGGTTGAAAAAGTGTGAACCCAGATTTGCACCTTCTTAGCAAGCTCCGGCGCGGTGGCTGTGAAGGTGTACTCATGCCACTGGTTGTCGTCGTGCTTGATCCGAATCATGGGGCTACCGCTTTTGATGTTCGGATCATACACACGACGATTTTTCTCATTGAGATAGTTGATGTAAACGCCAGCAGAGGTGCTGTTGGACCGCGCCCAGAAACGCAGGGTGTATTCCTGACCGGGTGTCAGCGAGAGACTGGCGGACGTTGCATTGGAGCCGCGACCTTTGGTGCCATCGTTACTGACACGTAAACCAAGCTTGCCGGTGCGGGCTGCTTCGGTGACGACTTTAGAGCCACCTTCACCGATGTTCCAACTGGTGATGCCGTCTTCAAAACCTGCGTTAGGCAAGGGATTGCTTGTCTGCGCAGCCATCGTTGGTGATGCGGATAAAATCAACCCAAGCATCAAACCAAGCAAAAAGACGCAGACTCCCAACGGACGATTAACAACAAATACCGATTTCATGGATCGCTCCGGCAAAAGAATCATTCAACCATTTCAATTCGACGAAAAACAGAAGTCTTAGAACGGGTAGAACAGGAAGTCACAACGTTCCTGGTAGCTCATGCTGTTGAGCCCTTCAAAGGTGAGTTGCCCCGTATGACCATCGCCATAAACGAAGTTGGCATTGTTTTCAGGATGACCTGAAACATCAGGCAGATAATCATTCTTCCAACACCAAGGCTGATCGGCATTGGCGGTCTTGTTCCAGTCGTTGATCATCAACACGGGATGAAAATCAAAACGAATGGGCGAGGTCCAACGCTGAGCACGTGACTCGCCAAAGAGATAACCACGCGAATCGAGAATCTCCATACGCGGGATCGGTGCGGTGCCCTTGCTGAAGGTATAGAGTCCACCCATGTACTGGTTAATACCATAGGTGATCCCGCGACTGTAGCTGCGAATCGGGGCCACCTGCGTCATCGCTTCAGGACAGCGCATCGGCTCGCGGTCTTCGTCACCTTTGTACATGCCAAAGGCTGCCATCTTTTTCTCCCACTTGTCCTGCGTGAAATGCCCCCATGTCGAGGACCAACCGGTATCACCATGCGTGGGGAGAATGCCCTTGTTGTCCGTTGCGTAGGTGAAAGACCAAACGCCCAACTGCTTCATGGTCGTCTGACACACCACGTTGCGGGCGGCCTTGCGGGCACGTCCCAACGCGGGCAGCAAAATCGAAATCAACAGTGAAATGATCGAGATCACCACCAACAATTCGATGAGGGTAAAAGCCGAGCTTGTGTTGCGTTTGGGCGTGGACATCTGAATCTCCAATCGTGCTCCCCGGCATGAAGTTTACGATTCAACATTTCGTCGTGACGGTGTTGACCTGTCTCCTGTCACTGTTAAGATTAAATTCGTAAGCGCTTGCAAATTCAACTCAATTTGACGAATATGAAAAATTTTCAAATTCAGACCACCAGCCCATGCAAGCCATAAAGGCATAAATAAGAACAATATAGGTTAAATTAAGGCGAACAAAACCGTGACTGTCACCCTCAAAGAAATTGCAGCAGAGGCAGGTGTTTCAATTTGCACCGTCTCCCGTGTACTCAACGGGAAAAGCAAAGAAGCCTACGGCCCAGCCGTCAAACGCGCGGAAAAAATCCGTGAGGTCGCCTACCGGATGGGCTTTATCCCCAACGCCTCGGCACGGGCCATGAGTCACGGCGGGCGCACCAAACTCATCGGCATGCTCGTCCCTGAACACACCTATGCCTCCATCGTTGACCTGGAAACCATGCTCGGCCTCAACCAGCAACTTGAGTCCCACGGCTACCTGCTCACACTCGTCCGATATACCGAAGTCGCCAAGCCCGTCGCACAGGTGCCGGAGAATCTGCAGGGCAACAAGAAGATGCAGTGGATCGTCGATCACCCCTCCCCCGTCTTCCAGGAACGGATGCTCGCGGGGATGGTGGTCATGGGGCTCATCCCACCTGAGATGTGTGAACTCGTTGAACGCATCACCCCGACTTCACTGTGGCTTGATACCAATGAGAAGAAACCGACCAACAGTCTGAGTCGTGATGAATACGAAGCTGGTCGACTGGTGGGCAAGCAGATGGTTCGCCGGGGGTATCGCAAGATCATTGTCGTCCTGCCAACCTACTCCGAAGAACCGGTCCGTCACTATTCCTTCTCCGAACGTTCACGCGGTGTGGCATCCGCCATCAACGGTTCGGATGTTCAATTCAAGGAAGTGATTATCAAGTATCGCAACTTTGAGATTCAGCCACTGATCAAGGAAATTAAAAATGAGCTCGGACCCGACGTGGCCATCCTCGCTGCAACCGACCGCGTTGCGATGACACTGCTCATGCAGATGGCCATGCATGGCATTCGTCCCGGGATCGACGTGGGTATTGCTTCCTGTGACCGAACACGATCGACCCAGGAACATGTCCCCGAACTCAGCTGCGTCGACGTCAAACGTTTTGACCTTGGCATTCAGGCAGCAGACATGGTCGTCTCGATCATCAAAAGCCCCAAGCACACCTGTAAATCTCGCACCATCAAATGGCGTTGGCACGAAGGCCGCACGTTACCAGCTGTCAAAAAAATGTAACGGTGCCAGAAGATTCGTAGGGTGGGTAGAGCGAAGCGAAACCCACCGATTCAACGCCATTGCAGACTTTAATGGTGGTTTTCGCTTCGCTCTTCCCACCCTACAGCCTGGAGTTTTCCAATGAAATATTTTGTTCTCTGCCCATTGGTCTTGATGTTATCCGTTTTGACGACCACAGCATTTGCACAAGACGCCGCTGGGGAGGGGTGGTTCACATTCAGCCCGCCTTGGGATGACGCGACACCCAACACCATCATCGACATGTCGCATCTCAACACCAAACCCGCAGGCAAGAATGGTTGGATCAAAGTCGACGGCCACACCTTCATCGAATCCAACACCGGTAAGCGCATCCGATTCCTGGGCACCAACACCACCGCGTGGCATTGCTTCCCAAACCAAGACCAGGCTGAGAAAATCGCAGCGCGCATGGCCAAGTTCGGCATCAACATCGTCCGACTGCATCACATGGACAACCGCTGGGACATCAAGTCCGGCTCAAGCATCTGGAAGCTCGATGACAAAGGCGCCCTGCACATCGACGAAAACCAACTCGACAAGATGGACTACTTCGTCGCCCAACTCAAAAAGCATGGCATCTATGTCAACATCAATCTCAAGGTCAGCAAACTCGTCTCTGCTGCAGATGGGTTCCCCGAAGGCATCAAGGATCTCAAAACCCATTACCACAAGCGTGTCGATCGCTTTGATCCGCAAATGATCGAACACCAAAAAGCCTTTGCCCGTGAACTACTCACACATGTCAACCCCTACACCAAACTTGCCTACACCGATGATCCGACGGTGGCAGTCGTGGAAATCAACAACGAAAATGGTTTACTCGGTGAAGCCTGGGGCAACATTGCCATGGACATGGAAAATTTCCCCGAACCGTTTAACACCGAACTGCTCAACCAGTGGAACGATTGGCTGAATAAGCAATACAGCAGTGACCAACAACTGGCTAAAGCCTGGAGCAATGACAGCGATACGCAGACCGATCCTGTGTTCCGAGAAGATGAACTCTGGAAGTTCAGTACCCAAGGCAAAGCCAAAGGCAAACTCCAGGCAGCCAACAATCCCAACGGTGAACTGCACATAGCCATGTGGCAAACCGATGGCAAAAATTATCATGCGGAACTGCACCGTCACGACTTACGCATCCGTGAAAATGAAGGTTACATCCTGCGCTTCAAAGCCCGGGCAAAAGCACCGCGCGTGATCAACCTCGCTGTCATGCGTGATCGTGAAGACTATCGCAACTGTGGCCTGACCAAAACCGTCAAACTCACCGAAGCCTGGCAGACCTACGAATTCCCCTTCACCGGCTACAAGATTGATCCGGGCCACACGCGATTAACTTTTAAAGTCGGGCAAAACGATATCGACATCTGGTTTGATGAAATCACCATCGAACCCAATACACAGGGCATGGGCTTACTCGACGGCGAATCACTTGCAAAGAAAAACATTCACATCCCAACCGCTTCAAGCAAGCAGCAACGCAAGGACTGGATCGCCTTTCTCGTGGACGTGGAAACGCGTTTTGCACGGCAAATGCGGGACTTTCTGAAGAACGATCTCGGTGTCAAGTCGATGGTCATCGACAGCCAGATCGATTGGGGCGGACTCTCAGGTTATGCCCGTGAAGCGATCATGGACTACGCGGACGTGCATGCCTATTGGCAACACCCCAGCTTCCCCGGCGGCGGTTGGAGTCACACCAACTGGACCATCGACAACTCATCCATGGTCAACGCATGGGGCCAAGGTGAATCGGGCACGTTGGATAAATATGCCACCCAGCGATTGGTCGATAAGCCGTTTAGTGTTTCAGAATACGATCACGCTGCCCCGTCGGAGTACAACGCGGAAACCATGCCTCTGTTTGCAGCCATTGCAGCAACGCAGGATTGGGATGCGATCTACAGCTTTGAGTACGGGCCGGTGACCTTTGAGAAAGATCAAAACCGCATCGGACAATTTTTCGATCACGGCTCGCATCCTGCCAAGATCAGTTTCTATCCTGCTGCCGCAATACTCTTCCGAGAAGCTGCGCTTCAAACCATTGAATCAGCAGGCACATTGGCGCTTCCTGACAAGGCGTATCTACAATATGACCGCAGCAAGGAAGCATGGGAAAAAGCCCAGGCAGACATCAGCCCCTATGCGGTACTCGGCCGTCGTATGGGCATGCGCATGACGGACAACCAAGGCGTCGCACAGTACAAACTCACCCAGGCAGCACAGCAACAAGCCGGTGTCCCTGTCGTCCACAACCACGCAGGCGGCAGTGTCTTTACCGTCAGCAGTCCCAAGGCATCGGTCATCGTCGGCCAGATCGGCGGACACCAAAGCACCGCGGGTGCCATGACCATCCAATCACCTGAGTTTGAAAAGAACTTTGGCGCACTGACACTCAACACGATGGATGACAAACCCATTGGGCAAAGTAAACGTGCCCTGCTCACCGCCATTGCCCAAGGTCGCAACCAGGACATGGTCTGGAACAAAGCCCATAACAGTATCAGCAACAAATGGGGCAAAGGTCCGACACAAGTGCTCGGCATCCCCGGCAAAGTCACCATTGCCTGCAGCAATCTCAGCAAAGTCTACGCGCTTGACCAAACCGGCAAACGGACCCATGAAGTCAATGCTCAACACAGCAACGGACAACTCACCTTCGACATCTCCGCAGCCAACAAAACCGTCTGGTACGAATTGACTGCCGACTAACAACCAAAGCCCAACATCATCAACAACGCTGCAGCCTGTCCAACAAGTTGCAGCGTTGTTGTTTTACATCAATTCACTTACCCAATAGTCCGACGAGTTTTCCCAGGGACAACTCATACCAATCCCATTAGAGCGTTTCCAGAAAATAATGTTCAACTACCAGATCAAAGGGATTGGTGATTAGGGATTTGGGCTGTTATTGAGGTATCGCCTTGTATTTTGTCTTTACCCTCATCCCTAATCACAAATCCCTAATCCCTTATCGACCCAAACGTGAAAATGAATTGCTGGAAACGCTCTAATATCTCGTGTTGGATGGCAACAGAGTTGATTGGTTGTTGCCGTTTAATTTTCGACAAGATTGCATTGTTTGCTGAGAACCTGACGGCCTTTTCGTTGGATCATGACCGTTGATAAATTGTATGGTTCGACAGAGACTTTGATCGGATCACACCCTGCCAGGCGAAGCATCGCCGTTGTTTTTCGGCCGTCCAATTCCTGAAGACGGACCACCAGTGCTTCACTTTGGTGCGCCTTTTTCACAGCGGTAATCTGTACATTGGCTGGCGATACTTTCAGGAGACCACCAAGGGGTAAAGGGTTGCTTGCTTTGGGCTGATCACCATTAGGATAGTACACATAGACATAAGGCTGCGCATTGAGTTCAAGCGCAGACTGGGTAAGTTGACGTTGGTCGAGTTGATCACCCCACACCAGTTCATAGCGACGTTCATGCTCGCCCTGATCCTGTCTTGGTGCAAAACGATGGTCGTTGTAAGGCTCATCTTTTTCGATCAGAAATGATGTATACGCAGGACTCCGCAGCACGTTGATTGCCAATGCATCGTGCGTGAGATTGTGAGCGTAACTCGCATCATTGAGTACAGCCATGAATTGCCCATTAGCCGCCTGCGCAGCAACCCAACGGTGATTGAGTTGCTCAGCATAGTCCTCTGTCGGTTTGCGAGTCACCACGCTGTAACACGCTTCAGACTGGCTGTGTTTGGGTTTGAAATTCAGTGGAACATGCAGCTTGAGCATGTGATCTTTATGGTTGTAAAAAATACGATCCCGAATTTCAACTCGGCCATCGATATGATTGATGACATAGTTTCGGTTAATGGCTGACAACTCGCAGACAAACAAGGCTTCAACGACAGTTTGGATGGGTCCATCTTCAATGATGCGAATTGCTTTGGCTTGCGTTTTGATACGCTTTGACCACTTATCCGCAGCCAACGGTGAAAAATCAGCTGCCTGCTGAGCGGTTGCCAATTTGAAGGTTTTGTCGGGCTTTTTCCAGGCTGGGCCGATAGACCAGACCTTACCTTCAGACAACTGCTTGGGATCACCGCAGGTCCAACTGTGATCCAGATCCTCAAAAAGGACCGGCTGCATCGCATTGGCTTTGACCAGTGATTGTCGTTTGCCTTTGGGTGTCATGCGATCGATCAATCCAGTGCGTGGGTTGATGGCCAATGTGCCGTGCGCCGTTGTAAATGTCAGTGTTTTAGCCGTTGGTTGGCGTCTGGATGGTGGTGTTGGTTGTTGATCAATCAATGAGGCATCAATGCGGACTGTTTCAAAGGGCTTAAGCGAGAGATTGACTGCCAGACGTGCGATCCATTGTGCGCTCTGATTATTCTGCGAACTGATGCGTTGGTAAGCCAGGGTTTTACGCCCCTGCTTAAGGACAATGGTTTTGTCTTTGCCAAAGGAGAACATCTTGCAGACGGGATATTCAAACTCGAAGGTGCGGTCGATGGCAAAGCCGTGCGGGTTGGTGATAAAAATGGGCACCTGCGATCCCTTTGCTTTGGGTTGGTTCTGCACCATTTTAATCACCGCAGCAAAGCGCAGATCGCGTAATTCCGAAACGGCACGGCCCAATTGGTTCAACGCATCTTTTTCGACGTTGGGGATACCTGAACCGGGGAGAATATCATGGAAGGTATTAAACATGACATCCCGCCAAATCGTATCGAGCTTGCTTTGCGGATAATTGATTTTACCAAACCACCATGCCAACGCATTGATCGTTTCGGTCTGTAACAACAGATGTTCGGCAGCACGAAATGCCTGCTTGACGCGCCCCATGGCCGTGTAACAACCCGCAAATGAATTTTCGAGTTCGCCTTCCACAATCGGGAAAGCGTCATTACACTTTCGGGCATCATCAAAAAAGGCTTCCGGCGTGGAATGCTTCAATGCATACTGTTTGTTGTTCTTGAAGAATGACTTGATCTGTTGGTATTCCAGACGAGATACCCCACCACCGTGATTGCCGATCCCCCACAAGAGCATGGTTGTTGGCTCATTTTCATAGTGTTTGAGATATTTGGCAAACTTCACGTCGATGTCATGCTCAGTGCCGGGGACCGTCAGGTAATGATCATCACTTCGCCGTGCGGTGACCGTTTGACCACTGCGATCTTTCCATTTGAAACATCCAACGGGTAGATCATACGTGCCAAAGTCCGGCCGACAGAAAATGTAGGCATCCATCCCGCAACCGGCGAGAATTTGTGTAAAGCCTTCGGGGTGTCCAAACGGATCAAAATTATAGGCGGTGGTCGGACGCTGATTGAAATGTTCCTTGAAGAAGCTCAGACCATAGAGAAACTGGCGGATGTGCGTTTCGCCCATGGGTGCATTGACATCCGGCTGAAGAAACGCGCCACCTGCAATATGCCAGCGTTTTAGCTTCACGAGCTTCTGAATCCGTGCAAAAAGCTTGGGTTCGTGATCCTTGATCCAGCCGTAGAGAACAGATTCATTGTGGTTGAACACAAAACCTGTATGTTTCTCACAGAATTCCGCAGCAATCCGAAAGGTCGATACCGCTTCAGCAAGACCGTCTTCCCATGTCCATTGCCAAACGGGATCGAGGTGTGCATTGCAGACAAGATGAACCGTTTTCTTCATGATAAAGCTCATTTAGCCAGTAAAAGAGAATTAATCCACGCGTCGAATGCGTGGGTCCGTAAACACATCCAGCTCATCACGGCTGGCACTTGAAAACTCACTGATAATTGCGCCTTCGTTGGCGGCCTGAAACCAATGAAGTGTATCCGGGGCGATGGTGTATTGATCACCGGGTTTCAGGATGATCTCGTGAAAAACGGTGTAATGCGATTCACTGCCACTGGGAAGTGTTGCAGCAATTTGATCACGCTGACCGTCCCCTTCCACGTAAAGATAGACTTTACCGGCACGGCAACGAAAGGTTTCCATTTTGCCTGCTTCAGTTCGCCCATCTGACAAATGCACCGTGGGGTGTCGATGCTCAGGGCACGTCTGGTTGGGGAGCATGACCAGTTCCTTGGCACAATAGCGCTCGTTGTTGACGTAAACAATCAACCCCAAACCTTCGCGTTCAAAAGCATCAAGTCCCATGCCTGCCATCTCAAACGACTCGGCTTCAGATGACTGTAATGTGATGCCAGCATCTTCAAGCATGCGTAGCATCCGCTGTTTGATGGCATGTTGCTGTGTCGATGTCATGATGATTCTTCTCCGTGATGACTCAGCTTAGTGTCTTATCAAGTTGTTCCCAACCCCCATCGATACGCTTTTGGATGACATCCCACCTTGCCAATTCATCCGGCGATTGAACATGCCAGGCGCCCACCCCCACCGCACTATGCAAAGCCTGGGACGGTGTCTGGCCTGCAAGGATCGCAGCCAGAAAGCCGGCAATGGTGTAGTCACCTGCACCATTGGTGCTCACCACATCCACCGAGTAACACGGGCAATGCAGCGACACCTCTGACCAGCTTTGAGCGTCAAATACAGCATGAATCTGCTGGGCGGTTTGCAGATAAACGCCCTGTTCACCCAACTTGAGCATCAAGACGCCAACACCTGAATCCAGTATCTGCTTGCCTACGGATTGGAGCAACTCAAGCGAGACAGGCTGGTCACTGATCCCGAGCATGAATAACAACTCATCCAGCGAGGGGACGAAGATATCCACGTGAGGCAGGACATTGGCCAACCACCGTTGCCAATCAATTCCCCCGGCTTCGCTGGTCGGGTCCACCGAACACATATCCAGTGATGTTGCGATGCCAGCTGCATGAGCCTTGTGAAAAAGCGAGACTAACTGCTGACCATCATCCCGGTAAACACTGCGCATCACCGGCGGATAGCCAAAGTGCAACAGCTTCACCTGTTGGTCCTTTGGCAAAATAATATCATCAGCTTCAAACAGGTCATTGCATCCCGGGCAATGCAAGAACAAGCGATCGACACCCGGCGGTGCAACCACCACCGAGTAGCTGGTGGATTCCCCAGCAACCTGGATCATGTCACAGGTCAAAGCAGGATCATAACCCGAGAGTATGCGTTTGACTTCCTTACCAAACAGGTCATCACTGATGCGCCCCATCAATCGGGTTTTCACACCCAATTGGTGCAATGCCAACCCGGTATTGGCCACCGCGCCGCCGACACTGCAATGCATTTGATCAACGCGAACCAGGCTCCCGGGTATCAACGTGGACAATGCTGATTCGGGGAATCGCGGGGTTAAATCCAGGCAGATATGCCCTGCCACGATGATCGATTGTTGCTGATTGAAGTCTGACATGGTTTACCCCAATACGCGATTCCAACGATCAAGATTCCACTGGTTCTTTTCCGCCTGTGTCATGTTTTTAAAATCCGGGGCTTTGGACTTCGTCGTCGAATGCGATTGATAGGATCGCGGTGTTTTGTCACCGGGCTTGCCGGAGCCGGACTTGTAACTGCTGCCGCGTGATGTGGGTTGAAGGTCCACTTCCAACTCACGGTAAGGTGTGATGCCCAGCTTGCTCAATTCACCGTGATAGGATTTGACCGCTTCAATTGGTTGTAATTGGTCATCTGCCAGGGCACGCAGGTGCTTGATGAAAGTCAGTTGATGTTCACTGTGATTGATCATCCGCCCATACAGCGCAACCCGAGCGCCGTATTTCTTGGCTTCGTAGAGTTGGTTAAATGCGTCAAAGGTTGTACCGGTGCTGCCACCGAGAATTCCCACTACCAGATTGCGGTCATAACCTGCAAGGGCTTCCATCGCCGCAGGACCGTGATATGGAATTTTCAGGAAGATCGGCCGTCCCTTGCCCACCACCCCTGCCAGGAGTCGAACGATCATGTCATTGAGATAGCGTGGGATATCCGCAACCGGATGCACGGGCGCGTTGGGATCAAAAACTTCCAGAAAGTGTCGAAAGCCTTTGGTCTCTGCTTCAATGCGAAAGGCGTTGTATGCATTGAGTGTCTGATGATCCAGTTCCAGATCATTATTAAAGGTCACCGAATACAGCCCCAGGTCGGCCCCGCGGTGACGCTCGGAGGGGTCGCAGTGCACCTTGCCACACATCGCATGGTCAATGGTGGCAGAGCGAAACGGCCGGGCAGGTTGCTGAGCGTAACTTGAGCCACTGGCCAGCCAGACATCGGTGGTGTCATTGGCGCGGATGGCCGGGGTAACATGACTATGGGCAAAGAGATTTTCGTTGAGCGTGAGTACTTCATTGGTGCTGGCGCTCATGAGCATGATGTCCACGAGGCCTTGCTGGACATTCTCACGAATGAGTTGGCGGTATTCGCTGAGAGTTCTGAATCGCGACGCATCGCCTTGCATCTGCGGATTCTTGCCCGGCCCTGCCAGTCCAAAGGCCATATCCGCATCCTTGGCGTCAGCGAGAATAAAATCCCGACAGGAAGGGTCTGCAAGAATGTTTGCTAACTTGATATCCAATGTCTTTTGAGGCATGACTCACTCCAAAACAATCATCCCGAAAACAGCCCGCATCCAATCGCAATGCAGGCAAAGTTGCCATACGGACAATTCAGCCATCAGGATGATGACAACTAGATCATAGACAGTTGACAGCAAATGATCAATATGTTCAAATTGTTTCATAATGATTCAACAACGACTTCAGCAAATTCGCAACTATCTCAAAGATCATCCACGAAGCAGTGTCTATGAGTTGCAGCAGGCGCTGCAGGTCTCGCGTGCGACCATCCGGCGCGACCTGATCGAACTGGAAAACCAGGGCGTGCTGGTCCGCGTGCATGGCGGTGTGGTCCACAGCGATTTTCTGGCAGGTGAGCCATCCTTTGACCGCCGACATCAACAGCGTGCTGAGGGTAAAAGTGCCATCGGCCAAGGTGTCTCAGAACTGATACAACCCAACCAATCGGTATTCCTTGACGCGGGGACCACCTGTCTGGAAGTCGCCCGTCGGCTGCTTTTGCGTGAGGATTTAAAACTCTTTACCAACTCACTGCGGGTGATGTCCGAAGCGATGCGCGGAGCATGTCAGGTGATCTGCATCGGGGGCACACTCCGACGCGTCTCCGAAGGCCTCGTGGATTCATTGGCCATGAATTGGCTGGAAAAATTGCATTTTGATGTCACCGTCATCGGCGCATCAGGCCTGTGTCCCAAACGTGGATTGAGTACCACGGAACTCAGCGAAGCAGCCGTCAAGCAGGCAGCCATCGCCCGTGCCGACCGGGTCATCCTGGCATCGGACGCAGGCAAATTGGGCCAACCGGCGTCAGTTCAGTTTGCCAAGTGGTCACAGATCGATCACTGGGTGGTCGATGAAAAAGTCGCCAAACCGGCATCCACCCAGTTGAAAGTCCATGTTGCGCGGTGACGTTTTACTGACAGTCCGTGACATTGCTTTTGAACTGCCACTTCACCGTCAATGGCTCGCATCAAGAAGCTGGTCACAAACGCACCGACAAGAGCATCTGAAACAAGCGACTCTCAAAGCCGAATTGAGCTGCTAGATCACTGAGGTTGTTGAGCAGGTTCTGGAAAGGCGGGCCAAAGCGACGGCTTACTGCTTGTAGCATGGGTCTCCACTGCTCCCATGTCCGGCGCCTGTCCCTGGAAATCGTCATTGAAATTCGCGATGCGTTGGCCGGCATCATAACCCGGTGTCCCCGGTGCAAGCCAGAGTCGACCGTCTGGGGATCGCTCGTAAATCGGCACCGCAGCAATGCCGTTCTGCTGAGCATCATCACGCACCATCAAGCGTCCGGCATACAGATCAAAGTCGTAATCATTGGTCGGCGACTTGGGAAAATCGCGGATCGCCCAATCCTTATCCCGTCTCATTTGCAGAATATTGTTACGACTGGTGATGTTAAAGGCAGTCTTGGTCTTGGAGGTGAAGATGATCCCGGCCTGAGCGCCACTGGAAGTAAACGACTTGTTCTGCGGGAAAGGTGCAGGCTGTAATGCGGTGTTGTGGAAGAGATACATCTTGCCTGCCGTCCAAAGCGTATTGGGATTACCAAGCTTGATCAGATAGTGCCCGGTCAAGTCATTGGTCTTGTTACCTTCGTGCTTACGCGATTGGGCATAGACATTGCGGAAAAAGTAGATCGGCCCCAGTGACGGTGATGCTGCACCAATCGCGCCATAGGTCATGTCGATGTAGTTATTCCAAACGCGTACGTTCATGTTCGCGCCTTCGATCTCCAGGCCGTCATCCCAGCAGTGGGAGACATAGTTGCCATAGATATCGGTATCGCGATTGGGAAATCCGCCGAAGCTGAAGTTCAGCACCTCGCCCATGCCGTCATTGAACATATGCTGGAGATCCGAATGAATACGGTTATAGCGGATAACATATCGCCCCTGCCCGTACCGGAACGTGATGCCTTGCGGACCTGCCGGATGCTTGCTGCTGCCGACACGTTTTTGATTCCAACTGTTTGAGTCGCTTTGCGGGTGATGCAGATTGCAGTTTTGGATCACGACGTGTTCGAGCTTGCGGTATTTGGAGAAGATCGCGGAGTTCAAGTCCGAGCCGTAGCCGTCAGCTTTACGGGTGCGTCCCCAGCCACTGATATCACAGTCATCGATAACGATGTGATGGACATCACGCAGTTCAATACCATGGGTGATGGCGTTCTTGAGGGTAAAGCCTTTGATGATGACATAGGGTGCATTGACCTGAATGTTAACTTCGTGCTGACGCTGTGCATCACGTAAACCAGTTTGCCCCCTGGTAGGTTCGTAGAGAACGTAACCTGCTTGTGAACTTCCCCCTTCCTGAATGACGAGGGTTTGATTACCATCGACGACCTCAACACGCTTGGCAATGGGGAAATTTTCATCCCATGTGGTTGCGGTCAAAGTCTGCGTGTTCCCCGTTGCTGGCAAAGTCAGTTGGATATCGTACGTTGTTGCAGGCTTGAGATAGACCAGGCTGCCGCGGTATTCTCCGCTGTGTTTCTTCGCAGGTTCGGGATGGTCATTGGTATCAAACCACAGATCAAGACCGTCCTGCCACTGGTCACTGCCTTGTGCTTTGAACTTCACTTTGCAGATACGATCCGCTGCTGCGTCTTTGGGTTTCCAATAAAGTCCCATGCTGTGAAAGGTCGGGACAGCATGCGGCGCATCAGAGACAACCTCCCGTGGCGCAGGTCCAACGCGCATCATGGAGACGTTGGCAAAGCTGGCGGTGTGTCCCAGATGTTTTTGCGTTCGATCCCATCGTAAATAAACAACAATGCGATCACTATCACCACTGGAGAAGGTTTCCTGAACCTGCTTCCATTGCGGACCGTCGCTGTAGCCGATGTTAAAACGCTGAATCTCGTTTTCGCCTTTATAGTGTTTGATCTGAACAAAAGCGGTTTCGGGGATATCGCTCTTGAGCATTGCTTTGACTGTGTACTGCGTATAGGGCTTGACCGAAACGGCTTGGGTGATCTCACCAAAACGCCGCAGTTCCTGATCACCGACGGAGACTTTGATGTAGTTGCCGACTGCAGCTGAAGCATCATCGTTTACGATTTGAAAGACGGTGTTGTCCTTGATGCGCCAGGATGCTCTTAACGCCGCTTCGTCAGCAGGTGAATTGGACACAAGCAACTCACGCGCTTCAAGCGACGCCGGACACAAAACCCACAAGGCCAAAAAGCATACCAATAGAAACAAACAATAACGCAAGGATCGACTCTCTAACCAGGCGGTGAATGCCTGAAACAAATGTTCATAAAAAATCAATTGTGTGTTACCAAGTCACGAAACACTTCATCATTCCTGTGGCAACACCCACATGAGTTTGCTCGGGTCCACCTGTACAATCGACCAATCCACATTCTCACGTGGTTCACGTGCCGCATGTCCGTCGTAGTAGGTGACATTGGTTGCACCGTCATGTCGATAGGCAATGACCTGATTGCCACCATTGGTCATGGTTTCATGTGTATACATATCCGATTTATTGCGAGCCAATCGATCATGCAGGCCATCTGCGAACATCATCTTTTTGCCGGGCTTGATGATTTGCGATGTTGGGATGCCTTTATTGATCAGATTGGAACTTAATCCTGAAAGGTTGTAGCCGTAACTGTCGGGCATGGAACCTTCCTTGTTGCTGGTGAAATAGGCTTCCTGTTGAGCACGACTGGTTGGACAGAGGAACGTCCGATTCCAATCCCAATGTCCTGCTGCCGAGCGTTTGGGCCTGCCGAAATTATCCCGGAATGCGTCGTTGGCATACCAATTGTGCCGGCCACCGTTGGTTCGAATCGGCAGGTAGCGTCCCTTGTTAATCGAGGTGTAGATTTCATTGGAGATGCCATACTGCTTTAGCAGTGACATACACTTGGCAGCATAGGCAGTCTGCCGTGCTTTGCCCAATGCAGGTAGAAGAATCGAAATCAGCAATGCGACGATGGAGATCACCACCAGCAGTTCGATCAACGTAAAACCGCAATGCTTGGAAGACATCTTTTTTTCATCTGGACGATTCATAACAACTCCAATTCGATGACACATCAATTCAACCGGCAGATGCGCGTAAGAGAAATTCCATATGGACAGCATGTGTTCGTGGTTTGATATCCTGCTCGTTCAAACGACTGTTGAGCATCTGCATGACTGCGTCGGAGACCTCATGGCGTTTACGATTACCCGTTGCCAGGGCCGGTTGCCAAATACGACCGGCTTCAATGTCATTAAAGCCGACGATGGCAACCTGCTGGGGAATCTTCACACCACGCTGTTGCAATTCACGCATGATGTACAACGCGCCGATGTCATTGAACGTGAAGATCGCATCAACGCCCTGCAAATCATCGGGATAAGCTTTGTTAAATGCAGCCAGATGCTGTGTGCCCATCTGCTCGGGGTCCGTCACCTTGCCATGATCCAAAAGCATATTCTCATGCGTCATGCCGTACCGCTGACATTCCTCAATGAAGACACGACATTTATGCGGGTTGTACCGCTTGTCCACATCAATGACGAAGATGGGCTTACGACGGCCGCGTTCGGACCAGTATTTCATGACTTGTCGAATCGCATCAAGGCGGTCAAGCACCACCAGATCACCGGGGAAATCCTGCAGAGGAACCGGGCTGATTGCCACCACGACCTGCATGGACTTTAACCGCTGAGCCACCTGCGGATGCTCAAGCTGATCAGCAATCCCACTGATCACCAGTGCATCCACCCGACGTGATTTCATCTCATCAATCTGCTTGCACAACGATTGAATATCCGAAGGCAATTGGCTTTGGTAAACCTGATATCCCTGCTCCTGCACCGCACGAAGGATGGACAAAGCGATTGCCGTATCCCCGGACCAGATGTCCGCGAAATGCCAGATCATGCCAATGGAATTGGTCTTGGCTCCCCTCAGCCCCGCCGCCAGTCGATTGGGTTGATACCCCATCTGCTTCGCCGTCTGAAGTACTTTTTGTCGCATTTCATCGCTGATCCGCCCTGATGAACCAAATGCAACGGAAATCGTCCGCTGATTGACACCAAGCGCTTTTGCAATATGTGCTTGTGTAACGGTCATAGCCCAACATCCTGACGAAATATACGTTTGAATCTACGTAGATTCATATCATCATATCCGCCACTGAACAAAAGGCAACGCCTGGTTATGAAAATTTCCGGGATTCATGTGCAGCACATGCCGTGATTCACAGAAAAATGATGCGTATCGCGACAAGACAAACAGGTGTAAAGATTCATGACGGCTTGCACATTTGCGTTCCGTGTCATGTGATCGTTTTGCGCCCAATCGAATGCTGTGATATGTGCCATTCAACGCCATCAATGGCGTATGTCAAACCTGCACCGTATTGACAGTCGGCCTTGAACACATGTCTGAAACAACTGCTCATGTCAAAATTTACGGAGCAGCTTCCAACTCATATCGACCCCATAGATCGGGATTGACGTAGTTGTTGAATGTGCCATGCACAGCCATCGCAGACTTGCGAAGCCACTTGGGATTGGTGTCATCGGTGTCATCGACCAGGAAGTCCATCATGAATTGACTGCCCGGCAGGAGTTTGAAATCAAGCCACGGTTTGGGGACCAATTTGCCTTCGATGACATATCCGTCTGACGTCTTGCGGCTGACCGTCTGCAAGTCCGCGGAGACCTGTTCATTGTCTTTGCGTGCAAACCAGAACTTGCATGGCTTGGCTTGCTCGGTGTCATTAGGCGTGATGACAGCTTGATCTGCACCGACGCTGATGGTGGTGCCACGTTCTCCAAACTTGCGTCCGTCAAAGAACAACTCCAGGCAGTCATAGCGAAACGCGTGTGCACCTTCGGGCGCGGGGATGACTTTATCGTCCGTAACTTTGAGCAGGAAATACAAACCATCTTCACGCCAGGCGAGTTTGAGGTTCAAAGACAAATCTTCCTTGCTCATCCACTGAGGCAACCAGACTTCCGCGAAGTTGGGCTTACCATGCACGACACTATCGACATCATCACACACCACGCCCTTGATGTCCGACCATTCATCGTCGTTGCCATCCAGCGTGATAGTCGTCGTTGCTTCTGGGATCATCTGAATGACGCCGTTCGACTTGAAGATTGATTGTGCAGCAGCGATGACCTTGCCTTGTTCGTTCTGTAAATCCACACTCAAGAGATACGGTCGACGTTTGAGAAATTCTGCTTTAAGTGTGACATCCAACACCTCAGTTGCACCAGGCGCCAGCGAAACCTTCGACTTGGACAAACTAATGCTCGTTCCGCGGATCGGCTTGGCAATGAGTTTGCCATGCAATGGAGTATCAAACGGATTCGTGACGGTGACTTTACCCGCAAGCAACCGATTCTCCGGCAACACCTTAGGCGCCTGCACCAACAGCGGCACCACTTCCTTCATCTCCGAGGGGACATCGAAAATGTACACCGGCTTTAATCCAATGGGTAATGTGATCAGACCACCATTGTTGGCGGTGATCTGACTGAAGTTCCCCAGCATGTCCATGGTCCTGTAAGTCTTATTCGGCTGAACCTGAAAATTCACCGTACTCTCATTGAGACTGAAAAGTGCAGCGGTGGTCTTGTCATCCGTGTCCTTAATCATGATGCACATATTCTGGGCAATCGACATCGGTAAACGCGAGATTTGCTTTTGCTTGTTGAGCACCTGACCGGCCAACGCGGTGATCGCAAGTCCCTTGTAACTGGGTTGGCCTTCGTTGTTGGGTGTTGTGTGAATGGTGTAAAGCTTGTAGCCTTGGAGCAAATCCATAAGAATGCCATGACATTGCAAGGCAGCGCCTTCGTCCTCCGGATAACGCGGGACAAAGAACGGGAAGAATTGCAGACCATAGGAATTGGACGATTTGAATCGGGCAGCAAAGCCATCACTACGCGTCATCGGCCGACCGTTAATACGAGGTAGTTGGCCAACGGTGCATTCGGTGTTCCACATGACCAGATTCTTGTCCGGATACTGCTCGGTCACTTTTTTAAGTCGGGCAGTGTTGCTTTCCCAGAGATACGTGCCGATGGGGTTGGCCGTGTAGGGATGATAGGAAACACCATCGACATAGTTAATCCCGCCCTGCTTGAGAATATCAGCAATCATCGGGATTGAAGGCGGTGCAGCTCCGGGGGGAACGATGACCAATTCAGGCTTCTCACGCTGAACCGCTTTGTAAACTTCCTTGAGCATGGCCACGTAACCCTTGATATCCTTGGCATGCGGTTCACTGGTGACTTCGAGCCCGAAGATATTCAGTGACTTAAAAAGCTTGATCGCTTCGGAGAAGAGTTTTTCGTTGCCTTGGCGTGTTTCCTCTGAGCTGTCATGCTTGCAATAAAACCAGACAAAGGCACGAAAATTCGGGACGCGATTGGCATAGGTGTCGTATTTTTCCATGAACTTGTCCATGGCTGCGGTATCCGATTCACCGGGTTGAACATCCCGTGATGGCACGTAATTCAGACGTCGCGTCGGGACGTCAAAATAAAACCGATCTTCCCAATCCGCCCAGAAAGCAAGCGGGTTATGCTCGGTGAGTTCCCGGGGGGCAGGTGAAACAATGCCGATCCCCTGCTTGCTTGAAAGTCGCTTGAGAATCTCACCATCATCGTTGCGAATGATGACATCCAGATAATAAAGACCGCATTGATCCAAGGTGAAAGTCTGCTCAACCTGTTTACCAGCAGCCAGTCTTTGCTTGATGGATTGCAGGGGTTTTCCTTCAATGGTCTCCAAGGCAAACTCAGCGGTGAGATCACCGGTAATGGTTGACGTTTCTGGCATGTGGATCGTAGCGGTGAATGGTTTATTCACACGGAAGTAGCCATCGGTCTCGCTGGGCAGATCAATCATGATCGCATCAAGTGTCTGCTGACGCTGCTTCTGCTGGTGATACAACGCTAGCTGCTGCGCCTCTGTCGTCTGCGGTTTACCAGCTTCGTATTGTTTGATGATGGTTTGTGATTCCAGTGCCTTGTTAAAGACTGCAAACTCGCCGATGTCATAGCGTGCGACGGCTCCCCCATTGCTCTTGGCCGGGTTGTGGGCAAGCATCAAAAACTCACCAAAACGCGAAGGTGAATTGGCTTCGTAGAATGGTCCAATCATGGGCATGTTTTCATACGTCGTCGGGATGACGGGACCGGTGGATGATTTTTCCTCAGCCAACTTCCCATCCAGATACAACCGAACAACCTGGTCATCGAAGGTGACGGCGAAATGATGCCAAACACCAGCTACACAGGGCTTGGCGGTCAGTTGAACACGCGACACGCCTTGGGGCGCAGCGAGTCTGAATTCCAATCGACCTTCAGGATTCCACTTGGCCTTGGCATACTCCAGGACCAAACCCGTGCTGTAACCGTTACCCATTCGGATGAGATTGCAGGAGGCATCCTGATCATCGACTTCATGGATACGGAACCAACCTGATAAGGAACCGCCCTTTGCAAACTCCACGCCGGTGATCCCGCTGCGGAATAACTTGGACGCCTGCCAGGGGAGCGTGGAAGTCTCTGCACCACTGTAGATCGCTGACTTCCAGGGCCAGCGACCTTGAGACCATGTCGGGGGTGGCCCAAACTTCGGGTCCAGACTCAGTGCATGACCCGATCCCTTGGTGCGCTGAATGGTCAATGAACCCAGCGGCCCGCCGGTGACCGCACGCTGCGATCGATCGATGTCAACATGGTTGGTGATCTCATCACCCGAACCGTTTTCAAAGGTGTAGAACCGAATCAACGAAGGTTCATTGAGCATCATCTGCTTGTACTGCTCATAGGCAGCCTGTTGTTGAGCGACATCCGCCAAAGCAGGCGATGTGACAAGCAGAAGCAGCGTACAGAGATTCAGGATTTGACGTGTGATTGTCTGTTGCATATTCAATCTTTCAGGTCGATTTCTGTTTGAGATTTACTTGAGTGTCGCGTTATGCAGGTAAACGGGTTGTGATCCGACTTGGATCGAAATGTCTTGATCCAAAGTGAGGAGTCGGCCGAACATGTCGCGAGCCAAAACAGGTTGATCATCGTGCATCGCTTTGACGGTCAGCGTGATCGGTTGGTCTTTGGCGAAGGCGATCATGCCAGCTTGATGATTGTCATTTGAATAAGCATAGAGATGTAATCCTGCGGGAACGGATTCGACTGGCGCCAGTTGTGGCTTGTTACCCAGAGTCTGCGTAAGCATTGATAAAGCCAGTCCTTTGAGACCGGGTAAGCCGTCTACCGCATTTTCCATGGGGTAAAACGCAGCAGGCGACGGATCAAGAATCACACGCTGCACGCCGGATGCCAATTGCATGATCATGCTTTGAATCATCCATATCGCTGCATCATGTTCGTTGGCTAACGGGATTGGCCAGGCTGTGTCGGTGATGCGTTGCGAAGCGTCTGGGAAGATTGCAGAGCGATTGGCCTGCTGCAAGCCCAGACCGGTGTTCCAGATGGGCAGGTTGGGATAGCCCATTTTCCTGCAGACTGCCTGCACCGACTGAAGTTGATCAAGCAGTTTGCCTCGGGTTGTTGGCTGTGCGATGTGAGATTGAACGCTAAGGATATCAATCAGATCACCGCCTTTATCCTGCAGCAGTGTTTGCGCCCAATGGGCGGAGAGTTGCCAGACGCCGCCAGCGACGATTTGCTTGTCACTTTTGGAAGCATGAATTGTTTCAGACGCAGCAGCCAGAAGCTGACGGTATTGATCGATCGTCAGTTGGCCTGAGGGGATCCATTGCGATGCGTCCCAGATTTCCCAGTATTTGATGTGACGGTAACGTGCCAGCATTTTGCGGATGAACTGCTGGTAATGATCCAGTGTTTTGTCATCCATGTTCGTCTTGGGTTTGACATTGACCCATCGTGGGAAACCCGACACGCAGACAATGGTTTGAATCGGTGATGATTTAATGGGCAACAAACTCTGATCCGACGAACTCCAGTCATACACACCACACACCGGCTCAATATCACGCCAATCACAGATCACGCGTGTTAAGCCCACGTTTAGCGCTGTAGCCTCGGGACGACGGGAGAGATTTTGCGTTCCCAGCCATTGCAATAATTCACCGCTATGTGTTGATGCATTCATCACCGGCGTCGCTGCCAACGGATATTGCTTTGCATTAAGTCGCTTACCCTGCTCATCGAGCATGGCCATCGTCACCAGATACAAACCGGGTGTCGGGAGTGTGATCTGCGTCTTCAGTGACCGTGTTTTCTGAGCAGCGAAGGTCATGCGAGTGTCAAAGATCACATTGCCTTGTGCATTGATGAGTGTGTAGGAAGCCTGCGATGGCTTAAGGCCACTGTCTTTGTTCGAGAAGGTTAATGCAATGGGTTGATCAACGGGAAAATAGCCGTAGCTTCTGGGGTCAATGTACATTTGCAGTGACGACAGATTTTCACGCTGCTTGTTTTCAGCTTCGAGTCGAAGCAGGCGTTGTGTTTTATTTTCGTCACCGACATCTTTTGGTTTACCAGCTTCGTAGATGGTCTTGACCTGCGATGCGTTGATGGGTGTATGCAGTGCAGCCAATTCGTCAATGCGATAATCCAGCAGGTTTGCTTTGCTGTACCACTTGCCGAATATCCGCAGGCCACGCTCGGGTTTGGTTTGGCAGAACCATTGATCCGGCGTATCGGGCTTGGGCATATTGAGTGTTTGGTTGGTTTGTTCAGCCAATTGCCGGTTGACGTAGAGATGCATTTTGCCGTTCGCTGCAACAATGGTGACATGATGCCAACGCTCGGGGAGGAAGGGCTTGCATTCGAGGGTGGTGGTGTTCTTGCCGTTACCGCAGGCTAAAGCGAGTCTGCCCTGCTTGGCCCATTTGGCTTTGACGAATTCCATTCGCCAGCCGATTTTGTAACCGGTGTTCAGATGCATGACCGTGCCGTTGAATGACTCGGCAACATCACGCACGCGCAACCAGAAACTGATGGTATACCCCGCGTCGAAATCAGGCAGCCAACCGGTGGGACCGAATTCATAGTCGGTGGTCCCGGTTTGTAACGCAGTGAGATAACCATCGCGCCCCAGTGTCATGTGTGGCATGATGCGATGCTCGTTGGCCTGAACCTCAGCACCACGCCATGGACCATAGGGTGACCGACTGACATACGTCAGATCACCACGACCGGGACTTGCGAGATTGGTGATCAGCCCCGGTTGCGCCATGTCGAACTTGTAAAACAAATCCAGTTGTCCCGACTTGGCAAAAGGCTCGAAACAGGCCGGCCATGTGTCAGTCGTCCCCGCCCATGTTCTCTCGACAGCCATGCCATTGCACAACGTCACACTCAGAAGCGTCATCATCCAAACCCGATACTTCATGACCCGTCATCCTTGTGCTTGCCACCTGCATCGCCGTCGTTGCGGGATGCCCTGGAGCAGATGTTTCGTCAAAGCAAAATCACTGTGGATTGATGACCAACCGTCTGGCCATCCCCCACCTGCTGATTCCGTGCTTAAATTCATCAAACACGTCGATCTTGATGCATGATAGGCAACTTATAAATAAATTATCAACTTTTGGCCAATTTTCTTTATCATAAACTTGAAATGCTATTAAACCATTGATAAGTTTAAGGTATGCCGTTAACGACTGACACCACTGGCCAACGCATGCGACCGAATCGGTTGCTCGATCATTTACGTGGTGTCCTAGCCAGCGGGCACTATGCGCCGGGTACCAAGTTCTATTCCAACAATACCTTGGCTAAACGGTTTGGGATCAGTCCGCCGACTGCGGGAAAGGTACTCGACTCGCTGTGTTCTGACGGGTTGGTCCAGCGTGTCAAAGGCAGTGGCACGTATGTCACTGAGCATGCGAAGCATCACCGCATCCGGCAATATGCCATGGTCGCATGGATGGAAGTCGGACATCCGGCGTTGCGGGGTTCGGAGCGCTACCAATTGCTCATCAGCTTTGAGGAAGTCTGCAATCAGGACGGCTGTGCTGCCCAGGTGATCAACGTGGATGACCCGGAATTTGAGCCGCGATTCCAATCACTCATCGAGAAGGGATTGGATGGGATTCTGTTCCTCCCCCCGTTTGATCATCCCAGTGTTGCACGGATCATCGAGCAGACCCGAGCGATGGATATCCCGGTGATCTACTGGTCGGACACTGAAGACCTGCCGGAACTGGATCATGCCTACCGCACACGGTTTGACAGCTCACAATGTGGCATGATTGCAACCGAGCATTTACTTTCCATGGGGCATGAGCATATTGCTGCCATCCGTCGCAGCAGCTTTGGCCAGTGGAGTCTTGAGCGTATCGACGGCTATCATCAGGCGATGGCCCAGGCACGCATCCCAAAAAGTCAGCGGCATGTGGTGCATATCCCAGACGACTGCCTGAGCCCATCACAACTAACGGACCTGCTGCGACAACTCAAGCATGACGGCTGTACGGCCATTGTCGCAAGCAATGATGCCTTGGCTTACGAATTGATTCTGGCAGGTCGAGCGATCGGCTTACAGTTCCCCAAAGACCTCTCCATCATCGGCGTGGACAACCGGGGACCTGCCATCCTTCTGGGACTGACAACCATCGAGTTACCCGCGATGGATATGGCGGGCGCGATCACCAGAATCTTCCAGAATCACGAGCAATACGACCAACAAACACCTGTCACAGTAGGCTGCCGATTAATCTCACGTAACACGGTCGGTCCGCCGGCCAATACCAACGTGTCTTGACCCACCCACACGCAGTGCATTTGACTGCAAATAGATGAGTTCCACCGCTGCGTTCTGTTTGGCAACGGTCTTCAAAACAAAACGGTTCGAAAGGAACGCCATGACTTGTCCCACCCAATCGCGTACGTCAACCGGATTCACCTTAATCGAACTGCTGGTTGTCATCTCCATCATCGCGCTGTTGATCGCGATCCTTTTACCAGCATTGGGTAGCGCACGCGCATCGGCAAGGAGTATCCAATGTGCCGCGAATATCCGAAGCATCGGCACGGCATGCGGTATCTACGGCAACGACTGGTCCGACTGGCTGCCTGGTCCTTCACATGAAGATCCAAGCACCAACGCATGGTGGCGCTGGCCGGCATTGCTTTCATCCTATCTGTCGATCAAATCCAACGTGACTTCCGATCCCAACCTGGCCAAACGCACCGCCTACACCTGCCCGTCGGATGACGAGTTGACGTATCCTGCTTCAACCCAATTCTGGGCGCCGACAAGTTATGGCTGCAATCGTGCCAACTTCCAGGATTCGACTATTGATGGCCCGGTGTATCGCAATTCGGATCTCAAACAACCGTCCAAATACTGCTATTTTGCAGACATGAAATCCATCTGGTTCCAGGGCGGGACCAGCACCAATTATCTGGCGGACATCGGTTACTGGGAAACCACATCATGGGAACCTCGTCACAAAGGCCCGGCATTTAACATGCTTTTCACCGACTTCCACGTAGCAACCTTGAGTTTTGATAACCTGCCAGACAGCTCGGTGGCACAGTTGTGGCGTTGGAAACCATGATTGGCGGCTAATCATTTCCGAAAGTTAAAACAGTTCAAACCGATAATCTCAATCTTCGGTCACCCCCTCGAAGGCGGACATGATGCACGTCGTTTTTACAAGTGTTTGCATGGCACGTGATGATTGAAGGGTCGAACTTACTCGACACAACTCTCGACAAGTTGAGCACCGGGTGTNAACCCGGTGCCCCCTNGGATTAACGTATGCACAACGGGCACCGGGTTNACACCCNGTGCTCAACTTTAAAAACGACGTGCATCATGTCCGAAGACGGGAGTCCAGTGATAGGTGCAAGCGTCAACAGAATGCTACTGGATTCGAGCCTTCCGGGGGCGGGGGAATGACGATAGCTATGATCGTATGGCGATTAATTGTTTGATCCGCTCTAACGAACGCTTAAGCTTTGAGATGGGGTGCGACGTTTTTGTCCTGCGGTCTGCATTGTGCGTTGGCGTTGACGATGGAAATACCACCATTCAAAAATCAATATCGCTAACGCAATCCAAAGCAGCGTCGGCCAGAAGGAACGGTCCATCGCGATCGGCTTGGCAGCAGCGGTGATCGACAGCTCTCGGAACTGCAATTGCTCGACACTCTGCAGCGAAGACTCATCGCTATTGAGCAGTGAAGCCCCCAGACTCAGCACGGTATCACCGCCATCCTTGAGGCTGTATTCACCCGTACTCGGGCAGGCAAGACCGATGAGTTTGCCCCGGACATTGCTGGTGACGCGTTGCGTCTGACCACTGGGATACTGCCAGGTGTAGGACTTTTCACCGATGACTTCCATGGGGGGGAACACACCGGTGTGATGCGCCTGCACTTCCTGAAGTCCAGCATGATGCATGGCCTGACGTACAAGATTACTCAAAATCACCGGGAAAGCCACGCGATAAGGCAGTGTCGTTCTGGCTGCATCGACCGTGAGAATGTATTCGACATGACTGTCATATTGCTTGGTTAACAGCAACGGACCCTTACTGCCATGGATGAGTATGCGGTAACCCAGCGATTCAAAATCAAGCTCGCGGACATTTTCCTTGAGAGTCGGTTGATCGAGCACGATGATGTCGTTGAGTGTGATATGCCCAAGCAGCGGGTCCGCGCGGTTCCATGAGACCACGTCACTGCCCGCGTCTTTTTTGATGTCCATCAACTGCGTGAGTTCCTGGGGTAAAGCACCATTACGCCAGATCACCTTCACGTTATCCACCACCGCGTCCGGCTCGTTGGTCAGATACAAATCCGCAGGCGAATTGACCGACACCAGCATCACATTATCCATCGCCTTGATGGCCAGTTGTTCAGGCACCATCGGCTTGTCAATGTTCACAGCCAACGGACGCAAGCCGGTGAGATCCACGTAGGCAACATTGTCGCTAAGCAGTGCATCGAAACTGTCAGGCAGTAACTTAATGGTGACATGCGAGGCTTCATCCGCGGTTAAACGGAATACCAATTTCTTTGGACCCTCCTGATCGACATGCACGTCTTCGGTCCCAACGAGTTGGTCGTTTTGATACACCTGCACCGTCGCATTGCCCGGGGCGTTGGCAGCAACGAGTTTGACGAACACATCCCACTGACGACTGTCCGCACGCTGGGCGTTGAGCGTGGCGATCCCCATGTTCACGCCCGGGGATTTGAGTTGTTGATAGTCAATGTTAAACGGCAAGGCAAAGTCGGTCTTGGCGGGGAAGTTGCCATCGGAAAACAGCACGACCTGCTCGAACGGTTCGGCTCTTGCCATGGCATCGGCCATCCGCATCGCGTCTTCCAGATCACCGGGGACTTCGCGGATTTTCACCTGTTCCAACGCCGCCTTGAGTTCACGTTTGTTGTTGGTGAATGCACACAGACGTTGAGCGGTATCCGAAAAAGCGATCAGGCTGATCTGTTGGTCGCTGAGCAGCCCGTCAATGATTTCGTTGATCTGCGCTTTGGCAGCATCCAATCGCGATTGCCCGCCGGGACGATCCATCGCTGCCATACTCGCTGAGCAGTCAATGAGAATCGGCACACGCTGGGCGCGCTCCGCGTCGGACTTCCAGTAAGGCTGCATCGCCGCCAGCACCAGCATCGCCAACATCAACAGTTGCAACAGCAACAGAAGGTTCCGTTTGAATTTCTGAAACGGTGCATTGACGCGGCTGTCAGATAACACCTGTTGCCAAAGCACCAGTGACGAAACTTCCAATCGCTGCCGGCGGAGTTTAAGGAAATAGAACACCACGATGGGCAAAGCCATCAAAGCCAGTAACGACATCAGTGGTGCGAAGAATCCGGGTAACATCAGTGGTCGCGCCTCCTGTTGCAGACACAGCTGGTGTTTGGATTTCGGATTTTGAATTTCGGATTTCGAATTGGTGCAAGCGTTATATCCGTCATTCCCGCGCAGGCGGGAATCCAGTGGCATGCAGCGGTTGCCTGCAAGTACCAATGGTCAACAGCATGCACAGGCGTGAGCATTAGACGCTTGCGACAATTCGAAATCCGAAATTCAAAATCCGAAATTTTCATACCAGCCACGCTTCTCGTCTCATTTGATCAAACAGCACGGCACTCAAATCTTCATCACTGTTCACACACAAAAACTTCCCGCCACGCTGTCGGGCCAATGCCGCGATGGTGTTCTGGAAGTTGGACAGATATTCGTGGTATAAATCCAGCAGGTTGTCCTGGGCGGTTACATCCAGAATGTCCGCGTTTTCGCAGTCCACCAACCGCAAGTCCGAAGTCAGGTCCGGGTCTAATTCACGTTCCCCGAGAATCTGGCAGGCAAAGATCTCAAGCCCGGCATTGTTGAGCGTATTAAACGTCCGCTTCAAATCACCGTAGGTCAAAAAGTCCGAGAGCATCACGACAATGCCTTTACCGCGATGTCGTTTGAGCATCGTGTCCACTGCATCATCGGGTGGTTGACTACCACCTTCACCGGACTCAATATTTTCGACGAATTTCAAAAGCTTGTGCAGACTCCCGCGACCTGTTGCTGGGCCGACCATTGACAGGTTGTTGGTTGGTTGGTTGAACGTGTACACACTCACCGGCTCAGCTGCAAAGAGTCCGCAGACGCACATCGCAGCCGCGAGTTGCTGGGCACGTTCAAGCTTGCCATCCACCATCATGGAACTCGACGCATCGACAAGGATGACGATCTGCATCTGTTCTTCGTGATGGAAAAGCTTGATGTAGGGTTTGCGCAATCGTGAGAAAATGTTCCAGTCGATAAAGCGCGTGTCATCGCCTTCGACATAATCACGGTAGTCCGCAAACTCCATGGACGAACCACCCTTGGCAGCAAGGTGCTCACCACGCATACGATTGGTGAACCGACCCGATGCGTTGATCCGCAGGCGTTCGAGCCGATGCAGCATGTCGTTGGCTAAGAGTTGGGTGACTTGTGCTTGTTCCATGGTGATGTTCGTCTTCTCGTCATTCCCGCGAAGGCGGGAATCCATGCCTTGTCATTTTTTCTTGATCACATCAAACTGTCTCGGGGACCTGCTCGGTTAACTGCTGAATCAATTTGGCTGAGACGACATTTTCCGCCTGCCCGTCATAGTTGAGTAACGCGCGGTGCTGCAAAATTTCCACTGCAAAATAACGGATATCCTCAAAGGCGACATGCGGTCGACCTTCGGATAATGCACGCACACGGGCTGCGAGAATCAAACCTTGGGCAGCACGCGGTGATGCGCCCCAGCGGACATATTTCTTCACCGCATCGGTTGCAAACTCACTGTCGGGATGCGTTGCCAACACCAGTCGAATGGCATAGTCGCGCATCGCATCGGCAACGACAACTTTATTAAGCAGGTTCCGCATCGCAAGGATTTTCTCACTGTTGAGCACCTTGGGCACTTCGACAGCCTGCTTGAGAATCGTGCGCGTGACGATGTCGTTTAACTCCTGCCGTGACGGGAAGGGGACAGTGACCTTAAACAGGAAACGGTCAAGCTGCGCTTCGGGAAGCGGGTAGGTGCCTTCCTGCTCGATGGGGTTTTGCGTTGCAAGGACGAAGTAGGGTTCTTTCATCTGGTACGTATTGCCACCCACGGTCACCGAGTGTTCCTGCATGACTTCAAGCATGGCAGCCTGTGTCTTGGGGGTTGCACGGTTGATTTCGTCTGCAAGCAATAGCTGTGTGAAAACCGGGCCTTCGCGGAACTCAAGGCGATAGTTACCAGACGAACCGCCTGCATCATCACTGGTGAGAATGTTCGTGCCCACGACGTCTGCGGGCATGAGGTCGGGGGTGAACTGGATGCGGTTGTAGTCCAGTTCCAACGCGCGCCCCAGTGTTTTGACCAGTTGGGTTTTACCCAGACCCGGGACACCTTCAAGCAGGACGTTACCGCCACAGACCATGGCCGTGATCACGGCTTCGACGACACGGTTCTGGCCGACGATGACCTGGCCGACAGCATCGCGGACCTGGATCAGCAGTTGCTGGAAGACTTGGGTTTCCTGTTGCATGCGTTCAATGTCGCTCATGATTCATCCTCAACTGGGTTGGTTGTCATCTTGATCGCCGCGCTGTTTACGCTTAAGGCGTAACAGTCGGCTGGTGGTCGAATCGTCATCCGAGTCGGCCTGTGTGGGTTTGGATTCACGCGATGACGTTGGTGCATCATCGACTTTCTGTTCAACGATGATCTCCATCTGCGACTGCCTCGGGCCCCCGCCCCCGGAAGCTTTGCGTTTTGTATCAACGTTGGCTGAGTCTTCCGTCTGATGGAGTTGGTCTTTGACAGCTTTACGTTTCTTAAGCAGGGTGTCGAAGGTTTCCTGCTTGGGTGTAATTGTTTTGTGTGGTCCAAAGAGATCTTTGAAGAACTGCTTGTCCACCTGGACGCGTCGGATCGCCACATCCAATGGCAGCAGGCAACACAGCGCAAGCAATAACCAGTCAAACGACGGCTTGGAGGTGAAGCGTTCCTTGCGGTCTTGCGGGAAGACTTCGGCTGCAGTGGTCTCAGGCGTGAGCAGGTTCCCGCCGGTCTTCTCGACGATGTTCTTCACAGTCATGGGACTTGAACCAAACCGCAGATACTCCTGGGAGTAAGGCACGACAAAGCCGGCGTGCATGCGTTGGTTTTTCCCATCACCGGATGCGGTGGCAATGACCTGATAGCGACCTTCACCCCAGAGATCGAATCGCGCTTCATATCGCTTGGGGGCGATCTGTTCCAGTGGCACGGTACGCGATTGACCATTCGGGCCGATGACCTGGGCCGAGATGTTGTACAGCGGGGAGTCGGGCTCAAAATCTTCGACGGTGATGATGCCGGTGTTCCCGCTGGTAAAGGCCTGCATGTGCATGTTGCTTGAGGTACTCACGCGCGCGACATCTTTGACAAGTTGACTGACGAAGGCCTGGTAATGCTGCCAACCCATCCAGTTGGCTGCCCAGTTGGAGGACAGGTCGGATGTGAACGCTGCGGTCTTGCCGATGCCGTATCGCCATGTCGCCAAGACGGGGTCGGGCTCGCGTTGTTCGGGGCCTTCGAGAATGGTGGTGCTTCGCGGTTTGGGTGTGGTGAGAATGTAACCTTTTAAGTCCGGCAAACCATCAATGCCTTTGAGGATCGGCGACGGGAAGTCGATGATTGGGTTAAAGACCTTGTTCTGAATCATGCTCCGGCGAAGGGTCTTGGCTTCCTTGATGAAAATCGAAGGTAGCTTGTTGGCATCCTGCGGGAAGTAAAAGCGTCCGCCGGTGACATTGGCGATGGCCTGCATGGTCTGCGTCTGTGTGCCATGCGGGAAGACCGCGACCGTACTGACGGTGATCTTGTTGTTGACGAACTCCTGAAGCAGGCCCGGCGGTGGGGGCTGCGGATCACCGTCGGAGATGATGATCATGTGACGCTCTGCCGCATCGTTGTTTTTAAATCCGTTGAGTGCCAATCGCATGGAGGTGGCAAAGGAGGGCATGTCGCCAATCTGGGCGCTGTTGATTTTCATCGCCAATTGGTTGTACTGTCCTGCAGGTGTGAACGGGAAGAGCCATTCGTCTCCGCCTTGCCAATCAAAGACGAGGACACCCACGTCATCTTGTGAACCGAGTACCTGAATCGCCTGCTTGGTGATGCGCTTGGCCCAGGTGTTGCCTTGTGGGAATTCACAGGTATGCAGCGTGATCGCCAACGCACTCTTGGGCAGAATCTTTTTGTTCTGCACATCCATCGTCACCGGCAGGATTTCCTCCACCAGCGTATGGTGATAACCACCGGGACCAAAACTCTGATCACCGCCGACCATCACAAAACCTGAGCCCTGATGGAACACTGCGTCCCGCATTGCCTGCATCTGTGGCAGTGACAATTGATCGGCAGGTACGTTGACCATCACAATGCAGTCATAGGGCAGTAATGCCAATGGATCCGACGGGAGTTCATAAGCGGAGATCAAACGCACCTGACGCTTGGCAAGTTGTAACGCATCACGCATCGACTCCCAGTCACGCTTATCGCCCTCAAGGTTTGTCACCATCAACACCGAGCCTTTTCCCTGTAAAAAGAGGTAACTGATGGCGCGGTTGTTGCGGGCGTGCTGGTCGTCTTCCTTGGCGGTTTCGATGATCGCTTCGTATTCGTAGTAACCATCTTCACGCAGTGTGATCGGCAGGGTGTAACGGTTCTTGCCTGCCTGGTACGTGACGTCGTCCTGGTAAATGACGTTGCCGTTCTCTTTGAGAATCAGATTGCCTTTACCCGGTGATAGTGATGAAACAATCGCTGCTGCTTCATAGGTTTCACCACTACGGACAAAGCGGGGCAAATCCAACCGCTCAACCCAGACTTCCTTGTCGTGGTCATAGCTGATCGGCAGAACATCCACCGGAATCTTGCGGGCAGCGAGTTCATCGAGCACGCGATCCAGATCACCTTCGGTCTCCGTGCCATCGGTGACCAGCACGATGCGCCCGAGTTTGTCATCAGGAATCAACGCAGAGGAAAGACTCAGTGACGAAGCGAGATTGGTGCCATCGTTATTGACCTGCACATTGATCGCTTCAAACGGGAAGCTCTGCATGGGGGGCAGTTCCACCGCTGCATCGCGCCCGAAAAACACCAGCCCGACACTGTCCTTTTGCGGCTTGGTATTGGCGGTGTTCACTGCGAACTTGATCGCTTCCTGTCGCATGTTCGGCGAGATGGATGCTGATGTGTCCACTGCAAAAATCACCGACATGGACTTATCGCTGCGGACACTGCGTGGCTGAGCCAATGCGGCAATGACCAGGCATAGCAATACCCAGCGGAAGCCATACACCCATGCGCGTCGAGCGCCGCCGATGCCTGCGTGGCCAGCTGCGATCATCCACCAGAACCACGGGAATAACAGTGTCAGCCAGAATGCAGACGGTCGGGTGAAGATGAGTTTGTTGGTGAGATCAAGTGCAAAGCAGACAGACAGGAACACTGCCATGCTCGTGATGGGCAGCCACCATGCAGACCGCGACACCGGTTTTCGCGGTGGCGAGAAGATGCGCAGGATGATGTCCCGGATAGTCAAAGCTCAAGCTCCACGATGCGGCGGTTGCCCGTGTCCATGATGCGTAATTTGTGATCCGGCGTGATCGTCAGTGACCAGGGCGTCATGAATTGATCATCCCCCCGACCCGTCTTGCCGAACGTCGCAATAATTTTACCCGACAAGTCCATCTCTGTGACCCGACCTGCACCATATTCTGCGATATAAAAATGTTCGCGGTCATCCATGGTCAGATCGTACGGTAAATCAAGGTGGTTTTGGCCGAGTGTATCGACATGCTTGCCCGTTTGGGTGTCAAAAACAAGGATACGATTGTTGATCGCATCAGCAACATAGAGTTTGCCATCGTGCAGCAGACAACCGCTTGCCCGTTGGAACTCACCTTCACCCGTACCGGCCTTGCCGAAGGTCATGACATGTTGCATGTCTGCGGTGAATTTCTGCACGCGGTCATTGCCACCGTATTCCACGACATAGACAAAGCCATCCTTGTCCTGCGTGAGTGACACGGGATAGATGAATTGGCCCTTGCCTTCACCCCGTTCACCGACCATGCGCGTGATCTTGCCCGTCTGATCGAAAAAGACGATGCGATGGTAATGCGTGTCGGCAACGGCGATCGTCCCATCCTGCATCAGACAGGTGCCTTCGGGATTCCCATTGGTATTGGTCGGCAGATGCCAGATGTCGGTGACCTTGCCGGCGTTGTCATACAGCAGCACGCGACCGGCAGTATCGAGCACCACCATGCGCCCATCAGGAAGCATCTTTGCTGAACGCGGCGCGGGGACGCTGATATCATCCAACGGCACGGACCAGACCGCCGTGTTTTTCACGGGGATGGTGGCTTGATTGCCCGACGGTTTACATCCTGTAACAAGCAGTAAACTCACCATCAGCAAAACGGTGATCAAATTCAAACGAACACGATCCAGTGTCTTTAATCCCGCAGTCGGTAGATGCCAGAAGTCGCGTCGGTTCTCTTTGTCGTCTGCAAGACTGGAGCATTGCACATGCCCATGAAATTGCGTGCGTTTGATGGTCAATGGACTTTGCGCATCGGTGATCAATTGCAATTGTTCAGGACGAATGCATTGGGCTTGAAGTTCATGATCCGGGAGGTAGATGGGCATTTGCGATTCAGTCATCCAATTAACGGGGCCGAGTAATTCTGCAATCTGCTGTGTTTGGGGCTGCAGATAAACTTGCTTGGTGACGCCTTGCGCAAGCACCTTGCCATCCCCCATACAGATTACCTGGTCGGCATAGGCAAGCACACGCGATGGATCATGCGTTGCAAAAATCAGGGATTGGTTCTGGCGTCGCAGTGTGTCGATGATCACCTGCCAATAACGCATCGCATCCTGATGGGCGACGTGGGCTAAGGGTTCATCCATGATCAGAATCGCTGCGTCGCTGACCATCGCGCGTGCAACGGACAATCGGTTTTGCTGCCCACGTGAAAGCGTCTCCGGCTTTTTGTTGGCATGGTCCGCCAGGTCCATCGTCTTTAGCCAATGGTCGGCGGAAGTCTTGTCGGATAGCGCGGTTAAATGCTGCTTCACTGTCATGTGAGGCCAAAGTCCGTCATCCTGGGGCACCCAGTACACCGGCAACTGCTCTTTATCCTGCGTCGGTGATGTGAAAATAAGTTTGCCAGCACTTGGTTTTTCAAATTCAACCAGCAGGTTCAATAGCGACGTCTTACCTGCGCCAGAGATGCCCACCACCGCGGTGATGCCTGGCGTAAAAGACAGCGAGATGTCGGTCAGACGACCGGGCATGTCGATGTACTCTAGTTGCCAAAGTGTTTCACCCATGATCAGGCAGTTTTCTTCCTCTTGCAATGACGAGTAACAAGCCCAACACCGTTGGCGGGAGCATGTACGTCAGCACGACCATCGCGCTGAGCGTTTCATACTTGCCATAGTGCATCAGATTGTACAGGCGAACGACCGCGCCTTGCATGCCCGGTGGAGACAGCAGGGCGGAGGCAGGAAGATCGTGATACGTGATGTAGGCAATGATGCCGGATAAGAGCAGCAGGCTGCGGATCTGTTGTTGCCAACGCAGATGGCTCGCCAGTGTTTGATGCTGTTTATTCAGGGATAAACGCGTCAGCCATGTGAGATGCTGGCTTGTTGAACGCTGACGGAGAATCGGCGCGAGAATCAATGCTGCTGGCAAAGCGATCCACGTCAATGCCAACACCAATGGTAAGGGCGTGTCATACATCGCATTAAACAGGTTCATTT
>PAIY01000251.1 GCA_002704825.1 Phycisphaeraceae bacterium
TCAAAGAGCGGGTGAACGGACTCGAACCGTCGACAATCACGTTGGCAACGGGGTGTTGTGGGTTGCAAGTAGCGATATAACAAATACTAACAAGCCACACAACAAATGGTGCCGGATTCGGTGACATGGGGCCAAATTCGCGTAAAACATAGTGCCAAAAGGCGTTGCGAATATTGTCCCACGGTGCCGATTCTGCTAGGTTCGGTCCCTTGGTCACGACGTTCGCCCGTGTTGCGTTCGGGCGGTTGGAGTGGCTATGGATACCATTTTATCAATCAGACGCCCATAGGCCAAACGTATCGCATCATCAATCAGCTTATGCAGATATACAGGCTTTTTTCTCATTTTCGCCACAACTGCAAAACGTTTATTTGAAAACACATACAGACAATTGATTTAAATAAAGGGAGAATAATTGGAGAAAAATCACGAATTCTCCCATTCCTTCCAATGCCATTTTGCGCCGCGACCATGACCCTTGAGTTCGATCTTGTCCTCGGCCTTTAACCCCTGAAGCAGATATTTGACCTGCGCTTCAGACAAAAAATTGAGCACTTGGTGCAGTTCCTTAAGCGGAGCTCCTTTGTCGCCACTCTCGCGAATATGCTTTAAGAGTAACTGGCGATTGGTTTCAGTGTCCAACCCCTGTTTTCTGGTGTAAGCACCAGCCTGCTTGGCCATCTGGTAGTAACGCCTTGAAAGCAGGTACCGAACCCCTCGCCCACGTCCAATTGACTCCACGATCCCATCGTCAACCAAAGATCGCAAAGGCTTTCTCAACCAATCCGGAATATCCTGCTCACGTCGGATCAAATCCAAAACAAGCAAATCGTGAGTCGAGAATGACACTTGCCGTTCTTGTCCCACCTTTTCCAGGAACTGCAAAAACCTGGGATCTTGAAGCTGGCCGTTCAATGTCAGGGAAACCTGGTATTCATCCGTGTTCTTGAAATCCGGCAAGGGTTTGCTTTGTCGAATTGTCTCTTCAAAGATGCGGTTGAAGCCTTGTCCTGCCCGTTCAACCAAACCACATCGGGCAAAATTATCGACCAAGCGACGATTACGGGGAGCCTGCCGGTCAATGATATTTTCAACCGTAATGCCAGGCAGTAAACCACCTGGACTGACAATTTCCAAGCGGCGAGTGTATTGCCGAATGAACACCGAGCCGGGATTACGATAATCCCGATGGCCGACAGCATTGAGAATCGCCTCGCGGGTTGCTGCTTCGCTGAACGTCGGAACATCCAACATGAACAGACCATCTTGAAAGGTCTGCATATCGTTTCGCAGGTTAATCGTTTCCCACAGCTTTTCGTAATAAGCGAGAAAGCCTTGGCGGTATTCAACTCGCTGATTGGCAGGCCCAGCCACTTCGGATGAACGGTACTCGAAGATGACCTCAGAATTTGCCAGATATTTCCCCATCGCTGCGCGTGTGCCAAGCAATATCAGGGCTGCATAGGTGATTGCATCGCCATTGATCAATTCCGCATCAGTCAACAACTGATGGACTGGCAATTCCAGCAACGCTGCATTCCCGGATTTTCGGTGCCAACGCTGACGAAACTGATCAATTGCATGTGAGTCCAGATCATCCATGCATGCACGCGGGCAAGTTTCTGCTGTGAAATCCGGTCCGGATTCATCGAAGATGCGCTTGAGTTGATCCGGTGTCATGGGCACCAGATCTTCGCCACCTCGCATCCAGTATGCCCCCTCAATGCTAACCGGCATGCCAATCGGACGGGAAGGAATCGTAAACACCAAAACCCGGCCATCGGGATGCATGACTTCTTGCACATCAACGCGCAGACGTAGCCGTTCGATCAATCCTGCCTTGGTTCGTTCGACCTGTTCGAAAGCTTGGCTTCCAACGACATGCCTGGGTGGTACATCTGTCACCCCCAGGATCATTGTGCCGCCACCCTCGTTTGCGATGGCAGAACAATACTTGACCAACTTATCGAAATGGTAGTTGTGCTTAGCCTCTTTGAACTCTAAATGCTCGTTTTCCGACGGTGCATTGAGCCATTGATCAAGCTGTTGCAGTGTAATGGACATAAGCGTCGTGCTGTACCTTTGCTCGATCCGGACAAAAAAATCAGACATTTCTGGCTATGAACAGACAATAGTTTACGACCAGATCATAACCAAGCAAAATCACCCAGTTGGCGAATGAAGAGTCAGCCTTAGGTTCCACGAGCGGGACAATTCATCTCGCACATTAACTTGCCATAATTCCTCATAAAGGCGATACTTTTACAGATTGCCTATCTGGCCTATTGTCTTCGCTGGGGGTTTCAGTGGCTCAAAAACAAACCACAACACCGATCTTGCATTGGGGGACATGCTATATGTTGCCACCGACAGACCATGCGACAATAGGGCTGCACATCCCAACTCAAATCATCAGCATGTCAAAGGTGCATCAATGAAACTGAAGCGATTCCGTGTCCAAAATTTTCGCAATGTTACCGATTCAGGATGGGTCGAACTCGGAGACATTCTCACCTTGGTCGGCAAAAACGAAGCAGGCAAGACTTCAATCCTCAAGGCCTTGTGGAAGTTTAACCCATACGAGGAGCAACCATACAGCCTTGATCGGGAGTGGCCACGCGGGCGACGTAAAGAACGGTCACCTGAGCAACTCGTAGTAGAAACGGAGTTCGTCTTCGACGATGAGGAGAAGGCCAAACTGGCAAGTATCCATGAATCTGCGTCCACCATCACTGGTATTCGGATCAAGAAGAACTACAAGGGTACATTTTCCTCTACGTTCCTTCCAACCGACCCGGCAGACAAGCATGACATCAAGTGGGTGGTCAGCGTCATCAAAGAAAAAATCGGCACAGTGCCCGAAGGGGCTAGTGACCACTTCAAGGCACAATACAGCCCGGCTCTGGAGACCTTCATCCAGCAAGTCCGTGAGAATGACGGTAGCGTATATGCAGTTGAGAACGCAGCTTCTTTCAAAGCGGTGTTTGCTTCGCTTCATCACCCGAACAACCCGCAGAACAACCCACAGTTTCAAGCAGATCAGCAAGCTATTGCCACACTGAACAAGGCATTGGATGCTGCCGTTGCCGAATTAAAGACTGAACCACCACTCCGGCGCGCCATAGACACTGCACTTGAATGGCTCCCGACATTCATCTACATGGACGACTACCGAATTTTCACAGGATCTGCACAACTTGAGCAGGTCCAGCAGCGGTACAAAGACAAGAAATCAACCGACGCAGATTACACCATTCGCCTCATCATGAAACAAGCGGGATTGGACCTTGACCAAGAAGTGGAAAAGGGCAAAGCACCAGATCGCGAGCAACGCATGTTGGATATGAACGACGCGAGTTTGACCCTGACCAACGAAATTGCAAACCGCTGGTCTCAGAAAAAGTACGAAATTCAATTCGAAGCTGACGGCCAACAATTGATCATGTTCGTAAAAGACATTGAGTCCCCCGCACTTGTTCCGTTGGAAGAACGCTCGAAGGGATTTCAATGGTTCTTCTCATTCGACATGCTTTTCATGTCCGAAACCAGTGGGGAATTTAATAACTCCGTAATTCTTCTAGATGAACCAGGCCTTCACCTTCATGCTGCAGCTCAGCGAGATCTCCTTGAAAGAATGAAAGCGTACGCCCAGAACAACCAGTTGATCTATACCACCCATTTGCCGTTCATGGTAGATTTTTCTCAATTGGACACTATCTACATTTGTGAAGATAAGCCCAAAGAAGGTGTCAAAGTCCACCATGATTGGGCGGCGGCTGGCAAAGATGCACGGTTCACACTACAGGCAGCACTTGGCCTGTCCTGGAGCCAGTCACTCTTTGTGGGCAAGTACAACCTTGTCGTTGAAGGCGTCACCGACTTCTGGTTCCTCAGCACCATTTCTGAACTCATGCGACAGGCTGGAAAAGAAGGTCTGGATGAGGAACTTGTAATAACTCCTGCAGGTGGTGCAAGCAAAGTCGCATACATTGGAACGATCTTGCGTGGCCAGGAACTCCGTGTTGCTGTACTTCTTGATTCCGATCCTGAAGGACAAACCGCATACGAACAACTCGTGCGTCAATGGATTCTGGATGAGAATCACGTGCTCATGCTCGGTCCTGCAATCGGGGCTGAGAAGGACAGATGCCTTGAAGACATGTTTTCGGAAGATTATTACCTAGGTTTTGTTCATGAGGCCTACAAGAAAGAACTTGGCAAGAAAAACTTATCGCTTCAGGCAAATGACGAACGCCCGATTGTTCAACGCGTGGAAACTGCGCTGCAAGGTACTGGTATCGAAACATTCAACAAGGGGCGGGTTGCAAAGCGAATCATGAAAGACCTGGCGGAAAAATCACTGAGTGATTTGGATGATGCGACAATCGACAATTTCACCAAGGTGATCGCAGCGGTCAACAGTCTGTTGTCGAAGTGGCGTGAGCAGGAGAACAATCGGTAAGCAGCGACCTAGACGTGCTCAATGCTGAAATTGCTGCCGAGGATGACTTCCAAGAGTTAGGTTGGAATGATTCGATGTTTTTACCTCAGGACGTCAGGATCACGATTGTCTTATGAGAGCACTGAAAATGCGTTCAATGTGACCAGAATTCCTTGTAGAATGACAAATGCAATGTGCTTCCGGGCCATGTCTTTTGTGCATAGGCATCACACACCCGGCTAACAATCAGTTTGCTTTGGGTAATTGGCTCAAGTGAAGAAAATCATTGGCACGTAAGCGGAGTCACCGGCGTCAACACGGAGCCCATGCTCCCGCTGGTGAACTGTGATACACAGCGTGCAAAACCGTCAAGGATCATCCTTGGCGGTTTTTTTTTGGTCGGCTGACAACGTCGGGCGTGCCATAAAAGGATCGGGCCATGGTCTTCGGGCAACACAGTATCTGGGTCTGGGGCATTTTCAATCTGTTTGTCATCCTCATGTTGGTCATTGACCTGGGAGTCTTTCATCGCAGACAGCATGCGGTGGGCATCCGCGAGGCTCTGACCTGGACGGGTGTCTGGATTGCCGTGGCGATGGCGTTCAATTTACTATTGCTATTCAAGGGACAGGACTGGCACCTTCTGGCGATAGACAGGGAGGGCAACCCGCTATCCCAAAGCCGCACGGCTGTGCTGTTCCTGACAGCTTATCTAATCGAAAAATCCCTGAGCATGGACAACATCTTCGTGTTCCTGCTGATCTTCAAATTCTTCGGCATTCCCGGTCAATTCCAGCACAAGGTGCTGTTCTGGGGCATCCTCGGCGCACTGGTGATGCGGTTGGCATTCATTCTGGGTGGCGTGGCGTTGTTGCATCATTTCCACTGGGTGGCCTACGTATTCGGCACGATCCTGCTGCTGACCGGCATCAAGATGTGGCGCAGCGGAGACGCGGAAGTTCACTCGGACCGCAATCCCATACTGCGGCTGTTAAGGAGATTGATGCCGGTACAGGACGATCTGGCCGAGGGGCGATTCGCGGTCAAGCGCGACGGTCGCTGGTTTGCTACGCCGATCCTGGTATCCCTGGTGGTGATCGAGACAACGGACGTGTTGTTTGCGGTAGATTCGGTGCCGGCGGTGCTGAGCGTGACGACCGATCCGCTGATCGCCTACACATCCAATGTGTTTGCGATTCTTGGGCTTCGCGCTCTGTACTTTGCCTTGGCCGGGATCATGCCGCTGTTTGAGGACCTACATTACGGACTGAGCTTCATCCTGATTTTCGTTGGCGGGAAGATGATCGCAGGCCAATTGATCATCTTCCCCGAGTGGATGCACTGGGTGTCGCTGAGCGTGATCGCCGCCACGCTGGGTATTGCGATCCTCACGTCGGTTCTACGCCATCGGCAACAGGTCATGTCGTAAGGCATGCAGTACGTCCATCTCACCTGGATTCAGAAACGTCGTAGCGTCTGCGGATTCGCAGTGTTTCCGTCGCAACCGTCTGCGCATCCTCACCGCAGTCCTCCAGCACGAGCCGTCCCAATGCAACCGCGGCTTCGGCTTCTTCATAACAGGCTTTGCTCGCACCCATCTGGATCAATTCGTCACGTTCCCCGATGTACCGGGCCCGCACAAAAACTTTCACTTCCGGGAACGCCTGTTTCACCGCAGCGATCAGGGCACTGCGGTTGTCCGCGTGAGGCAACGTGATCAACAGATGCGTCGCATGCTCCAACGTATGAGCGATGACTTCGAAGTTGTAGGCATCTCCGTAAATTGCCTTGCGGCCCTGCGACGTCAGATGCTGCACCGTGTCCATGTTCAGATCGATGACCACGGTGTCCATGTTCCGGTTGCGTAGCAATTCATCCACGGTGCGCCCCACCGGCCCATAGCCCAGAATGACTGCAAGTGGCGATTGAGCTTCCGATAGTTGGTTGTCAACCTGCATGTTGATCTGCCTGATCCGGCGTTCGGCTTTGCGATTGATCAGTCGCCAGAGGATCGGCCAACGCTTGAGACTTGCCTCCAGTTTGGGAAGCGAACGAAACAGCAGCGGATTGAGCGTGATGGATATCAGCGCACAAGTCACCAGCACGTTATGCCCATCCTCACCCAGCAGGCTGTATTTGCGGGCCAGGTCTGCCAGGATGAAAGAGAACTCCCCGATCTGTGCCAACCCCAGCGCCACGGTCAACGCCGTCTTGGCGGGATAGCCGATCACCGCCACGATCAGCATGGCAGCCAACGGCTTACCCACCATCACCACGCCCAGACAGGCCAGGGTCAACAGCGGCTGACGCACGATGAACATCGGGTCAAACAACATACCGACCGAGGTGAAAAACAGCACGGCAAAGGCGTCACGCAGCGGCAAGGCGTCGGCGGCGGCCTGCTTGGAAATCGTGGACTGCCCCACCACCATCCCGGCCAGAAACGCCCCCAGCGCCACCGACGCGCCAAACAGGTAGGCTGATCCCACCGCCACGGCAATGGCGATCATCAGCACCGTCAACGTGAACAATTCACGCGAACGCAGGCGCGTGACCTGGATCATGATCCACGGGATTATTTTCTTCCCGCCCCAGAGGATCAAGGCCATCATCACCGATAACTTCACCAGCGCGATGCACAACGTCAGAAGAACATGGCCGATCCCAACATCCTGTGCCGTAGCCGTCACGCCTTGTGCAACGCCCAACGTCGGGATCAGCACCAGCACAATCACCGTCAGGATATCCTCAACGAGCAACCAGCCAACCGCCACGTGCCCATGGACATTGTCGAGCATACGGTTATCCATGAGCACTCGCATGAGGACGACCGTGCTGGCGACAGACATGGCCATCCCCAACACCAACCCCGACTTGATGGGCCAGCCGAACGACGCAGCCACCGCCAAGGCCAACAGCGTGGCAATGGCACTTTGCCCAATTGCACCGGGGATCGCCACATGACGGACAGCCAGCAGATCCTTGAGATGAAAATGCAGGCCGACGCCGAACATCAGCAGGATCACACCGATCTCGGCAAGCTGGTGCGCCAGGTGCTGATCTGCCACGAAACCCGGCGTGTGCGGCCCAATCGCCATGCCAGCCAGCAGGTAGCCGACAATGGGCGAGAGCTTGAGTTTCTGGGTGATCAAACCCAGCACACACGCGCCGGTGAATGCGGCGGCAATGGTTGTCAGCAGCGGTAAATCATGCATCCATATTCACTCCAAAATTCATCTGGCAACAAACCATCCTGGGCTCGACCGCCAGTTAATAACAACACGGTTGTCATGCCAACAGCGTACCATAGCCTGCAACCAGTAAACAGCTTTATCAATGGCGAGGGACAGCAAAAAGTGATGATACATCCATCTTCAAAACATGCTGCATCAAACCCATCAGAAGCAGCCACAACAACAGGTTGAACATACCTACGTTAAAACCGATATGAGCACACGCGTGATTATCCTGTCCGTGCCGCAGCGCATAACCGCCGGTCAGAATACCGAGAATACTTGCCGGTAAACTCAGCCAATACGGATCGCCAAGGCAGATCAAAACCAAGCCGATGGTCGTCAAGGCAATGGAAAACCATGCAGCCCGGTAGGCCATGGGAGACGAAGCTTGTGCAACGGGATTGTCAGTAACAGTCGATTCGGTCGTAGTGGTCATGGGATTATCTCGTAAAACGCTCAATAGGCGTATCAATGAAAAATGCACCGACGTGCAGAGCCTATGTCTGACGTCAAAATCAAAGGCCGTGTCTGAAAACAGACACAGTCACATGCAGGCATCATCACAAATGCAGGATGCCTGGAGAAAAATGGGATGTGTGTGTGTAATACTGCACATGCACCTGATGCTGGCGCACTCATGACTTTGTGCACAGAATGCAAACCTTGCAAAAGCAGGCTTCATCATTCGCAATCAACTCAGGTATGGCTGTGTAGCGCGTATCAGTCGAAGTCTCACGCAACAGGCGGACCACGCCCAGTCACACACAAGCTATGCAGCAGATCGTTGCAGAAAAAGTGTGAGGATTGTGCCAAGCCGAGGCATGCTGATCCCGGCAGGAACTCTGCCCATCGGTACATGGCAGACACACCACCCAGATCATGGCTCTTGTTATCATCCGTCCCCGGCCCAGTTTTTACGGACCCGGTAGGCTGTTTGGCCTGAGATCTTGTGGGGTTGGAATTGGAACGTTCACAGAATGGAATCTGTACAACCGTATTTTGAAATCGGGCAGCATTCCCCGGTTGCGGCGACTGCAAATCGAATTCCGGCAACTGGCCGAACAACGCCAGACACCAGGCCAGGATCATCACAACCGCCGGCACTCGGGCAAGAAGCACAGACACAGTGTCACAACACCACGTGACATGGCCCGTGGTTGCGCTATCCCCCCCAATGTGATCGCCTGTTTTCTTTCAAGATAATCATGCCTTCAATGCAGAATGCAGCACACACCGCTGCATATCCACAAGACCAACAGCATACGAAAGCCCATTCGAATCAGCAAGACAAACCATTGACGAACAGTCCAGCAACATCAGCGATCACTCCTGAGCAGAAAATCCGGCAGCGCATTAACCGCCCCATTGACGTCGAGCAAGGCCGGATCGGTGTAGAAGTTGGTGGTTAGTTCGATTCTGCTATGCCGCATGGCAGCTTGTGCGACGCGGGGATGGACACCGGCTACGGCCAGGTGTGTGCCGAACGGAGGGGGTATGGCAGTTTCCCGAGTTGATAATAAACTCTGTTCTTGGAATCATAATATTTTTCGCAATGTGATTTCGACACGATTTTCATGCCGAGCATCCTTGGCCATTGGACACTTGAGTTGCCGACATCGCTAATTAGACGTGGCAGTTCAATCAAGCCTTATTTGCAGATTGCATCGCATTAATCGACTGGATCATATCAAACATCAAAAAAAATGAGGCAGGATGGAACCTTAGCACCCTTGTGACTCGTTGATCTGAGTGAGTGCGTATGTCGATTAAACCAACCATCCCGTCCTGCATGGCCATCCTTGCAGTGTTTGCAGCCCCGTTGCAAGCTGCCTGTTGCCTATCAATGTCCCCAGTACCGGACCAGAATCATGCTGCACATGCGTGTTGTGATTCGCATCAGCAAAAGACTGCTGCCCCGTCTTTTACCCCGGACATGCAAGCAACTGCATCACCAATGCATTGTGATACATGCAAGATGGGACCACGACCGCAGCATCACCACAGCCATGATGGCAGCCGCATCGCTCCTGAACCCCCAACAGAGCCTGTTGCATGCTTTGCAAGCACCATGTTCATGACACACCAACTGGAATGGTCGAATCAGGTATATTATTCAAACGCTTTGTCCATCAGCGTCCCTGCGACAGCAACACTCGTTGCCCTGAACTGCCAATTCCGAAATTAAAGAGGCGCAATAACCAGATTTCTGCGTCATTGGCAGGTTATCGGCTTGATGATCCAACCTGTTTATCCGATGATATTTGCATGTTTCTATGCCAATCGCTTCCTCAAACACGGACCAACCCATGAGACATTTACTGACCATCGGGTGTCTTGGCAGTGCCTTGTTCCTGCTTGGCTGCCAATCACCATTTGACGATTCGTTATACCAGCAATGGCAACGGGATCAATCACATGCTGCCCCGAGTGTACAAGCGCCAAATGCTGCGTCCGATACTCTCCCGGCTGATTCATTTTCCAAACCGCAATCCCTGGCAGATTTGATTGCTTATGCTCAAGCTCACAATCCGTCGCTTGAGGTTGCCCGGCATCGCATCGAGCAAGCCCAGCAAAGTATTGCCCAGGTGACCAGCCTGGATGACCCCATGTTCACACTGGCCCCGGTCGGGCAGATGGCACAAACCGCTGACGGTGAAGTCACATTGATGAGTTCACTGAGCCAGAAGCTGCCACTCTCGGACAAGCTCCAGGTTCGGGGGGATGTCGCCAAGCAACAGGTCAAAATTGCCACCGAGCAGTTACGGCAGACTCAACTGGCCGTCACACGCGATGTCAAGCAAGCGTACTGGCGACACCAGTTGGCGATCAACACGCTTGACGTGCTGAGCGAACAGCAAAAATTGATGCAGCAGTTTAATGAGTCAGCCAACGCAGCCTATCGTGCGGGAAAAACAGATCAGCAGGATTTACTGCGTATTGCCGTTGAAATCAGTTCGCTGGATAATCGCATCACCACGGCAACCCAGCAACGTCAAAGTGCCCTGGCACGCCTGAACAGTCTGCTCAATCGTCCGGCATCGGCCCCGTTAACCATTGATAAACCAACCGAAGACTCGCAAGACCCTCCGAGCCTTGATGATTGGCAGAAACTGGCCTTCGACAACGATCCGCAACTGCGCATGGTTCACCTTGCCATTAAGCAGGCACGCAAACAACTGAAGCTGGCTCACCTTCAGCGCATTCCTGATCTGACTGTCATGCTTAACTATGCAGCGGTCTCTGACAGCGGTACATCCATGGCAGCCGATGGCACCGATCAACTTTATGCTGGCTTTGGGATCAATCTCCCCATCTGGCAGGACAAACTTGATGCCGCAGAAAAACAGGCCATCGCCCGCATCCGCGAATTAATCTCGCAGTTGGTTCAAGTGAATAACCAGTTGCAATACAGCGTGGCCGATGCTTACGAACGTGTTGAATCACAACGCAAGCAGGACGCACTGTATCACAGCACGATTCTGCCCCAGGCTCAACAAGCTGTGGACAGCGCATTAAGCCAATACCGNGCNGGNCGNGGCAACTTTCTGAATCTCATCGACAACTGGCGCAAGCTGCTGGAAATCGAACTCATGACCCATCGCAATCATTCACTCTGGAAACAGGATCTGGCCCAATTGCAGTTCCTGGCATCCGTCGAGTCGATCCATTGACACAACCCGAAAGAACAAGTGAGGACAAACCCATGTCTACGGAACCATCAACACATAAAATCCCACGTTCCATACCCTTTAAAACCATGTCACTACTGCTGGTCGCAAGCCTGGTCTCGCTTGCCATCGGTGTGTACTTTGCCAAGCCGATCGGTAAGACCGTCGCCAAACTCAAACCGCAATCGCAGACCTCAGACGATGGCCACGATCATGCTGGTGTGACGCAATATTACACCTGCGGTATGCANCCGTGGATCATCCTGCCCAATCCCGGTGCGTGCCCGATTTGCGGGATGGACCTGGTCCCCCTGGACCCGGCCAAGTTCACCGGCGAGATTGCCATCGACCCGGTCGTGGTACAGAACATGGGCGTGCGCACCGAAAAAGTTGCTGCCGGCCCGTTGGTCAAAAATATTCGCACCGTGGGCACAGTCGATTACAACGAAACACTCGTCCGTGACATCAACATCAAGATTTCCGGGTGGATTGAAAAATTACACATTGATTACCTCGGTGCCAAGGTCAAGCAAGGCGATCCTTTGATGGCGATTTATTCGCCAGACCTGTATGCCGCCCAGGAAGAATATCTCATCGCCTACCGCGCCCAACAACAGCAGGCTCAAGCCAATTCCACGCTGCTTGAATCAGCCCGAACGCGCTTGCGTTACTACGATATCACCGATGCTCAGATCGCCCAACTGCAAAAAGATGACAAGCCCAGTAAGACGATGACGCTGCAAAGCCCGTACACCGGCGTGGTCATTGCCAAACATGCCAACGAAGGCATGAAAGTCGATCCGGGCATGCAGGTGCTGCGTATCGCTGACCTTTCCAAAATCTGGGTCATTGTCACCCTATACGAATATCAACTGCCCTATATCCAGCTGGNCAATAAGGCNACGATGAGTTTGCCTTACATTCCCGGTCATACCTTTGAAGGCACGGTGGTCTACATCTACCCGTTCCTGGATAAGAAAACACGTGAAGTGCAGGTCCGTCTTGAATTCGATAACCCCGATGGTCTGCTCAAGCCGGGCATGTTCGCCAATGTCTCGCTGGAAAATCGACTGGCAGATGAACGCACACTCGCACCACGTGAAGCCATCATCGACACCGGCGCAAGACAGGTTGCTTTTGTCGCCCTGGGNAAAGGACGTTTTGAACCGCGTGATGTCATCACCGGCGTGCGGACCGAAAATGATCGCATCGAAGTTCTNCAGGGACTCAAACCCGGTGAAACCGTCGTGACCTCCGGCCAATTCCTGCTGGACAGCGAAGCCAAAATCCGTGCAGCATTGGCCCGCATGATCCAGGGAGATAATGGCAATGACGTTCAAGTCGTCTCCGANACCCAGGCGGCTGGCACCATGCCCGCTTTACCCGATGCATTTGCTAACGCCTTGAACCAGGTGATCGATGCGTACCTGGCCATCGGCAAGCAATTGTCCAATGACAGCATCGAACATGTCGCCCATCATGCGACAACACTCACACAAGCCATCAACACGTTGACCGCACAATCCATGCCGGGTAATGAACACTTCTGGCATCAGCACATGCAGATCAAGGATGCCTTACAGGCTTCCGAAGTCTTGACCAATGTTAAAGACATCAAGCAGGCACGTGAGCAGTTTGCACTCGTCAGTATCAACCTGCAACAACTGCTCAAGGACACCGGCGTGCCAGCCAGTCTCGGGCAGACCATTGATGCCCTGCACTGCCCGATGTTCCGTAACACCCAAGGTGGTAGCCATTGGTTGCAGACGCATGGCGATGTCAAGAATCCATACTTCGGCCAATCCATGCTCGACTGCTCGGACAAACAGGAATCNTTGCCCATTGCCGGTCAAGCATCGCAGCAAATGACTGATGCCNTGNCGAGCAACTTACCCGACGATCCGGCTCAGTTACTTGGTCAACTCATTGACCGTTACCTTGCCATACAACACCAATTGACACTGGATCAAATGGACGGGATGGCCGATCAGCTTGCTTCATTCAAACAACTCGCCGGACAACTGGCATCAAAACTGCCTGCAAAACAAGCCCCAAACGCAACAGCGATCCTTCAGGCATCAGACCTGGACACGCGTGATATCAAGTCCTTGCGTCGTGGCTTTGCCGATCTCTCGGATGCGATGATCACATTGGTTCAAGCCAGTAAATCGCAACTGCAGTTACACCGGAACCTGTACCAGGCTAATTGCCCGATGGTCAAAAAGAACTGGTTGCAGGCNGACGAAACAATCCGCAATCCCTANGCCCCNCAGATGCTTGANTGNGGCAGCATCAAGNCNCAACTGACTCAAACGGATGGGGGTGAAAAATGATTGCCAAACTCATTCGTTGGTGTGTCANTAATCGCATGATGGTGATGTTACTGACCGGCTTTCTGCTGATCGGTGGTGTTTGGGCAGCCCGTCACATCACCGTCGATGCCATCCCCGATCTGTCGGACGTACAGGTCATCATCAAGACCGAGTATCCCGGCCAAGCCCCGCGCATCGTCGAGGACCAAGTGACCTACCCGCTGACCACGGCCATGCTCGCTGCCCCGCAAGCTAAGGTTGTGCGCGGCTACAGCATGTTCGGCACCAGCTTCGTCTATATCATCTTTGAAGATGGCACCGATCTTTACTGGGCTCGCAGTCGCGTCCTCGAACAACTCAACTTTGTCTCCGGGCAGTTGCCGTCCAATGTCAGCCCGCAACTGGGCCCCGATGCCACCGCTGTAGGCTGGGTTTACCAATACGTGCTCAAGACCGGCAACTACTGCCCGGATCACCCACAGGGACTCTGGTACGACCCGGTCGCCGACACATGGTATGCCAATAAACACGAAGCGCCTGAGGACGAAGCAATCCAGCGTCGCCTAATCCTCAAGCGCACATTCGCGGATCGTACCGACTGCCCGTTGGGGCATAAGCCATTGGTTGAACCCCAGATCGACATGGCCCAACTGCGCAGCTTACAGGACTGGTATTTGCGTTATGAATTGACCAGTGTCGATGGTGTAAGTGAAGTCGTTCCCATCGGCGGGTTCGTCAAGCAGTACCAGGTTGTTGTCGACCCGGTCAAGCTGTTGGCTCTGAATCTACCTTTAAACAAGGTCAAAATGGCGATCCGCAATGCCAACGTCGATGTGGGCGGACGCCTGATTGAAATGAGTGAAACCGAGTACATGGTGCGCGGCATCGGCTATCTCGGATCATTGGACAGCAAGCAAGCGCCCAATGCTGCTCTGCGGACTTCCCAGACTTTGTCTGATCTTCAGCAGATTGCCCTGGGAGCCAACGAAGACGGCAAACCGATTTACCTGCAGGACGTGGCGGACATACGCACCGGCTCGGAAATCCGGCGTGGTGTAGCAGA
>PAIY01000252.1 GCA_002704825.1 Phycisphaeraceae bacterium
TTTGCTGTCAGCCGTTGTCAAAGAGCGGGTGAACGGACTCGAACCGTCGACAATCACGTTAGCAACGGGGGGTTGTGGGTTGCAAGTTACGATATATTCAATAGTTATATAGTGTGCGACAAACGGTGCCGAATTCGGTGACATGGGGCTAAATTCACGTAAGACACAGTGCCAAAAGACATTGCGAATATTGTCCCGCAGTGCCGATTCTGCCTGGTTTGGCCCAAAGGCCACGACGTTAAGCCGTATGGCGTTCGGACGAGTTGGGTGGCATGGATACCATCTTACCAACCAGACGTTCGCGGGCCCAACCTCGCAACAAGCCAACCACATTCCCCATTTCCGTGTTCAACGCAGCCGTTTCGGTAGCGATGCCAACCTGCCGGTGATCAAAATTACTGTGCACCGTCTTGCGGCCTAAAACCCGATCAAAATCCGCATATCCAATGAACAAAGCAATCCCATGTGAATGCTATCGCATGCGCATTATGTGTTTTCAAGACAGAACTAAGCAGAATCGGGCGTGTCTGATACTCTTAAAACTCGCCGAACCAGTGCAACAATGTGCTGCGCCGCTACAGTTGGCTCTCCGTTACGTTAACTTTAACGGAATCGTTATAGTTAGCGGTAGGATCGGCCTGGGAAAAAGTCAATCCATTGCCCCGCACAATGTCAGTTTTTTTCGATGGAGCCCATGCGATCAACCGACACGTCCTGAACGCGATGAGCCGAATCATAGTCGTTGATCAGCATCGGTTTGATCGGCTGATCCTTGTGATAGCCATCGACCTTGATCCGACGAATGTGGCCACGTTGAGAATCGGTGCTGTAGCGGGATTGGGTGATCTGGAAACCGATATCGCCGATGGCCAGGAAACCCTCCACGTAAAAGTCGCGGTAGGTCACGTCCTGAACCGTGCAGTGGTCGACCAGGAAAATGCTGATCACGTGCTTGCCACCCTCGGCACCTTCGGCATGGACCACGTGGATATTTTCAAAGAGCACATTGGATAGCTGGTCGGCCTGCGAGGTGTGGCCGATCTCCACGCCATTGCCCGGTTTGTCGTTCCACAGAACCAGGTCCCGAAAAGTCAGATCGCCAAACGTCATCCTTGCCGTCCGTCGACTCTTGATGGCTACACAATCATCAGCACACTTGAGAAAACAATTTTCCGCAACAAGCCGATTGCAATTACGTGGCTGAATGCCGTCGTTGTTGACCTTCCAGCAGATCGACTTGTAATGTCGGATGGCAATGTTCTCCCCGCCATGAAGGACGAAATTCCAGAACGGCGAATCGTAGATCGTTGGGCCATCCCAGGTGATCTGCTTGCCATGTCGAACCAGGACAAATGCTGCATCACCATCATCGCGCCATTCGCGCGTCTTGCACGCCACGCCGGTCCCGTCGATCACGCCATGTCCCTTCAAATCCACGTGCTCCACATCAATGGCATGGACGTATGACCGCAGATAAGCACCGCCCTGCAAATACAGCGTGGTCTGACTACTCAACTGGATCATCTGACCTTCAACGGTGTGCACCCCTGGCAACAGCAGCAGCGTTTGTGATGATGAAGAGGCAAACAACTCCGGCGCGTGATGCCCCGGCTTGATGCGTTTAACGTTCTCACCGATAGGCAACGTCTCGGGCTTTTCAATCATTAGGTACACGGTGAAACGCGGGACATCCGTTGCGGCATCGTGATTCAATTCAATGACCACGTAACCTGGCTGAGCAATCGTGGCGGTCACGTGGTGTCCATCTATTTGCGTGTCGATTGGCTGAACCAACGAAGGACGAATGACAGCACTGACCACCGGCACCGGCGCGGTCACTCGGAGTTGCAAAGCTCCTGATGCAGCACACACCACCCAGGCTTCGGCACCACCATGAGCGTGCGGCTGATCGGACATGGAATCGGCCTTGGTCAATGGAACGGCTTGCCAGAGATCACCTTCAGCCTGCCGGACTTCAAAGGTTAAAACTTCACTGCGAATATCAGTGGGTACGGGGTAAATGCTCATGCCTTGCATGTTCTCTCCAACTGCTGCATGCACTGGCCACAGGACAAACAACACGACCAGGTATTTCAAAAAGTTCATGCCGACTCAATACAACAGGCCAGCGCCTTGTCGTTGGGCTCAATCCCCAACCCCGGGCCGGTGGGCAAATGAAATTGACCATTCTTGCAACACATGTCGGTGTTCACGAATGCCAGGTTCTTATCGAAAATCGAGTGCTGGTATTCATGGTATTGCAGGTTGGGCAACACCACAGAAGCGTGCAAGCTCGCAGCCTGGAAGATACCAATACCGATGCTGGCGTGCGGCATGATATTGCAATGAAACGCCCGGCAAAGCTGGCAGATTTCCATAAACGAGCTGATGCCGGTGCGCCCCATTTCCGGTTGAGCCACACCGATGGCGCGCTTCTCCAATCGTGGCAAATATTCAAACGTCGTCCGCAACTCCTCGCCGATCCCCACCGGACATCGCACGGCATGAGCCACATCGGCCTGCCCCTGAATATCCTCGGGCCTGCAAGGCGCTTCAGCCACGCAAAGGTTGTAACGATCCATCGCATCGATAAGCCGAATGGCTTCGGGTGCACTGTGTTTCCAGTGCATATCGCAAAGGATATCCGTCTTGGGACCAAGTCCTTCACGCAAGGCTGCCATCTCGTCGGCCGTGCCTTCATGCGAAACGGCGGAAGCAAATTTGAAGGCGTCAAAGCCGCGTGCCTGCCACTGCTTTGCCAGTTGCACCCGCTCATCGAGCGTCGGCATGGGCAGGCCGGAAACGTAAGCTGGCAGGATTTGATGGCGACGACCACCGAGCAATTTACACACTGGTTGATCGACGCATTTGCCATAGGCATCCCACACCGCGATGTCCACAGCCGAGATGGTGTCGTGATAATAGCCACCGAAAAAACCGCGCACGCGCATCATGTCATACAGGTCGTGATAGAGCACCACCGGATCAGTCACGTCACGGCCCACGAGCAATGGGCCGATCACTTCGCGGATAATCGCTGCATTGGCTTGTGGTGCGACAAAGGCCACACATTCGCCCCAACCGGTGATGCCGTCGGCGGTGGTGATTTTCACCAACAGCGATTGGTCATACATGGAGTACACACTGCGATTACCCGGCCGAACGAAATAGCCGGTGTCGGTCACGGTGACGCCATCTTCGAGCTTGCCGAGGTAAGGTGTGTCACGCGGGATGCGAATGGGGATCGCCTGGACGGATTGGATGATGGACATGGTTTAAACTTTCTGAGTCGTAGCGGTCACTGGAACAGTGATCGGTTCAAGGTAAGGTTGGATGCGTTGCCAAAGCGTTTCAAACAGGCGCTCGTCATGAGCATCCACGTCATAGGACGGCAGGCGGCAGTAGTCGCTTTGAATGACGCCACGGCGCATGAGGATGTGCTTTTCAAAGCGGATGATCATCTCGACATTCTGGCGGATGTGATTGAGCACGCTGAGCAGTTGGTTGTGCAGACCGATCGCGTCATCGAGCTTGTCATCCATCAAAGCCTGGTCGACTTTCAGGTACAGGTCGAACATGGAACAGCCGGGCATGGCCCCCACCGCGCCGCGGCCGAACATCTCGATCATGTTGTAACCGGCATTGCCCACGTGAATCCGAACCTTGCCCCCGGTCAAGTCCAACAAACGTGAGATGTAATGCCCCGCCGGTTTGGACTCGATTTTAAAATCCTGCACCGTCGGCAGGTCATTGGCGATTTGTCCTAAAATTTCAGGCGCAATCGCCACGCCCGTCTGCTCGGGTGCATACTGAACCATGATGGGAATCGAGACGCTTTGGCCGACCTCGCGGATGTGATGTTCAATGCCTGCTGCACCGGGCTTAAGGAAAAACGGTGGCAGGAGCATCAGGCTGTCAGCTCCCATTTTTTCAAAGCGTTTGGCTGTCTGCACTGCGACTTCCGTTGCATGATCGGTCACGGAGATGATCGACGGCACACCTTCTTCCCGGCACAATGCAATCAAACGCTCAGCCATCTGCCAGCGTTCGCTATCTGCAAGCTTGTAGTATTCACCGGCAATGCCAAAGAGGGTCAGTGCATGACATCCCCCTCGGACCAACGTTCGGATCAATCGATCATAGCCTTGCCAATCAATCTGGCCGTCGGCAGTAAACGGTGTGGCGACGATCGGGAAAATACCTTTGAGTTCAAGCATGTTGAGCAATTCCTTTGGGACAAATATGTTCATGGGTCGGCAGTTGACAGGTCGATCCACCGTCCACGACAATCACCTGGCCATTGATATATTGCCCGGCATCCGAACAGAGCATGGCAACGATTCGACTGACATCTTCCGGCTGCCCCAGGCGACCAAGCGGGATGCGATCAGCGATGCGATCACGCTGTTCCTGCGAACGCATGGCAACGGTTCGGGGAATTTCGACAAAGCCGGGTGACACGCCATTAACGCGAATGCCATAGGGACCAAGTTCCACGGCCAACTGTCGGGTCATCGCATCCAACGCCCCCTTGCTTGCCGCGTAAGCACTGTGACCGGCAAGGCTGAAACGCGCCTGGATCGAACTGATGTTGATCACCGTTTTACCCGTATGCGATTGCGTGGGGCTCTCATGGTTTTCAAGCCAATGGGCACATGCTGCGCGAACGAGCATCAACGGCGCCCGGACATTAATCGCCATCAGCCGATCGATGAAAGCTTCATCAGTTTGAAGCAGAGGATTGGCCCCGGGGTCCCATGCTGCGTTGTTCACCAGCACATCCAACCTGCCGAAGGTGTCCAGGGTTTGATGGATCAGTTGCTCTGCCGAACCGGTTACGGACAGGTCCCATTCAAAGCATGAAGTCTCCACGTCGTCACGTTGGAGTTCTTGTGCCAGCCGTTTGGCCGAATCAGCATCATGGGCATAATGGATTGCAATACGGTAACCGGATTCTGCCAATCCCCGGCAGATTGCCTGCCCGAGCCCGCCACTGGCTCCAGTCACCAAGGCAACAGGTTGTTCACAACACATTGGACGCTTTCTATTACGACTTGAAAATAGCATTTCACAATCACCAGGCGACAGGGCTCACCACCAGAACTTCACGGTTGCCCCTTCCAATTGGCAGAGGCCCGAACCCAATCCGCCGGTGTCCAATCCCAATTGTTCGCGGGGACGCCATTGGCCTGATCCGTCGATCATGATGACATTGGCTCCGCCCTGGCCCTCTTTGATATAGCGTCCATTGGGGTCAGCCATATAAGGATTCACGCCGGAGATATGCCCGGAAAGCGTGTCGAAGGAATGGTTGTAATAACGCACCGTATCGGCGATCAACTCATCGTAGACCGCCTGATTTTCAATATCCATATGAATGGATTCAACGCCACTGGGCTCGAGTTTGATCCACTGAAGGCTGTCGTCTTTGGCATCCTGAAAGGTGCCTGTCCCATTGATATCTTTGCGTTGCAATCCGACCCGGCCGCCCAGGACCTGATATCCAATGACGGCCAACGCGCCCGCATCAGCATCAAGTGGATTCTCAGTTCCCCAATAAGCATCTGAATTGACTTGGGGACGGTTGGGGCAATAGAACGTTTCGCGCGTCATGCCATAGCTTTGCATATAAGCACGGGCTCCAAGATTGATTCGAAACGGCTGGCCGGTTGATGCTGGATGAACGCCACCGAAAGGCCCGTTGATGCCACCCCAGTTGCCCAAATCGGGCAATTTCTGGTTAGTGTCCTGGGATGCCATCATCATGGCCTGACCAAACCCGCGCACGTTGGCCAGGCAACGTATCCGAATGGCCGACTGCCTGACCTTGGCCAATGCAGGTAGCAGGATGGCGATAAGCAATGACACGATCGAAATCACGACCAGTAATTCAATTAACGTGAATCCCGGCCGATCACTGATTTGCTTGTCCATGAGCATGATCTTCCAATCCCCGCATCAGGAAAAAGTTCACGTGAGTTGATTACGTGGAAGTGCGCAAGAGAATGGGGCCCAGTGTGCGCAAGTAAATGAGGACCACCGATGATCAAAGAATAACACCTTGGTAGGTGTTGTCCACATGCCCCACCCCATGGGGTGGGGGTCCGATAACCTTACTGGTCTTGTTCCTGAGCGGGTGGGCCTCCTTTCTTCTCTTGCTGGCTGGTCTTGAGGCGGAAGCTCTGGCCCTCGATGCCGATGATGTGCACGTGGTGGGTCAGGCGGTCGAGCAGGGCTCCGGTCATGCGTTGGTCGTCGGCGAAGATCTGCGGCCAATCGGCGAACGGTAAATTGGTCGTCAGGATCAGGCTCACCTGCTCATAGCATTGACTGAAGAAGCCGAACAGATGCTCGGCACCGTGACGGTCCAGCGGGATGTAGCCCAGTTCATCGACGATGATCAGGTCCTGCTTCTGGATTTGTTTTTCGAGCTTGAGCACCTGGCGTTCCTCGCGCGCTTCACGATACAGGTTGGCCAGACCCGAGGCGGTAAAGAAGCGAACCTGGTAGCCACGCCGACACGCTTCACGCCCCAGGGCAACCGCCAGATGTGTCTTACCCGTTCCGGGGGGACCGTTGAAGATGATGTTGCTGCGCAGGGGCACGAAGTCGCATTGAGCCAGATCGATCAATCGCTTCTTGTTGAGCTTGGGCACGGCGGCAAAATCGAAGTCGCTGATCTCCTTGGTCACCGGGAACCGGGCAAGCTTCAGACGACGGGCAATCGCGCCAGCCTTGCGTTGAGCCACTTCCAGTTCAGCCAACTGCTGGAGGTAAAGTTCGTAGCTGCCGTGTTGTTGGCCGATCTGTCGGGCCACCGTGGAAGACTCGCGATGCATCGTGGGCATGCGCAGTGTTTTGAGATAACTCTTAAGCAGATGCTCGGTGTGTTGCTTCGTACTGTCAGTTTTACTTGCGGGGAGTTGTTGTGTCATACTGCCACCTCCACCGGCTCTTGATAGTTGAACAGATCGTCATAGATGGACGCGGGACGAATGCCGTCGCTGACGTTGCATAACTCCGGACGATGCGACAGGTCCAGGCGATGATGCGTGCTGTCCAATGGTTCATTGCTCAACACACCAGCCACCGCCTCATCGCTGAAGGCTCGACGCTTCACGCAGATCGACACCGCATCACGCACCGCAGCTTCATCGTGCTCGGCCAACAGCAACAACACGTTGATGAACTTCTTCGTGCCCTGATCTTCATACCGGTATTCCAGTTCATGACGCAACTGATCAAAGTCACGTCCCCAACCCCCGGAACCCCCGCCCCCGGAACCCCCGGAAGCTGCCCCGGAAGCCTTTTTACCGAGCATTCCTTTGAACGGACGCGCGTTGTCCAGGCTGCCGGGCTTGATCTTCAGCAGGTTCAGGTAATGCGTCGGCTCAAGAATATATTGACCTTTGCCATGCTTGCGAACGTGCTGGGCAACCAACTGATGTTCGCACCACAACTCCACACGATCCACGAATAACTTGATGCGAACCGGATGGTGTGCCCAACGCACCGGAGCCGAATAGCAGTTGGTCTTGACCGTCACCAAGGAACGTTTATCGATCTGCGTGTCGATCACTTCACAAGCTTCAAACGCCTTGTCGGGTAACGGCAACATCGCAGCGCGTTCTTCTTCAAGCAATGCACTGCGCAACTGCTCATGCTGCGGTTTAGCACCCGGAAGCTCAAGGTCTTTGCGGCAACACGCCAGCAAATGCGCGTTGAGTTCATCCAGCGATGTCACTTCCGGGGGCGGGGTGAGATACGTCCGTTCACTGCGCTTGGCCAGATTCTCGACGTTGCCCTTCTCGTTGCCGCGGGCCACGTTGCAGAAGCGCGACTCAAAGAGGTAGTGGTTGCGCAGCTTCTTGAACTGTTCGTTCAAGACGCGCTCTTTGCCTTTACCCACACGGAGCACGGCGCTCTTGAGATTGTCATAAGCTAACCGTCGCGGCACACCGCCGAAGTACTTAAGCGCCCGCACATGTCCATCAAGGAACGACGTGAGATCAGCATGTTCATACGCCCACACGAATGATGCCTTGGAATAACACAGCCGCATGCAGAAGAACTGTACTTTGCGTTGCTCGCCGTTCTCGACAATCCAGCCAGTGTGCCAATCCACCTGGCCTTCCTGCCCCGGGTCGAATGCCAGCGGCATGAACACTTCCTGGCTGCGTTTGCGCAGCTTGGCCACGTACCGACGCACCGTGCTGGCCGCGCCGGTAAATCCATGCTCATCTCGAAGCCGTTCATAAATCCGTTGAGCCGTGTGCCGCTGCTTGACCGGACGCTTGGCATCCTGCTCCAGCCACGCCTCCACGATGTGCCCATACTGCTCCATGACCGGCAACGACACCGGTTGTTGCCGCCGATAACCCGGCGGATTAACTAACTTCAGTGCTTTGCGAATCGTCTGGCGAGAATGATGAAGCTCCCGGCTGATCGCCCGAATGCTCATCCCTTCAATCTTATATTTACGTCGAATCAATTCATAATGGTCCACTGTCAGCATCCTTATCGGCCTCTCGATCAGCTGAGCACAATTGCCCATACTCTCGAGTCGGCCTGCTGGGTGGGCCTCTTTTGCGTGCGCGTCAACTATTCAAACTGGGACCATTTTGCGTGCGCACTTCCACACATTGCAATTGGTCGTTTCATATTCATCGATGGCGACAATCAGTTTGCCCATTTCTAGATAAACACGTGGACGTTCATCTGTTCCTCCGTCTGCATGGACCAACAAATTTGAATATTGAATCTGATCCGATATCTCCCAATTGCCAACACGTGACATGACGGTCTGTCCACTACGTTTGAGTTTGAACTGTGGCGTTCCGTTATCTAGTGGAATTGAGAATGATTGTATACCCGCACCTACGCTGCTGCTGTAGGTTTGCCCATTAATGGTGATTTCCAGTATGCCAGGTGCGGTGAGAAATCCCAGTAATTCAATTTGATTTTGAGGCCCGCCCTGAATTGAAAATGGTGCGGTCTGATAGGGTGAGGAAGGAATCGCATTCGTGGGTTGCGTGCGATAAAAATAGTATATGGCATCGCGTACGATGAGTGGTTGTTGCTGAGTCTTAAACCAACTGATGTAATATGATGCCAAGTCGTAAAAGGCATGACGTGTGCAGGTTGATGGTGAAATTTCCGTCGCTTCGGAATAATCATTCCAGGAAATGATCTGCGCCCACAGGGCATCAGCTTCATTCATGGCAGTGTCCCACTGTGTACGAAACAGTGCACTGTTGCCACCCTCAAAGCCAAGCTGATGTTGGGGCCTGAAATCTTGTGGCCTGGCAGGAGCCATGAAGTCCATTCCCCAATGCCACTCATTGGCTAACTTGTCAGCCCGACCGGCTTGCCATGCTACTGCTGAGACACCCCAATCAGAAAACCCGAAGGAGACCGGGGCATACGTTCCAATGTATTGCCACCATCCTTGGTAAGTTGGCCAGAGAACAAACTCAATATTTCGCGTATCCATTTCATCCTCAAAGTCCTGCCAGAATGATAATGGCCGCGATTGACAGTTATATGGTGCAACAACCAATCTTCCATCATTCAAACGATACACTGCTGGATTGGAAGCAAAAGTTGCAATTTTATCAGCCATGGATGAAGCAGTGATAGTCTTGTAGCCTGCGGTCATGTCGGGCATCAAGAGGATTTTGAACCCAATATTCAACTCGTTGGCAGCCTGGAGGAGATACAACAGTCTTTGCCAGTGAATGCTCGTCGAATCAGTTGACAGCATGTCGTAGCTAAAGCCATCAGCCCCCAATGCAGCAGCGCGTTGGATTTCGGTTTTCATATCTTGTATATGCCAATCCGAATCCGTCAGTTTGATGCGTGGCAACGGTCGCTGGCGTAGATAGCCGCCATAAGAAATATGTTTGTTATTTTCACCTGTTGGATCTAGATAACCGTTTACGTAATAGTCATCCCAACCATCTTTATTATCAATTGATATTGGAAATGGACTGAAATAATGAATAAATACTTTCCGTGACATCTGGCGAAGTGATGATGGTGAAGTCTGATCAAATGGCCATTGTGGTGTCGATTGAGCCAATACCGTGACAGTTAGAAACCCGGTGAGTAACAAGGCCTGTTGTAACAACTTGAACATGTTAAATACTCCTCATATCACGAGAAAAGTAATCTTTACCAAGTTGGATTTGCCGCAACACCAGGTGAAAAGAGACTGCCTGTATCGCCATCGTAGAGTTTATAGGGTTCGGTATTAACTCGAGCAATATCGGCAAAGGTATTAACATGTCCATCGATATAAGCAATGTTATTGTATTTGCGTTGATGGATGCCTGGTTTATAGACACCGCCGTATCCATAGGCACCACCGACATAACTGGATTTGTAAGTCTCCCATGGTGCTGCGTTGAAAAGTAATGACGTGTTATTAAAACCAGCTTCGGTATACATGAGAGTTTTACCATGCATGGGTAATTCGTCGATACGTGTCCAGTTGGTTTGAAATGGGTAGGGCCCAGGCCCGAGTCGGAAATTCATGCCGTAGTTAGGCCAGCTTGTCGAGCCAATGATCGCCATGCCTGGATGTGAAGGGCAGACCAATTGCATGTGTCCAGCAAGATCCCCCCATGTTTGCCCTTCCCCATCGTTGGACAGGTACGGGATGATTTTTGCAACCCAAGTAGCATTGGCTCCGGAGAGTTGGACAACACTGAAATAATCCTTATTGTCCTGCACATACATCATTTGCGTCAAGCCGATCTGCCGGAGTTGCGATTGGCATTGTGTGGCTCTGGCTTGTTCTTTTGCTGAGGACAATGCCGGGAGCAGAATTCCGATGAGGATTGAAATGATGGAAATGACAACCAGCAGTTCAATGAGCGTGAAACCTCCAGCATAACGTCTTGCCTGAAATGTAAAATGCATCATAATTCTCCTGATGATGTTAATGATGAGATTGATCTCTTTTCAAAGAAGATGCGTATCACCTTCAATATATGTAGCCTGGATCGCCATACTTGATACAGGCATGTCTGGGTGTTCTATTTGTTGACTGATCAGACGAATGGTTGTGGAAGCATAACTTTCGGGGTCAAACATCATTTTTGACCAGTTATATCCACGAGGTAATGGATAACCTCGGTTTGCTAATGTGATGATGGCGATGTCTTTGCCAGGGATCAGTTTTTCGAGCTTTAATGCTTCAACAACCCCGACGAGAACCATGTCGTTGGTCACGTATATAGCATCAAGCTTTCGATCTGCTTTGGCGAGTAATTCGCGTGTAGCCTGCATACTTGATGCCACCCCCATATCATGTGCATAAGCATGAAAGTCCTGACATAAGTTGGCTCGAAGCATCAT
>PAIY01000253.1 GCA_002704825.1 Phycisphaeraceae bacterium
ATTGTTCTGGAAAACAGTTTGCTAACCACCCGCTGCAGTTGCCAGACGCGGCTAGCGTTCGCAGCGGCACATTCGTCTTGTAAAATACTTCCGGGGTCTGTGGCTTTCACCGCTCGCCATGATCCCACCCCCGGAGGCTAGACAACTGAGCGGAAACGCTATGAGTGAATGGGATTTCCTGACCTGTTGCCTTAGTTGCCAAGCCTAGACAGTATCATCAAAGTTGAACAGTTAGGTTTACATATGAACTTGATTGATTGGTTGATTCAAACACCTGTTGGCAATGTTGCTTTTCTTGCGATTGCTATTTTTATTGTTGGTGTGCTGGTGATGAGCAATGCGAAGAAGCAGCGGGAGGTTGAACGTCATAACGCCAAAGTCAAAACTGAGACCGAGCTGTGGATGGCAAATATTGAAACGCTGCTTGAAGAAATTCGCGATGAGCTTCGTGCAAAACGACGCCAAGATGATTAATCTTTTATTCTTTGTTTGAGATTTATATTTAACCAGGATTTTTTTTTGATCTGTTTTGTCGTTTGATCGCTAATGGTTGTTTTATGAATAACACAGGCAGGCCACGTGATGTGCATGACCTGCCTATGGTGAAGGTTTTTAATTTTTCGATGTGATTCTATGTAAGACGTGACGTTGTTTACATATTTATTCAAGATCAAGAAACATAAACGGTCGTTCAGTGATCATGTTGTATTCGCGGGAACGGATCGACATCATCGCATTGAGTGTGTCGAAGCTTAAGCGTACCGCAATATCGTCATATTCAATTGCGTCGGGAATTTCAATTTCAAATGGGTCTTCCGAACAGGCTGCAGAGCCCTGGTAATCCAGGACGTTCAGGTATTGCGCACTGGCATAAGTCAGCGTGTCTTCATCCCATGTATATTCGACTTCATCGGCATGCAGCAGGGCAGTGGTGTTACTCGAATACGGTTGCATATATAGATTGCCCGTTGACAGTGAATAGTTTGCAAAATGGCTGTAATCAAAGTGTATGTAAATCTCACGGTCATACTGTAACTGATTGAGATTATGCTTGGCAGTGAGTGCGGTACTGCCACCGTAGTTTGTATTTTCGTAGTTGCCCCCACGGACATAGGCATCCGCATCAGCATGGATAATCAAACCATTGCGTAGGATCTGGAGATTGTCAAAGTAGAGAGTTTCGGTTTCCGTGATCCAGGGCGTGCGATAGATGCCCATTTTCAGGTACGGGCCTTGTGCGTCATAGTATGAAGTCGGGCCGGTGTATTCGATGATATGATCGCCATCCATCCAGATATCCAGATAGCCTGCGGATGTGTGGGTCCATTTGACGGAGACTTCGAAGGTGACCCATTGACCTTTGGGAATGTCGAAGTTGTTGCCGTTCTCGTCGTGGAAGTTGATCTTGGTGCTGGTGGTGTTGTCATTGACCTGTGCAGCGTTGACACAGAGCATCGCCCCGAGCTTGCCATCTTCATGCATGCGTAACGCCAGGTTGGGGATTCGCCACGACTCACCGAGCCCGAAGTCCGGCGTGCCGTGCCATTGGGTGATGATGGTAAACGTCGTGCCATCGGTATTGTTCTGCGGGTATCCAACGGTGGGTAGATACATACTGAAGCGATAAAAGTATTGATCGCCCATGGTGGCCTTATGCGTATGGGCGACTTCGGCGCGCTTGTAGCGTTTGTCAGGATTCGACAGTTGAATTTTCAGCGCCCGGTTACCTGAGTGAACGATCTCGTCGGTGGTCTGCACGAGGGTGCAGGCAGTGGGTTCTTCTGCTTCGATGTTCCATTCGTCATCATCAATGACCGTGGTCTCTTCCCATTCCTGGAAGGTGTAATACCGACTCTGTGCCTGGGCCTTGGCAGCCAATAGTCCCATCAGGATCAACATCACACATGCAGCGTTTCGAATCATGGTTCCCTCATTTCGCGTAGGACAAAGGTGTGGATCAGAGCGACATGCCCTGAGGTTCAACTGGTGACAAAGGTCCTGGCTGGTGTTGGCAACTTGATGATCAAGCCTCTTTGCCAACCCCCCGAAAAGTGGCTGGACGATATCCCCGGCGACAGATGTAAAGCACAAGTGACGCATGGTGATCAGAATCGAATGAGAAAAAAGCGTGTGGCTAAACGGATATCAACAGGTGATACCCATGTATTTTGATCATAGGTGTCAAAATCAAAATATCAATCAAAATAAAGCAAAAAAACATCACAAAAGCAATATTGAGATATGTATATACATTTAAATGTATACACAATTTCCGCCTGATCGGTTCACAGATAAAATGTGATGGCAGGGATAGGCAATTTCAGATGGATTCTGGGGTATTTCATCATCAATCATGGCAAAACATTGCCAATTTGGTACCCATTTGATCTACTGCATCGCAGTCGTCCAGCTAAGCGCAAAATAGTCGGATCGTACAAATCAATTCGAGATTTCTGTCCATTGTTCAGCAAGCTATTCATGGATTATGAACACCGCAACCCACGCGAAATGATGGGTTGGCAAACGTGCTATCAACTCGTTTCGCAGCCCAGCAGTTTCTTTGTCAGATTCGTTAAGATCGACCCGGTCAAACTCCCCACCGAGTTAGGAATATTTGCCGATACCGGCAGCCGGGGCGGTCAAAACTGGGGTTGGCCCCTAAGTGTCACCAGCTCAATTTCCACCTGATTCTGGAGGCCCACACCAATGGCTAAGACAGGAACGGCCGCATCATGCCCCGTCTCCTCAGCCAACCCACCAACATCACTATCCTTGACGCCCACACCAAAAACACACCGCCAAGTCACCGGGCTGAATCCACCATGAAGATCACCCACTTCCGCGACGAAAACGGTGTGGCATACCATTTTGAATCGTTTGACTTAAGAGCCATTTGCATTGTTTGATGCATAGTTGATTTTCAGCGTGTTCTGAGAAGTTTCTGGTTTTCAAAAAGAAAATATTCTCGTTTAGAACACATTGAATAAGAATTGATTATTTAATGTCCTTGACTGGAACGAATAGATCACCATACTTTTCAATCATAAATCTTAAGTCGTCAGTGAAACGTTCAGGATGATTGGTTAACTCGGTTTTAAGTTCTTCTAAAGAAAAAGACTCAATACCACAGCTTTCACCATCAACAAATCGAATAGGGCCATCATAGTAGCCATAGTAAATTCCCGTTATATATGGCTGCAATAAAAAATTCCCTTCCCCTAGTTCTCTTTTAGATACAAAATCATCCAAAATTTCAATTAGCCTGATGATACCAATAATTTGCATGTTTGTTACTTTTGCGGCTTTCTTGAACTCTGCAGTGTCGAGTACAGAAGATGGGAAGCCTAACTCTTCCGCGCATTCTTTTACTACAGTTAATGAGTAGCTGTGACCAGCTGATACATGGCCTCCAATTGTTTTATCTAAAAGGCCTGGGTTTGTCTTTTTACTCCGGCTTCTTTTTTGCAAGTAAATTCTACCTTGCGAAGTCATCAATACTAATCTAATTGCTTTTACCTTTTTTGTAATTGCTCCGGTTGACTGGTATTCATTGAAAATTTCCAGCTCGTAATCTTTTCTATCTTGAATAGCTATGGGTTCGTTGTCTAGATCGAATATTTCAAGTTTTTCACTCATCTGCTTCTCCAAATTTGAATTGTGCATATTTTAAATAAACGCTTGTTAAAGCGTTAATTTATTCGTAATAATTAAATAGACGAAAAATCTGATCAAAAAGATCTTCTTGAGAATCAGAGTAAATTAAAACGTGGTCAAAAGACGCAATGTTTCTGTAATATATATCTAAGGCTTGCCGGTATTTACCGACGCGTTCTTCAATGTATTTTTTAGGCTTGCTTAGTTTACGTTGCTCTGCTCTGTATTGTTCCTCGTCCATTTCTGAATGCACAAAAACCAACTTGATTTGATTGCTAAAACACTTTTTGAGCTGGTTGATAGCGTTAATGTTGCTTACGACAACAACTTGCGACACGCCCATTGCGAGTTGGTCAAATATTAAAGGGAGTTTAATTCCATATTTGTTTTCGTAATTGTCGTAGACAATGTCACAGCCATCTAAGTCGTAATCAATATCATCTATGCAGATCATCTCATTTGAATCGTCTGATTGCCTGGGGCGATCCGTGTGTTTAGGGACAATACGACAATGAAGCGAACCCATGTCATTGACAGCTTGTACCAGAAGATCTTTTCCAGAACCGGGTGTTCCGACAACGACAAAAATAGTCGAAAATTTACTCATCGTAAAGTTCCTCGCTTTTGCCGTCTAAGTTATGAACAATGCAGCGAATTTGATTGCTTAGCGTTTCGAAGTTGCCCATATTGATAAGTACACTATCAAACAAATATATGTTCTCAATATAAATCCGATAAATTGCGTAAGCTTTCTTGAATCTCTTTTCGAGCTCCTCGGTGTTTTCATCTCCTCGATTAATGGCATCAAGAAAGAACTCTTTGATTTGTGGAGTTTTGCGGTATAAAAACAGGGATAGGACAAGAGTTCCAAATAATCTCTTTACTTCAGTAATCAGCCGGACATCGTTTAAGACAATTATTGGTGAGTAGCCGTTTCTGAGTTGGTTGAGAATTTCGTTAGATGATAAGCCATAGCGATAATCGTACTGCTGGTAAACCAGATCGAGTTTATTGGGAAGTTTTTTGACATGAATTACTTCTTCCGGGCGGTCATCAGGTCGTGGTGGACGAGTGGTATACTTGGGTATAGAAACCGGTTTGAAATATGTATTCTTGTGATGCTTGAAAATTTCGATGGCAGTGCTTTTACCTGCTTGTGAAGGCCCGGTGATCGTGATAAGACGTGGTGTAGTTTGTAAGTTATGCATCAATTTTAGATGTTCAAAAGAATGCGAAATTAGTTTTGGTTAATATTTAGAGAATCAATCTGTATCTGCATTTCTGAAAGTCCAATCAACTCAGTGACTTTGTTGTAACAATCTACTTTAGAGGAACTGTCACCATTTTCAAAAACCAAATCAAAATTGTTTTCTACAAAGGTCGGATTTTCTTCTAGGAATACCAAGTCTGCGAGAATTGAGCGTTTTCTTTTTTTAAGGTCGTTAGGATCAAGGTTTCTTGTGTTTGATCTTAAAAACAAACATTCTTGACTGGCTGTTAGCAAGATGGAAATATGGTGGATGTTTTTCTCTTTTAACACCTGCTTAGCAGTGAGAAAGCCATCGAAGTGTGTGAAAATGCAAAATACTATGCAGTCTTGCTGAGCAAGATCTATCAAATGTGCGTATTCAAAACCGTATCTTGCATCGCGCTTATAATATGGGAATAACACGTTTCCGCTTTTGTCTAGTAAATCGAATTCTTTGTCAGTTACAAAATCATAATAACGTGAATCCGTATTTCGTTTGTCCCTTGTAGTAAATTTTCGGAGTAGTTCTAGCTTGGCATTAGTCTTCGGCTGTTGGCTTAATATAAAGTCAAGAAGGCAATCTTTTCCCACTGCAGATGCGCCAGAAATGGTGACAAATTTAAAGTTTTTGTGAGGTCTCACTTCTTGTGAGTTGTCAGATAGGAGCTTGAGGGAATTGGATATCTCACCTAGTGCATTCTCAATTCGCTTGCTAATGTCATCAAGATTAGTGATTGCAATTACAGCAAACGCGCCGTTAATACTCGCTATTTCAGACTCTAAGGTTGTTTTGTCTGACGCTTCTAAGGCTTTTTTGCAAGATTCTTCAAGGACCTCCAATCGTTCTTGTAGATTGGCATCAATCGTTGCGCCTATGGTTACTGCATCTATCCACGATCCTACTACTGGAATAAGCTTGATCATTTCACGGAAATGTAGCAAGTAAAAATCATGGTATTTCCCAGAATTTGTTACAACTTCGTTGATGTACTTTCGAATGTTTTTCAAGATTTTCCCCAAGAATACGGAATACTGATTGTCAAGTTTAAGATTATTCTTTAACTGATTAGTGGCGTCTTTGATTTAGATTTTAAGCTATCTGGTTCAAATACAAAATGTATGCTACAAGAGTATTTCACTTTCATCAATAGCTTTGAGCGGATCTAGTGTCATATTTATTAGTAACTCAGCAGCAAACAGATAAGTATTCAGCTTTTGTTTTCTTTAGCATAATTAAGCATCGCTGTATGTATACATCTTGCCTAACACGGCATGCGCCACTCACCGCTGTCCGTTCTCGTGCGTCGGGTTTTGCGGATGGTCTCGGGGGACTTGCGGAAAGCGGCTGGGCTGACACCGTGGTGCTGTTTGAACTGTCGGCTGAAAAAGTAGACGTCGGTGTAGCCAAGGCGCTGGGCGACCTGGGCGATACTCAGGTTGCTGTCGAGTAAGAGAAAATGGGCCGACTGCATTCGCATGTCGATGGCAAACTGCTGGGGGGAGCGGCCGGTGTGTTGCTTGAAGCGGCGATAGACATGGGCACGCGAGCAATGGAGCATCTGACACAGATCATTCATATCCAGATGCATGGCAGGGTTGTCCAGAATCTTTTTGCACACCGCTTCGACATCTTGATCGTAGTGCGTCTGCGGGTGGTCGTCGGTTAAGTGCATCCGCTGATCTTCGCGTTGAATTTCAAGTAACGCAGCCTGGAGCCAGATATCCGAAAGTCGCCGGACCTCGGCTGGCCCGCGATGCATCTCCAAAGCGCGATCCAAAAGCAGTTCAAGCGGGGCGATATCCTGCATCTGCCGGACAATCGGCCAGTAAGGTGGTTTGTTGGGCGGGATGGCTCGGCCGTCTTCATCCAGAAAGCTGAAATGCACCCAATAATGCATAAAAGCCTGCGGCGAAGTCCGGGTGAATTCGTAGGGCTGCCCCCCGCGCAGAATCAGGCAAACCCCGGGCTGGAGGTCAATTTCCTCGTCAGGTGTCTGAAGTTTGCCGAACCCATCAAGCAGGTACCACAGATCCAAGTCGGGCCAGTTTACGGTGTTACGTCCGGTCAGCGACCAGTCCGCGCCACAGCGTTGTTTGCCGATGTGGTTGATCTGTACGGAAATCTTGTCAGAATGTGCCATGTAACATTAATACAAAAAAGTTGATATGTTTGTCTATCGACAAATGCTTAAAAATATGAAAAATAACACATTCGTCTCGGAACGAATTGTCACAGGAGACATTAATCATGAGTGAAACAACTAATCCAATTAAAATCGGCATCTCCGGTCTTGGTCGTAGTGGCCACGGGATCCACATCAAAGGTCTCAAAGACCTCACCGATCTCTTCCAGATTGTCGCGGTGTTCGACCCGATTGTGGAGCGAACCGTTGACGTAAAGGAAGAACTCGGCTGCCGCGTGCATGGCTCGTTTGAAGAGCTCATCGCTGACGACGAAGTCGAGCTGGTCATCGTGGCTAGCATGAACGCTCATCACGCCGCCCAAGCCACCGCCGCTCTCAAGGCCGGTAAGCACGTGCTCTGCGAGAAGCCGTTTGGTCTGACTGTTGCCGACGTCGATGGCATGCTCAACGCGGCCAAGGAGTCAGGCGTGGTGCTTCAGCCGTTCCAGCAACGCCGTCAGGAAGTCGACTTCCAGAAGGTCAAGGAAGTCTGCGAATCCGGTATTCTCGGTGAGATACAATTCATTCGCATCTGTTGGCACGGCTTTGGCCGTCGTTGGGATTGGCAGACTGATCACAAGACTTCCGGCGGTGCACTGAATAACAACGGTCCGCACCCCATCGATCATGCCATGATTCTCTTCGGTGATGAAAATCCCGACGTCTGGTGCGAAATGCGTCGCGTTCTTTGCACCGGTGATGCTGAAGACTACCTCAAGGTGATTCTCACCGGCAAAGGGTGTCCAACCGTTGAAGTCGAACTGCACTCCAATGTCGCTTATCCCCAGGATCGCTGGTTGATTTGTGGTGATAAGGGTGGCCTGCATGGCACGACTGACAAGCTTGAATGGAAACATGTCGACTTCTCGAAGATGCCCGAACGCCCTTTACAGCTTGAGCCACTTGAAGGCCGCAAGTATTGCAGGGAAGAACTCGAATGGACAGAAGAAAGCTGGGAAGCCAAAGGCGGCGGTGATGGTGGTGCCGGTGCAGCACCTGCGACACAGTACGTGCATTCGCTGTACCGCAACCTTTACGATGTGATTCGAAATGGTGCCCAGCAGAAGATCACCCCACAGAGCGTCCGCAGCCGCATCGCCGTGCTTGAAAAATGCCGCGAAGCTGCCGCCAAACTCAATGCTTGATCGGATTTAGCACAAAAAAGACAAAGTCAGAATATTTGTACCCATCGACTTGCAGGTTTTGGAGAGTTGGGTACAATGTTCTGCCTGATTGACGTGTGAGCTGGTCGCCTTTGTCCAAGCTACCTCACGGGCAGTCAGGAGAATGAAAATCGGTAATCGGGCCGTTGGCGCAGTTGGCTAGCGCGCGTCGTTGACATCGACGAGGTCACAAGTTCAAGTCTTGTACGGCCCATATCCAAGCGGCTGAGTGTTCTGGCACTCAGCCGCTTTTTTTCGCATCTCTTCGCACGGGCGTTGGTTATACGCCTTTCCTAAAATCACCCAAACTGTCGGTGCAACGCAATGCGAGGCGTTGCGGCGGGGTGCTGCATCGCATTCTGCAGCGCGCCACTTTCGCGCGCTGCAGATGCAAAGTGCTCATCCGTCACCTGGAGGTAGTGCTTGGTGGCGACCGGTTGGCTGTTGCCGATCCAGGCGCAGACGACGTGGAGCGGGTACGTCTCGGCCAACTCCGTTTCGCGCGTCGATCGCAGGTTCTGGAAGAGCTTGGGCCAGGGTTTGATACCTGCCTTGCCGATGATCCGGGACATGTGGGTTCGCAGGTTGTCCTTGGTGTCGCCATGCCGGGCCACGACGTACTTGGCATCGGGGTCGGCCATTTCGTAGACCTCTTGCAGGTAGGGCACCAACTCAGGGAACATCGGGATCATCCGCCACTCACCGCCGGGATGGTGTTCGGTCTTGGGGCTGCGAACCTTGATCTTGCTGTGCTCCCAATCGACATCTCCCCAACGCAGGGACAAGGTTTCTGATGGGCAGCGCAGTCCACCGAATCGACTCAATGCAAAGATCAATTGCCATCGCGCGTCGGGGCAAGCATTGAGAATGGCTTGCGCCTGCTGCTTGGTCACAAAATACATCTTGGCCGGATTGGATTGCACCTGCGATTTCAAGCCCGCAAAGGGATTGGTTTGCATGAGTTCTTTTCGAACTGCTGCGTTGAAGAATTGCTTGGCAATGCCGCTGCGTCTGCGGATCGTATTCTCGGCAAGCTTTTGCTTGGTCAGGTACAACCGCCATTCGTCGGCGTCGCCTGCGGTGATGTCACGCAGCACTTTGTCGGGCCCAAAGAATTCAATCAGGTTGCGTTTGGTGTGCCCATAGACCAATTGTGTGCTGGGTTTGGTGTCGCTGCGCGATTGGGTGTAGCCATCAAGGAATGCTTTGAGTTTCAATTTTTCCTGTGGTGCGATCAATCCGACGGCAGCGAGTTTTTCGGCCATGACGACGTCGAGGTTGGCGACCCAACGTGCGGTTTCGTCATCGAGTGCGTGGCTGGTCATAGCTGCTGAGATCAGGTTTTCCACGCGAACCTTGGTGGCTTCGGCAGCGCGTTGGGTGACCTTGCCCAGACGCAATGATTTACGTGAGCCGGAGGGATCGGTGAATTGGATGAGTCGGCGGCCGTTGGCCTGTTTGGTGATACTTGCCATGTTTGTTACTCCTATCGGTTATGGCGTTAAGTGTTCGTGTCGTGACACACTGAGCCTCACTTTTTGCCTTAAATCAAGTGGTTTTTTTGCGTGTGTGAGAGATTTTGCTCAGATTGTTTTTGGGCGTTGATCCATACTTTGAGATCCGTCGGATCGTAGCGCACCAGACGCCCGATGCGCAGGCATGGCAATTCGCCACTGTCGGTGATTGACCAGAGCAGACGCGGTGAGATGGCCAACATCTCGGCAGCTTCGTTGGGCTTGAGCAGCAAGCGTTGAACGGCAACGTCTTTGGTCATGCCAGCACCTCGCAGTCCAAATCCCATGCGGTGAATTTACTGCGGAGGTCTGCAACGATTTGATTGACGGTGTGCCAACCGCATCCCATATTCCTGGCAATGTGGGCGCGGGTGTATCCCTTAGCCAGTTCCAGGCAGACGTGGCGTTCGAGTGATGACAGCTGATTCCAAATACCGGCCAGTTCCGTCGAGAGGCAGTCGGTGACTTCCTCAGTGCTGAATTGACTGACCTGTGGTGCGTAACGTTCAATGCGTCCGGTATAGCGTTTCTCTGCTCGCTTGCGCTTGGTGAGTTGATAGTCGATGACAGTGGTGATGACTGTGCGTTCTTCCGCACCCGTGTGATGATTGGGATCGTAAGAGTAATCCAACAGCACCATCACGAGATCCTGCAGAATGTCTTCCAATTCGTGAGATCGGTATCCAGCCATGCGAGCACGGTTGATGATCAGATTCACTTTCCATTTTTCAATCACGCCTTGGTACTGCGGCGTTAATCGATGAGCCATGTGTTGCCTTTCGCAAAAACAAAACGTTGGTTCGAGTCGCTCCCGAACCTGTACCTTGAGTTTGCAGCAACCGACTACGTCATATCTATCAGGTAGAACCTTGTGCCGAGTAATCCATATGGGCGCCCACATTGGGCCAACGTTGCGTACAAGGTTGTGACACAGTCATCCACATTGCCCACAACCTTGTGAAGGCCTACACAATGTTGCACGCAATGTCATTTACAGATTTTTTGGCCAAAGTCAGCGAACTCGGCTTGTCGGCGGGTAATAACTTTATAGGGGGGCAACGTTTTTTTTTCGGCGGACAAGGAGACCCATATGTCGCAGGTGTTTGAGGAAGTTGACATCGACTTGAATGATTTAATTGTGGAGGACGCAGATGTTTATCATGCCAAGGCCAGGCAGAACCTATCGAGTCATCAACTCATTGACTTCATGAATTGCCCTTGGCTGTACCGCAAAAAGCGATTGGGTTTGATGCAAACACGTGAGAGTGATGCGTATCTGGTAGGGCGTGCGACGCATTGCCGCATTCTGGAGGGACGCGATGTTTACGAGTCCCAGTTCGCCCTGGGTGGTCCAATCAATCCCAAGACCAAGAAGCCTTTCGGCAAAGACACCCAAGCCTTCCGGGGGTGGGCCAAGGCGCAGGGACTTCCGGGGGCGGGGGTTCACTACGACGACATGGAACTGATCGAGAACATGGCAAGCGGCGTGAGCATGAACAGCGAAGCTGTGGACTTACTGCTCTATGGCCAGGCTGAAGGGGTGGTTCGCCAGAAGTGTTGGGAAACCGACTGTCAGATTCGCATCGACTGGCTACATCCGCACCGCGGCATTGTGGACCTAAAGACGTGCAAAGACCTGTCAACGTTCCAATGGGACGCACGCAAATATCGCTACATCAACCAACTCGCCTTTTACCAATCGGTGCTGTGTGAACTAATCGGTGATTTTGTCCCCGTCTACATCGTGGCGGTAGAGAAAAAAGAACCGTACCGCTGTGGTGTCTGGCGCGTCTGTGAAGATTCTTTGGCTGATGCTGCCGACGAGAACAAAGCAGCGATTGAGCGGTTGAAAACATGTCAGAAGACTGATCATTGGCCCACCGGCTACGAATCCATCCGCACCCTCACCGCCGCCTAACCCCCCCGGAAGTTTTTTCAGAAAGTGTCCTCTTACATTTCATCGCCTACCCCCCCGGAAGTCCAGATAGTTGCCCTTCATGACTTCCGGGGGGTTCGGAGCAGGCGATTTATTTCACGCATCATATACAGGAATTTAATCTATGTCCCTACTGCAACAGATTCATACCGGTAAACGTCAATCCCCACCACGCATCGTGCTCTACGGCACCGAAGGCATCGGTAAATCCACCACGGCATCCCAGGCTCCACAGCCCATTTTCATCCAGACGGAAGATGGCCTTGATCAAATCGATTGTGCAAGTTTCCCGCTGGCCACGACGTTTGATGATGTCATCAACGCCATCGATTCGCTGATCAAAGGTGAACACGAATATCAAAGCGTTGTCATCGATTCCCTCGACTGGCTCGAACGTCTAATCTGGGATCGGTTGTGCAAGGACTATGGTGTCAACAGCATTGAAAAGGTCGATGGCGGTTATGCCCGAGGATACACCCACGCTTTAACACTGTGGCGCATGTTGCTCTCCGGCCTGGACACGCTACGCATCAAGCAAAACATGTGCATCATCCTACTCGCCCACTCCAAGGTGGAAACGTTCTCTGATCCTGAAGTCGGGGCGTATGACCGTTTTTCCCCACGTCTGCACAAACATGCCAATGCCGTGATCACCGAGTGGGCCGATGCAGTGCTGTTTGCGACACGCAAGATCATCACCAAAACCGAAGATGCCGGTTTTAATCGCAATCGCACTTTGGCTTCCGGCTTGGGCAAGGATGGTGGCGAGCGTGTGATGCGTTGTGTCGGCAGTCCAGCCTGTGTGGCCAAGAACCGATATGGCCTGCCGATTGAATTGCCGCTGTCGTGGTATGCCTTGATGGAAGCCATGACACAGACCGATACCCCCATGTCCAATCAAACAACCAATCTCAAAATCAAGCATTAATCCTTAAAAACAAGCTTTTTTGTCAACCACCATTTCCCAACTAATGGAGCAATATCCCTATGGCTAATCTCAATGGCTTTAACGCACACGACGTCGAACCCAACAGTTCATTTGAGCCGATCCCGGCTGGTAAATACCTGGC
>PAIY01000254.1 GCA_002704825.1 Phycisphaeraceae bacterium
AGTCCGAAGCCCAACGTGCTGCGACCATGGCTCAAATGGCGGGGCTCGATTATGTCCGCGAACGCTTGAATCTGGTGGGTATTTTCAAATCACATGACTTGAACGAAATCCAGCAAAGCCCATGGTTCGAAAAAACATTCAATGCCTATCAAGCCAACACCCAAGCTGATTTGAAAGTCGTGGCAAAGTTTCTGGAAACCCCCGCCCGCTTGCGAACCGATGGCAATATTCGCAAGGTCGCTGACGATTTGTTTGCGTTCGAACGGATGTTGACTTTGCTCGATGAGCAATTGCATCCGTGGATTGATTCATGGGAAATCTTCAACGAGATCAACCTGCGGAATTTTTACGAGGGAACCGCCTGGGAATACGCAGCGATGCAGAAGGTTGCGTATCTCACGTTGAAAAAACGTTCACCTCAGAAGCTGGTTGTCGGGCCGTCCTATTCACAGCCTTCACCGCAGTTACGCGATGTATTGCATCGCAATGGGATGGATGATTATTACGATGTCGCTAACTTTCATACCTATGCGGGGGTTGATACTGCGATGGGTTATTCCGGCAATTTTATTGACAGTACGGATCAAATTACCCAAACAACCATGCCGGTCTGGTGTACCGAAACAGGTATTGAAACACACGGTCTCTATGCCCGTGACAGTAGCGAAGAGGCCGTTCAAAAGCTGCATCATTACGCTAGCTTGGTTGCCCCATTGATGACCAACATCAATGCTGCAGGCACGGAGAAAGTGTTTTACTTTTACTGGAAGTCGGTGTTTACCTTTTTGTGCGTGCTTGATCGTAAATTCATGACTACCGAATGCTATGCCGCGATTGCAACATTGAATCGAATGCTCGGCGGTCAATATGCAGGGACGCATCACTATTCAGACGACGTCTGGGCGCATCGCTATGACACGTCCAAAGGCCCGCGTTTGATTGTGTGCAGTAAAACCTATCCAGCCAGGGTGTCACTGAAGCTCCATGGCAATTACCAGGTCGTTGCCATGACTGGCGAAATCATCTCTTCGGGGCATACCGTTGATGGTACGTTGGATCTGTCACTTGACGATGAGGCTGTCTATGTGTCAGCAGATCAATTTAACGATACCTTCGAATCTGTGGCTGTCGCACGTGATGTCATAGAGCGCCCCTCGCAGCGATCCGACTTGGTCATCGATGTTCGACTTGATCCCAATGCAAAATACAACACTCCGTTGGCCATGTTGGAACTCGATCCCGGGCAGCGTTACGACGGTCTTGTGCATGTTTATAATTTTTCCGACAAGCCTTTTTCCGGGAGACTCAATATCTCCGATACAGGCCAATGGCATGTGAAGGTTCTTGAGCCCACGTTTACCGTCAAGCCGCGAGAAAAATACACCACAAGCATTGAACTGATTGCTCCCAGTTCAACCGGCAGCGGCGTGCAAATGACCGATGTGCAACTGAGCATTCCCAGCAGCAACAGTGTCGCGTCCTTGCGATTAAGCCTTGATCGTATGCATTTACCACCGCTGGTAGTACGCCCATTGTTTGAATCCCTTAAGGATTTGAAATGGACGGTTGCACAAGATTCATCTCATCAAACTGAGACGTATCGATCACTGGGAGATCAAGGTAACTTCTTCAAGGTCGATTTTATTGAGAACGGTCATCGCATGTTCTGGCCGGTTCTCAAGTCCTATCCCAATGGCAATCAGTTGGTTGATATGAGCCAATTCGATGCGATATGTTTTGAAGTTGATATCAAAGAGATTCGCCCGGGAACCTGGTACATGTGTACCTTTACCGAAGCCAATGGGGCGCGATATGGTTCGAGTACACGCATCCACTGTGACCAGCCGGGTCGATACAAAATGGTCTTCCCATTTTCGAGTTTTGTTTATCTGTCAAACTTCTCTGCATTCGATGGTCCGCAATTTACCTTGGATTTGGACAAGATCAAAGCCATCGGGTTGGGATTGAACACAAATAAAAAACACAAGGGCAATCAAAGCATGCAATACAGCATTGAATATGTTATCGATGGTATCACCCTCATTAAATACTGAGTATCAATGTCTTGGGTATCCAAATGATCCTGCCATAGAAAAATTGATAGGAAATAGAATGCCAATCATTCGTCACTCACTTGTCACTATGATGATCGTGTTGTTTGGTGTCTGTAGTTTAGGGTACGCACAATTGATAGTCCCTTTGAGTGAGTATTCCGGTCAGCAACTACCTGCTTGGCGGAGTGTTCACAGCACGAATGTTTCTGTACAACTGGATCCCGTCCAACCGCCTGCCATGCAGATGCAGGCCCAGCGTTTGGATGTCGGTGGAGGCTGGATATATCCTGAATTGAGCTTTGCTCAACCGATTGATCTTTCCATGGTCAAGGCATTTGTGGTTGGTGTTTCGACAAGCGATCAAGGCTTTGCCCCGGTGATAAAGATTCATCTCAAAGATGTCAACGGCAATTCTTGCTATACAAAAAACGGCGTGCAATTCACACAACAAAATCAAACACTGGTTTTCTCACACGAAGATCTTGAACTCAAAACTGATCAGCAAGTGGACTTAAAACACATCGCTTCGATGACTTTGGGCTATTCCATCAGCCCTGATGACCAACCTCTTGCGTATCTTGCAGTTGATGGTATCCAAGTTGACATCGTGCCACCGGTCACGTTGGATTATGACGCATTTGTGTTCCCGGGGAACATCAACGTCTTCACCGCTTCCCAGACGGTTTCCTTTGACTGTCTGGCCAACGGAGATTTGAGCATACTCAATGGACAGGGGCAGACGATCAGGCAGCTTAATCTCTCTTACCCAAAGAATGTTGATCTGGGTGTCATGCCAACTGGGTATTATCGCATCAAAGCTGCAGACTATCTGAATTACTTTGTCGTTGTGGCTGAAGCCAATGACTACCCACAGCAAACAGGCAATGTTTTCGGCGTCGACTACGGTATGGCAACCGCACCAAGCTGGGAGAAATCCGAAGCCCAACGTGCTGCGACCATGGCTCAAATGGCGGGGCTTGATTATGTCCGCGAACGTCTGAACCTGGTAGGTATTTTCGAATCCCACGATTTGGATCATCTGACCGATAGCCCATGGTTTATCAAGACACGCGATACCTATCAGGCCAATACTGAAGCTGGCTTGAAAGTCGTTGCCAAGTTCCTGCAAACGCCCGAACGTTTACGCGCTGATGGGAATATCCTCAAGGTTGCTGACGACTTGTTTGAGTTTGAGCGCATGTTGACTTTGCTCGACGAGCAATTAGACCCGTGGATTGATACATGGGAAATATTTAACGAAATCAACCTGCAGAACTTTTACGCAGGGACAGCATGGGAATACGCAGCCATGCAGAAGGTTGCCTATCTCACCTTGAAAAAACGTTCGCCGCAGAAGTTGGTTGTTGGCCCATCCTATTCACAGCCAGCACCATATCTGCGAGATGTGCTGCACCGAAACGGCATGGATGAATATTACGATGTCGCCAACTTTCATACCTATGCTGATGTTCAAGCCGCCCTGGGTTATACGGAAAGTTTTATCAACAGTACGGACGCGATTACTCAATCTGTCATGCCTGTCTGGTGTACCGAAACAGGTATTATTACTGACGGTCTGTATGCTCATGACACGAGTCAGCAAGCCGTGGACCAGCTTCATCACCATGCTACTTTGGTCGGGCCCTTGATGACCAATATCAATGCAGCGGGTGCCGAGAAAGTAATGTACTTCTATTGGAAGTCCGTGTTCACATTTTTATCCGTACTCGATCATAAATTCATGGCAACGGAATGCTATGCGGCAATCGCGACTTTGAACAGAATGCTCGGCGGTCAATATGTCGGTACGCATCACTATTCCAACGACATCTGGGCTCATCGCTATGACACGTCCCATGGACCGCGTTTGATCGTATGTAGCAAGAATTATCCAGTTACAGTAACGCTCCAACTCCAGGGCAATTACCAGGTCGTCTCCATGACCGGCGAAACCATCGCTTCAGGTAATGCTACAAATGGTATCTTGAATCTGTCACTTCCCAGTGAAGCGGTCTACGTGGCTGCNGAGCAATTGACCGATACCTTTACCACGGATGTCCAGAATTACACACCACAACAGACAATNCAATCCGAGTTGGTGATCGATGTCAGACTTGATCCTGAGGCAAAATACAATACTCCCTTTGCGACGTTGGATTTGGAACCCGGNCATCAATACAACGGNCTTGNTCATATTTACAANTTTTCTGACNNATCCTTTCTCNGGTCAACTNGCGATNTCNGANACGGGNNCNTGGCAGATTCAGGTNNCNNANCCNGCNTTTACGGTGATGCCGCANGAAAANNACACAACAAGCATACAAATCACTGCNCCTGGTTCAATTGANANCGGTATCCAAACGACAGATGTGCAATTGAGTATNCCCGGTAGTACGAGTATTGCTTCGCTTCGANTAAGTTTGGATCGGATGTATTTACCGCCACAGGAAGTCCATCCATTGTTTGATTCACTTGCNGAATTAAACTGGACCGTNGCAGCAGATTCAGCACATCAAACAGAGACTTTCCAATCACTTGGCGAGCAAGGCAGTCTATTTCGNGTGGACTTCCTGGAAGATGGNCATCGCATGTTCTGGCCGGTTCTAAAATCCTTTCCCAATGGTGTGCAACTGCTTGATTTGAGTCAATANGATGCGATCAGTTTTGATGTCGACATCCTGCAGGCCAGGCCAGGGACGTGGTATATGTGTACTCTTGTTGAAGAAAATGGTGCGCGATACGGTTCGAGTACACGAATCTATTGTGACGAACCGGGGCGATACAAAATGATATTTCCGTTTGAAGGATTTGTGTACCTTTCAAACTTCTCTACTTTTGATGGCCCGCTTTTCCATCTGGATTTGGACAAGATCAAGTCGATTGGATTGGGATTGAACACCAAGCTAAATGTATATGATAACCAGCATCAGCAGTACAGCGTTGAATATATCATCGATGGGATCACTCTTATTAAGTATTAATTTTTATGTCGGAAAGATTTGATTGATGAAACCATTGGCGGATCATTTTGTAACGGTATTTGAGAGTCCCGATAGCAAGGCATTGTTTTGCTACAGTCCGGGGCTATGCCAAACACCATCCGGGCGCATGGTTGGGACGTTCGATATTGGAGGCCCCGGTGTCAAAGACCTACCAGGCCTCAAAAGCACGGTCGGCGACTTTCATGGCGGGAACATCGGTAAGTGCGTTGTCAGTGATGATGGCGGTAGGACATGGGAACATCGTTTGGACTTCCCATTTTACCACGCTCGTCCTTTCATGGCAGGTAACCGTCTGTACATTCTTGGTCATTCCGGTGACCTGATGATTGTCGCGTCAGACGACCACGGCCAAACATGGAGCCAGCCCACCAAACTCACCCACAATCACCACTGGCATCAAGCGCCTTGCAACGTTCACTATGCCAACGGCTGTGTGTACCTGGTTATGGAACGCCAGGTTTATGATGATTGCAAAGCCTGGAAGCCCAGCGTCAATGCGCCGGTTCTGATGCGGGCTAAGATCAATGCTGATTTGACGAAGCGTGAAAGCTGGAGCTTTGCCACTGAGCGCGTTTTCCGCGATGAATTTGATAATGATCATCTCATCGATCAGGGAAGATTTTTCTATCCGATCGATCCGCTAGATTTTTATCTGCCTGATCCCTCGCAGCCCGGCCGTAACAGTGCACCGCCCGGTTGGTTGGAGAGCAATGTGGTTCAGATTGTTGATCCGGATCACTACTGGTTTGAGCCCTCGGGCAAAACGTTGCATTTGGTGATGCGATTGCATTTGGCCAATAGCGGCTATGCTGCCTTGCTTAAAGTGACCGAGCAAGGTGATACACCAGGAACCGGAGAGATGATCACATCATTTGAACATTTTCCTTCGGGCGGGGAGTGTCGCATCATTGCATTGCCTGGCGGTCAGATGAAGTTTCACATTCTCTATGATCCATGTACAAAGCTGTATTGGCTGCTCAGTTCGCAAAACACTGATTCGATGACCAAGGCTCAGCACATGCCTGCCGACCGTATCAATCTGCCCAATAACGAACGCCATCGACTGGTTCTGCATTTTTCCAAAAACCTCATCGACTGGTGTTTTGCAGGTGTCGTGGCGATTGGGAAAACAGCATTGGATGCCAGGCATTACGCAAGCATGATTGTTGTTGATCAGGACCTNTGCATNTTAAGCCGATCGGCAAACCNNCANGCCAANAATGCCCACGANGGNAATCTCATTACNTTTCACCGTGTCCAGAATTTNCGGNAGTTGGTTTATTAAACCAACTGCCAACCAGAATGTTTAACACCNTACCAGGCGATGAAGATGATCCCAAGAAGTGAATATCCAAGACCGCAATTTGTACGCAAGCATTGGCTTTGTCTCAATGGGCANTGGCAATTTGAAATCGACCATGATGACAGTGGCCGNGAATGCGGTTGGCTGGATCGAGATTTAACACAACAAATCACGGTCCCATTTTGTCCCGAATCCAAACTCTCGGGTATCGACTATCAGGGCTTCATGCAGGCCGTCTGGTATCGCCGTCAGATCGAGATCCCAGCAGAATGGACTCATAAAATACTGCTGCATTTTCAGGCTTGTGATTACGACACGACCGTCTGGGTCAACGGGCATGAGCTCGGAACCCATCGCGGCGGGTTTACGCCATTTTCATTTGAAATTAGCCAATACGTTGAGCCTGGATCGGGCGCTGTGGTTGTGGTACGAGCACGGGACTACGCACGCCAGTACAAAGCAGGTGGCAAACAGCAACTGGATACCTACCAGCATCATGGATGCTATTACCAGCGAACCACCGGTATCTGGCAGACCGTGTGGATGGAGCCTGTAGCTGACACCTATTTAAAGCGCCCGCGGATCACACCTGACTTGGCTAACAATTGTTTTCACATTCGTCAGCCTCTTGCTGGGAATCGAACGGATGGCTTGCGTGTGCATGTCCAGGTTCTGGCACGTGGGCAACTCGTTGCAGAATCAACCGTCCTGGCTGATTGGGATTTGACGCCTGAATTAATTTTGCAAATTCAAGATCATGATCGCGTGCTCTGGCATCCCGATGATCCATTTTTATACGACATTCAAATTCGACTCTTGGATACAGCAGGACAACTTGTTGACAAGGCAAAAAGTTATGCAGGTTTGCGTTCGATTTGTCTGCAAGGCAAAAAGTTTCTGATTAATGGTAAGCCTTGCTTCCAAAGACAGGTACTCGACCAGGGATACTATCCTGATGGACTGATGACCGCGCCGTCAGATCAGGCATTGATCAATGACATTGAACTATCCATGTCAGTAGGTTTTAACAGCGCTCGGTTACATCAGAAAATTTTCGAAGAACGATTCTTGTACCATGCAGATCGGCTGGGGTATCTGGTCTGGAGCGAGTTTGGTGATTGGGGGTTACACCATCAAACCGGACACTTTATGTCGATTGATCCATGGAAGCATCACCCACACAATGCCATGTTCCGGCAGTGGGATGAAGCGTTAGAAAGAGACTACAACCATCCCTGTATTATTGGCTGGTGTCCGCTCAATGAAACACATCGTTTTGAATCTGACGATATCGACGCGCTGGATGATCTGACGCATGGACTTTACCTGATGACCAAGAGCATTGATGCGACGCGCCCGGTACTTGATGCTTCAGGCTACAGTCATCGCGTTCTCAATGCGGATGTGTATGACAGTCATAGTTATGAGCAGGACCCGCAGCGTTTTGCTAAACAGATGGCAGGTTTGGAACACGATGAACCTTATATCAATCCTCAAATCGGAAGCTCTGGCAAACTTATGAACGTACCTTATACCGGCCAACCTTATTTTTGTAGTGAGTTTGGTGGTATTAAATGGGCTCCAGAATTTGCAGAGGATGCGGAGAAAAAACAATCATGGGGATATGGCAACACACCCCGGTCGTTGGAAGAATTCTATGAGCGTTTTGCGGGGTTGGTTACCTGTCTGTTGCAGAATCCAAATATGTTCGGATATTGCTACACGCAGTTAACTGATGTCTTTCAAGAGCAGAACGGTCTGTTCACATTTGATCGAGTCGCCAAGTTTGATACCGCAAAACTACGATCCATCCAACTTGAACTTAATGATGTGCATTTAGAAGAGGAGAGCAGGACTCAAGCCGTTATATGTGACTAAGCAAAAAGACACCATAGCAAACGACGTGTTCCGACAACTTGATGGCAACAGCTTCCGCGGTTGGGCAACGCCGATCAGCTTTACCAACGTTGGCACATCACCGTATCCCGGACGCGTGATCCTGGTAAATAATCTCTACGAAGGCACACTCGAAGTTCCCGGTAACATGAACAACGTCATCAACCAGAACAACCTCAAGGTCGGCAAGTAATGAGCACGCGTCCCAATGTCATTTTCATCATGGCTGACGATATGGGTTATGGTGATCTGTCCGTCATCAATCAAGGCATCAACCACACGCCTGCGCTCAATGATCTGTATCGCCAGTCACTACGGTTGTCTCAGGGCTATGCAGCGAGCTGCGTGTGTGCACCATCTCGGGCAGGCTTTCTCACGGGGCGTTACCCGCACCGAACCGGTTGCACCTGCCTCAATGAGATTCATGGATTAAATCACATCGCTGCACGCGAGACCACTATTGCGGATCTCTTTGGTGCAAGCGGCTATCACACCGGACTCATCGGCAAGTGGCACTGCGGACATGATGGTGGATTTCGTCCTGAAAACAGGGGGTTTAGCCACGTTGAAACCTATCACCCCCAAGGCATGGATTACTGGAAGTACACCATCGACCACAACGGCACCCCCGAGAAAGCCGATGGCAAAACGTATCTGACCGACAATCTTACCGAGCGCGCTTTACGCTATATCTCCAATCACCAATCCGAGCCATTCTTCCTGCATCTGGCTTACTATGCACCGCATCGCCCCTTGCAGGCAAGCGATGAGAAGTTGGCAAAGTACAAAGACCGTGATGATCTGACAGAAGGACAGAAACGGGTCCATGCGATGATTGAGTCGATGGATGATGGTATCGGTCGGATCATGAATTTGTTGCA
>PAIY01000255.1 GCA_002704825.1 Phycisphaeraceae bacterium
GTCTATCGTCTCTGCGATACCAAACGTATGCCACCGCCAATTCGTCTTGGCATGTTGGTTCGCTGGAATCGCAACGTCATTGAAAAGTGGATCAATGCCGGTTGCCCACCAGTCCGCCCCCGGAAGCGTTGAATCCCGAAAACCCCTGAAAATAAGCATAAAATCCCGCAAATGTGCCTTGTAAACTGAGCGAACATGAGGCTCAATGGTGTCACAAACAACGACACTTACGTGAAAGGCAAACGAAGTACCCATGGCCAACCTGTACAAGAAAACCTATCCGATCCCCATGCCAAACGGCGCGGAAATCGTCACGCGACGCAATAAGCCCGTCGTCCAATGGCGCACGAAACACGGCAAACTCAAAACCGCACCACTAGCCGAAGACGGCAAACGCATGATGTACGTCTCGGAAGTCTGGTATGCCAGGTATACCGATCATGCTGGCAACGACAAACGCATCTCCACCGGCTGTCGCGATGAACAGGCTGCCCAACGCGTTCTCTCCGATGTCTTGGCCGAACAGGAGAAGATTCGTGCTGGTTTCATCACGCCGCAAGAGATCGAAGTGGCTGAACACAGCAAAGCAGCCATTACCGATCACATTGAAAAATATCTTGAGCATCTGAAGATCAAACGCGTCCGTGGGCGCAAAGTCTCGAAGAACTACCGCAAGAACGTGAAATGTCGACTCAACCGTTTGGTTGAAGATTTGAAGATCAAGAAATTAGCTGACATCACCAGCGATGCGATGAACCGTTGGTTAAGCAAAGCTGAAGACAAAGACATGGCTGCTGCCACGCGCAATGAATACGTGATCTCGATGCATGCCTTCTGCAACTGGCTCGTGCGGGAACAACGCATCGTCGCTAACCCAGTAACGATGGTGCAGAAGGCCGATCGTGCCAGTGATCGTCGCCATATCCGTAGAGCATTAACCATTGAGGAAGTCGGCAACCTGCTCCGGGCAGCAGCGCTGCGTCCCATCGCCGAGTGGGGCAGAGGCAAGATTGAAATTCCCAAGTCCAAACGCAAAGGCCGACAAACCTGGCATTACGAAACCGTCACGCAACAGAATCTGAATGCCTGTTACGAACGTGGTTTAACCAAGCTCAAGCAGCCCCACCTCAAGAAACTCGAACGCCTCGGCAGGGAACGCGCATTGTTCTATCTGATGGCTGTCTCGACTGGCCTTCGTCACAAGGAACTGCGCAGTCTGACGCTGGGCCAGTTGTACCTGGATGCCAAACCCGCGCCGTACTTTGAACTCTACGCTAACCAGTCCAAGAGTGGTAAGGAGAGTCGGTTACCATTGCGGGCCGATGTGGTTGAAAAAATCAAACAACACCTCGAACATCGCAGCAAACAGGGCTACAAGGCAATACTATTCGATAACCCGCCTGGCATTCGTGTCTTTGACGCTGACTGCAAGGCCGCTGGGATTGCAAAGAACGATGCCCGTGGCCGAGTCGTCGACATTCACGCTCTCCGCACCACCTTCGGCACCCACCTGGCCGTTGCCGGTGTCCATCCCCGCGTTGCCCAAGCTGCCATGCGGCATAGCCGGATCGAGTTGACCACCAACTTCTACACCGATCCTGCCTTGCTGGACGTCAATGGGGCGGTTAATGCGCTGCCGGATTGGGCGGGTAAAACGCTTTAGATGATCAATTGGGAAACGGATTGCTCATGTCTGATTGAAGTCGTAGAATTCGTTGGTTGAGCAGAGCATGCGCTGGATCGTGGGTTGGGGTGGATTGCTTGACCTTCTGGAGAGTATGTAGCATGGCTGTCGTTGAAATGTTGCAGGCTGCCAGGATGCGGCATCCCAATGCATCTGATTGAATTTCAGGATTTACATCATGCTTTTGCCCAAGCAACATGGTTGTGGCATCTGAATGATTGTGATGGGCAATGAGATGTCCAATTTCATGTGCAACCACGGATGCCAATTCGTCCGGGCTGGCTGCGTCGATCATACCCCGTGTGACATACAGTTCCCCGTTGGGCCAGGAATAAGCAGCCAAATTGTTGCTATCCAGAACATGGGGATCAATGACAATGTCGTGACATGCAGGGGCCAGACGATGACAGGTTTGATTCAATCGTTGGTGTCTTTGATCAACCAGAATACCGCCATGCTGGAGAGCCCACTTCTTATGGTGTGATATCACGTCAGGTGTTTGCCCGATGGTGCTGCATCCAGTTAACAACATGATTGAAAAGAGAATTGAAAATTGCCAAAACCTCATGATGAGATCAAACGCAAGACATGTGCCAGGCTTATAAGTGGGGAATTTGTGTCAACCGTAGCACAATATTCAGGCAATCCGTCAGTTTACCTGATTGAGCGGTCTATTTTTTAGTCAAAAAATTTAAGATAAAAACTGACCCTTTTGGAACCTTCACCTCATTGCCGTTCGTTTAGATGGATGAGATGACGAACGGCTTGGCATCACACGTCAGCTCATGGACATCCGATGCCTTTAGGAGACTCGATATGAAACGCATTCTTTCCCTCACCGCCTTTGTGGCTTTGTTCAGCCTTTCGACAGTGGCCTATGCCGGCCCGGGGATCGGCAGTACCCACTACCGCTCCTCAAGCTTTGCCCGGACGCATACTAAGGTCGACCAGAAACCCTTTGCGTTCAAAGGCAATCAGGCTCAACTTGATGCTGGCAACTACCGCTATGAAACGGAGCTTCGCTGGATCGCCCCACACAGGTCGTCGCGTGTGATTCATGTTCGTGTGCCATCTGCTCAGTGATTGCCCGGTACACCCCGGCATAAACGCACCAGTCCATCAATAAATTTTCACTCATGCCCCCGGAATCCCCGGATGCGCCCGGCAATGACTTTGGTCTTGCCGGGTCTTTTTGTTTGATCATAAAAGCAATGTGTCTATGCAACAGGGAATCGTGACAGATTAAATCGACTCAGCCACAGACGTTACTATGGCATGACGCACGAAGTTGCGAATGCTGTCTGCTAACGATGGGATTACCATGCATAATGGTTCAAACCATATATCAGGGCACCGCCAAGGAATCCATTCATGGCTACTGCAATTGCAGTGATAAAAAGCATGACGCGAAACCACCATCGCCACTGTAACTGACGTGTGCCGCCCCGGTGAGATGCGATGCACATTATCAGGATTAAGACAGCCGACAAACCGACGGCTGTACCTAACCAACGATGGGTGGTCATGATCCAATCCGGGTCATTGAGCCGAAAACCGGCCAGGAACCATCCCAACGTGACAGCACTGAACGTGCCGATACTACCGACCCAAACGCAGAACTGGGCAGCAGCATCAAACAAGGTGCGTTTTGTGGTGATCAGCAATAACTCGGCCAGGGCAGCACTGATGAGCAAGGCGATCGGAAAATGTACTGATGGTGGATGGAACTTGCCTAACCATGCGATGAGTTTTGCAATGCCAGTTTGATTATCAGCATGTTGATGAGCACTGTGATCATGCTCTACTGCTTCGTTGCCGGGTTCGTGTGAATCGTGGCCGCTGGCAGCTGCAGCCTCATGGTCGTGGTCATCATGTGCGTTCGCCCCATGACTTGTGGCGGGAGTCACCGTGGCCAGTTGCGGCAGATTAGCCATGTATGCTTGGGGATTGCGTTCAAATTTGCGTTTGCAGGTTCCACAACAGAAATAGATTCGCTGGCCCTGGTAATCAACCCATTGGTCGGGATCAACAGCTTCCCCTGTTGTCACCGGGCAAGTCTTGTTGGTCAGTTGCATGTTGACTGATGCCATGTCTGGCGATTGCTGTGCATGGAGTGGTTGTGCCAACATCGTGCCGGCAACAACTGATAGACTCATCAGGAAGATAATGCGCTTTCTCATGCAAATTGTATGACTGTGCATTGTGAAATCTCCTTCGATATGGCGTTAATGTGGAATGTATTAGCCAACTGATTTCTGCGGTGAAAATAAAAACCGAGCGGTGTGACGGGAACACCACTCGGCATGAGGTAGAAAACGGTGTCTGTCATCAACCATGATGCTTGATGACAGACAGATGGTCATAGCATGGGTGATTCAATTGTCATTACTTCTTCTGTGGCGGTTTGGCACAGCAGGATGGTTCAGAAGCCGCATGGCCGGAACAGGCTTGTTCTGAAGAGGCAGCATCCAACACCTGTGATTGATCGGTAGGTGTTATTTCCGTCGAAGTGTTACGTGTCTGGGCGTCCGCAAGGACCGCAATCAGGATCACACTCCCAAGCACGATCAGAAAAACAATCATCGGCCACCGCTTTTTATGTTTTGAACAACAACTCATGTAAATGATCCTGTGTTAATGGTTGTGGTTTGAATGTGAATCTTGCGGTTGAGTGGTTTGACTGAGTTTGCCCAGATATTGGGCGGGATTCTTTTCAAACTTTTTGATGCAGCCCTTGCAGCAGAATTCAACGAGTTGTGTGCCGGCCACATAATTGATTGGTGCGCCCATCTCGTCACCGAGTTTCTCGCCGGAGACAAGGCAGGTTGTCATGGGATAGTCTTTCTTCTGAGCATGGATGACGGCTGCATCGATCTTGGCAATGTACATGGCGGGATCCTTCTGAGCTTTGCTGATACAACCCGGGCAGCAGAATTCCACGAGCCGGTTACCGATCACGCGCTGAATCGGTTTGCCCATTGCACCGAGCTTTTCACCAGAGACAACACAGGTGGTCAGCGGATATGTTGGAGCCTGTTGTTTGATGATCATCGCATCGACATCCGCCAGATACTTCTTGGGATGCTGCTTGAAGGTATTTGCGTTCTTCTCGCTGGCAAACAGAAGCTGGCGACCATCGTGCATGACGGCAACAGGCTGGGCAACATTGACCAGGGAATCACCCAGAGGATCGACGGACAAGGTGTAGGGGTCATGGTTTAGTGATTCCGCATGACTCATGTTCATGTGCTTTCCCTGTTCGTGATGATCATGACCATCATCTGCCGCACGGACGGGACTCATTGATAGTAAAGCCAGTGACAGCACGGCCAGGATGCAGGTGAGAGTGCGAGACATATTCGATCCTTTCATGAAAATGCAACTCTCCCAAACACAAGTATGGGAGTCACACACAGCCGGATGCATCGAACTTGATTTCATTCGTCAGGTGTCTATCACATTAAACGACGCTGCTTGCTTGAAAGTTCCAAGGTCGTGAAAAAGTTTTCGACCATTTCAATTCGAATTTGTTTGATCGATATGCCATCTGTACAGGAAATCTCACTCTGATTGGAACTTATTGCGGGATTTGATCGTTATGAACAATAGAGTGGGTACAAGTTAAGTTGATCGCGGAGTTCAACCTCTCCAATATCAGGGGATACCATGCAGATACACAATCAATCGACAACGGGTATCGATCCGGTTTGCGGCATGACAGTCGATCCGGACAAGGCTGCTGAACATCTGGAACATGATGGGCATATGTACCACTTTTGCAGTAACGGTTGTGCCCGGAAGTTTCAGGCCAATCCGCAGGCGTACATTGCTGATACACATGATCAGGAGCAGGTAGGCAATCACCATGCTCCCGTTCAAACACCACAGAAGGCATCCGATAAAGCGATCTACACTTGCCCGATGCACCCTGAAGTCGAACAGGTCGGACCGGGCCAATGTCCCAAGTGTGGCATGGCGTTGGAACCAAAATCCGCATCGTCACACGATGATTCGCAAGAGGGTGGCGAACTGGCTGACATGACCCGTCGATTTTGGGGCAGCTTGGTGTTTACCGTGCCAGTGTTACTGCTGGCCATGGGGCCGATGGTTGGATTGTCGTTTGACAAGTGGTTGGAGCATACCGTCGCGCGGTGGTCGGAGTTGGTGCTTTCATTACCCGTGGTGTTGTGGGCGGGATGGCCATTTTTTGTGCGTGGTTGGCGATCCATTGTGACGTGGAACCTGAACATGTTTACGCTCATTTCACTGGGCGTGATTGCGGCCTTCGGTTACAGCCTAGTGGCCACATTGGCCCCACAGATTTTCCCGCCATCGTTTCATCACAAATCCGGGCAGGTAGGTGTCTACTTTGAAGCTGCCACGGTCATCATTACGTTGATTCTGTTGGGACAGATGCTCGAACTGCGGGCTCGACGCCAAACCAGTGGCGCGATTCGCGCTTTGTTCGATCTTGCCGCCAAGACAGCTCGACGGATCAAAAACGATGGTCAGGAAGAGGAAATTCCACTGGAAAACGTGCAGATTGGTGACAAGCTGCGTGTAAAGCCCGGCGAAAAAATCCCTGTCGATGGTGCCGTGATCGAAGGTAAAAGTACCGTTGATGAATCGATGATCACCGGCGAACCCGTCCCGGCCAGCAAAGAAACCGGCGATACAGTCACCGGTGCGACGGTCAATCTGACGGGTAGTTTCGTCATGGAGGCCAAGCGTGTCGGTGATGAAACGTTACTTGCCCAGATCGTACAGATGGTTAGCCAGGCACAACGCAGCCGCGCTCCGATACAGCGCGTGGCCGATATTGCTGCCGGATACTTTGTGCCGGCCGTGCTACTGGCGTCGGCCATCACGTTTGGTGTCTGGGCACTTTGGGGACCGCACCCCGCCATGGCCTATGCCATCGTTAACGCGGTGGCGGTGTTGATCATTGCCTGCCCGTGTGCATTGGGATTGGCTACACCCATGTCGATCATGGTGGGTGTCGGCCGCGGTGCCCAGGCTGGTGTGTTGATCAAAAACGCCGAAGCACTGGAAGTGATGGAGAAAATCGACACACTCGTCGTCGACAAGACCGGAACGTTAACTGAAGGCAAACCCAAACTGGTGTCCATCGAACTTGCTGAGGATATGATCGGTTCAGAAAGCCATTTGCTACGCATGGCCGCTACGCTGGAATGGGGAAGCGAGCATCCTTTGGCCACCGCGATTGTGAATGGTGCTCAGGAACGTAAACTCGCTTTGGGCGTGGCCGAAGAATTTCAGTCCATTACCGGCAAGGGTGTGCAGGGTCGTGTTGATGGCCGAAATGTGGCACTGGGTAATCGGGCCTTGATGGAGCAACTGGCTGCTGATATAAGGTCGTTGGCTGATCGTGCTGAAGCCTTGCGTGGTGAAGGCCAGACAGTGATGTTCGTTGCCATCGACGGTAAACCGGCAGGATTGCTCGGTGTGGCTGACCCGATCAAGTCATCGACACCGGAAGCAGTCAAACTGCTGCATGAATCAGGGGTGAATATTGTCATGCTCACCGGCGATAATCACACGACTGCCCAGGCAGTGGCCGGGAAATTGGGCATCGACCGTGTGGAAGCTGAAGTATTACCGGATCAGAAAGCCGCTGTGATCAAAAAGCTCCAAGCTGAAGGACGACGCGTAGCCATGGCGGGTGACGGCATCAACGATGCCCCCGCGTTGGCCCAGGCTGATGTTGGCATTGCCATGGGGACCGGCACAGATGTCGCTATCGAGTCAGCTGGTGTGACACTGGTCAAGGGCGACTTACGCGGCATTGCGACTTGCCGCTTACTCAGTCGTAAAACCATGAGAAATATTCGGCAAAACCTGTTTTTTGCCTTCATCTACAACGCCGCCGGTGTTCCTATTGCTGCCGGTGTGCTCTATCCGCTCTTTGGGATTTTACTGAGCCCCATGTTTGCTGCCGCCGCCATGACCTTCAGCAGTGTGTCGGTCGTCAGTAATGCTCTGCGGTTGCGTCATCAGGACATTTGAAAAGGAGTCCTCCATGTTTGCTTTACCCGCACGTTTGTCTGTCAGTTGTTTCCTTGTCCTGTTACTGGGTTGCGTTGAAATCATCTCTGCACAGGTTCCCGAGGAACTGGCTCAAACCATTCCTGTCAACATCACCAGAACCTCAGGCTTGTACATCAGTCATGCCCAGGCTCAAGTTCAAGACGATCACCTTCTGATTCGTGGCACAGTTCGACGCACATGGCTGTTTCCCGCGGATATCCACGGTTATGTCCAGATCACTGCGCTTGATGCCCAAGGCAATGTCTTGGCACGCAAAGAGGTGACATATCTGCAAACACTTTTAATCGTCAAGGGATTACGCCGTGCGCCATTTACCCTGGACATGCCCACTGGCTCTATCCTGCCTGCTCAGGTCAACGTGCAAGTGCATCGGGGGAGCATGCCGGATAAATCAACGGATCAGCATGATCAAGGTTGATGGGTTTCATTTCGGAGCTCCATCTGACTGCGATTGGTCCGGACGTATTACAACAGTAGGTAGATAGATTCATTCTTGAAGAACTTTTTCCACAATGGTTAATATCACATTGATTTCATTCGATACAAACACAACGCCTAGCGTTCTTCTTCATGAAAAGCATGTTTTGTGGAACGTCTGGTATTTGAAAATCATTGATAACTGATAAGTGGGGGCAAACCTTTTCTGATATGAGGAACTTGATATGAAAGTATCCAAAACCATTTTATTGTCCGTCGCTTTATTGGGCATGACTTTTCTGTTTACCGGGTGTGCATCGACCCAGTCTACAGGTAAGACGCAAGCCGTTAAGTGCGATTCTTGCAAGACAGTTTGGGTGAAAACCGTCAACAAGGACGGTAAGGCCAATGTCATGCGGATTCAGGAAGAAAAGAAGATTGTCTGCGACAAATGTGACAAGGCTGCACGTGGCGAAGTTGAATACAACCCCATGGGTGAACCTTGCGAGTCCTGTGGTGGGCGGCTCAAGATATGCCATATTGAAGAAAGCATGATGGATATGTACACACCTTGAGTAATCTTATTACGCGATGTTTGTTTTTAACATAAGGGATGATTCGAATCCCCCACAATCAGGATCAAAATTGTACAGAACACCGACAAGGTAAGACCGTGTTTACGAAGCAACAAGCCAGTATTCGAACCGCACTGTTGCTCGCCGTTAACACGGTCTTGCTTGTGGGGTTATCCATTGGGCTTATTTTTGACTATCAACGTGGGCTCGATCAACGATTGACAGAAAAACAGATTTCGCTTCAGGAAGAGGCGGCATTGCTGCATTCGGCTGTCACAGAATTACAGGTTCATGGACATTCAGATGTTCAACGATTTATTGACCATGCTTGTGCTCGCATGCAAGATGCTGTCTCTCCGGGCCATCACATTGTGGTGCGTTTGGATCAGGTTATTTTGCAAGCCAGAACACATCATCGAGCATCACCTGCCTTTGCGAGGGTGATTCAGCAGGCTAGCAAAACGCCGGCAAAAACTGGGCTGGCCTATGGCAAGCCCATTATCGTTGGGACAGAGTCCAGTGCGGATGACAAGCTTCAAATCTATGTTTCTGAATTTACACAGAACGTACAACAAGCATCTCGTACTCAATTATTGAAACGCGCTCTTGAAATGGCTGTGCTTGGTGTGGTTCTGACTTTGGTTGTCAATTTGATATTAATGCGATTGGTCACGCGCCCGATTGCTATCCTGGTTCATGCCGTTCGCCGGATTGCTGACAGAGAGCTTGGAGTATCGCCACCAGGTTTCAAGTCATTTGAGTTGGATTTTCTTTCTGCCGAAATCCGACAGATGAGCAGTAAATTGGAATTAGCTGAAAAAAGCCAACGGGTGCAAATGTCCAAAGCTCGTCGCATTCAATGCAATCTGTTACCGTCACCGGCCGAACTTCATTCTGCAGGTATTTACAACGTGCATATGCCTGCAGAGGATGTAGGGGGTGATTTCTTCGACATGAAAGTTCTTGATGATGACCGTGTGGTGATTTGCATGGGGGATGTGACGGGCCATGGCGTACCTGCCGCAATGGGAGCTGCAATGCTCAAAATTCTCTTCGAGCATAGTTCTGGTGAAATGACTGATCCGGCGAAGGTTCTTGCACATATCAACCGACGGTTTTATGAAGTGACCCTTGAAGGCGATTTTGCCACCATGTTTATGGGCGTGTTGGATCGTCGATCAGGTCGGTTTGTTTATGCCAGTGCCGGGCATGAAATAGGTTACGTTATTCGACAGAATGGACTCATTGATAAACTTGATGGTACCGGCTTACTGCTGGGTGTTGATCCTGAAGCAGTCTGTGAGGCTATTGAATTACAGGTTCACGTTAGTGATCGAATTGTGCTGTTGACTGATGGTCTTGTGGAAGCCTTGTCTCCCGAAGGGAACATATTGGGTCGAACAGCGATCAAGCAGTTGCTTAAGCAGAACTCATTGATTTCTTCAGACGAGCAAGCTCGAAAACTGGTGCAATTGGTAGAGGCACACCAAGACAGTCAGGCCCAGTTGGATGATATCACCATCGCTATCCTGTGCGTTTAAATCAATGCACTTGAGTCAATTACTCAAATACTTTGCGAATCGCCTTTTACCGATTCTCAACCTTCGACTACAATTGCTTCATGCTCATGGAACCTTTGGGCCATTGAAAATCGTTTAGAAGGATAGAGAACATGCGTAATGGGCCGATCAGCCAAGCCCAGGCACAACGATTCAAGCAACTGGTCTGGCCGCTGATGCCGATGGTGCTGAGAACTGCTCAGTACCTGACGCGCCATAGCCAGCAGGCTGAGGATCTGGCTCAGGAGACCATGGTCAAGGCGATGCGTGGGATTGATTCCTATCAGGATGACACCAATCTCAAAGCATGGCTGATGACGATCCTCCGGCGAACGCACATCGACCAGTTACGTGTCGGTCGCAATCGTCCCGATGAAGTGTCCGTCGCTTCGGATGTGCTTGAAGTGACCGTGCCCGATTCGTCGAAGGCGACTGGCGAGCTTGATGAACAGTGGGAGGAACCTGAAGCCTTGATGGGCCGGTTTGAAGATGACGCAATCATCAAAGCCTTGGGTGAGTTGCCCGAGGACATCCGCTGGACATTGCTGCTCGTGGATGTGGAGAAAATGGAACAAGTTGAGGTGGCAGCGATCCTCAATGTCGCTCTGGGCACGATCAAGAGTCGAACCCATCGCGGGCGCAGCATGCTGCGGGATCGTCTTTACCAATTGGCTTTGCAACGCGGTTGGGTTGCGGCCAGGGAGTCAACGCCATGAACGACAACACCCAGAACAAATTGGATCAGGCAACATCCGCACGGCTTGGTAAATTAGCCTCCAAGCCGGTGGATACATCGCATTTGGCTGAGCATCTTCAAACGCTGATGCGTGACGTGGTGCAGCAGGATGAACCGCAAACGCTGCGGATACCAACCTGGATGAGATGGCGACCCATGTCGGCCGCAGCCATGATTCTGATTACTGTGATGCTGGGCCTGCTTGTGATGCAAAACACAACGCAACCCGTCATTGCTGCGCCTGCTGGATTGGCACAGATTTACCACGAAGTTTCAGGCGACATGGCTGAACAGATGAAAGTCACCAGCGTCGAGCAGGCCAACGCCATGCTGGCAGCCCAGGCCAAGGGTGCCATGCCGGTACCTGATCTGCCGGGGCAGATGCAATCCTGTTGTCTGCATGAACACAAGGGTGTCACCTTGACTTGCGTTAGTCTCCAACGCAATGGCCACCTGATCACCGTTGCCTTGGCTGATGGCAAAAAACTGCATTGTCCCGAAGGGGAAACGGTCATTCGTGTCGGTCGTGAATTTTGCACGCATACCGTCGATAAGGTCAATATGGTTATGGCTCATAAAGGTGACCGTTGGCTGTGCGTGATGGGCAGTGCTGATATGGAAGAATTACTCGCGGTTGCTCAGGGCATTGCCATGTAACACGTCAGACAAACGATACTCCCCGTCATCATAAAGCATCGGTAAATTATGCCGATGCTTTTTTGTTGGGCGGATGATGATGCTCATGCTTTTGGATAGACAACTTTCTGATTCATTATCCTGGGATGACTTCCAACATCTTATTGTTAGATCGTTTTCAAATTCGGTCTATCGCTTTGCGATACAGCATTGCGTGTATTACAGCTACTGGATTGCACGTTGACAGTGATAAAATAGCTGCATTGCGACGCAACGCTGAAACTGCAAAGCAGTTTGCTGCTACTGACAATTTGAAAACGATCTAATCATGTATAGCGTCATTCTGATCTTCCAATCGGACAAACTTATCTGTGTCAACCTACTGATTGCTTCGCCAATGAAGACGGACCTGAAGGGCATGGTCAATCCAACAAAAACCCGCGAGAAGACGCAACGGATGTCTTCTCGCGGGCAGTGAGGTTACAGGTTATGGAATTGATCAATCGTGCTTGACGCTGTGTAGTTTGACCAGGTAGAAGATTACCGGGTAAAGCAGTAGTTCCATGATGAAGCTGGTGCCCAGGCCACCGATCATGGGGGCCGCCAGACGACGCATGGTGTCGGCACCGGCACCCGAGGCCCAAAGCAGTGGAACCAGGCCGATGAAGGTGGTGACCACGGTCATTGTCTTGGGACGGATACGCTGTACCGCACCATCATGAATCGCATGCCAAAGATCCACACGATCCTTCATGCGACCTTCGGATTTGAATTGGTCATAACTGTTTTCCAGGTACAGCAACATCACCAGGCCGGTTTCAGCATCGAGCCCGGCCAGTGCGATCACGCCGACCCAGACAGCCAATGACAAATTGTAATCCAGGAAGTAAAGCAGCCAGATCGCACCCACCAGGCTAAACGGTACAGCCAGCAGTACGATGCCCACGCGCAGCCAACTGTTCGTTGCCAGGTAGAGTAACAGCAGAATCAGCACTGCAGCGATTGGCACGACCATCATCAGACGCTTGCGTGCTGCCTGCATGTATTCGTACTGCCCTGACCAGACGATGTTGTAGCCTTGGGGTAACGGAACCTGCGAAGCAACGACCTGTTGAGCCTGCTTGACATACGTGCCGACATCCAGACCAGCAATGTCCACGTACACCCATGCCGTGAGTCGAGCGTTTTCACTCTTGATCATCGGTGGCCCCTTGTGCAGATCAATCTC